>NZ_JADYXD010000008.1:0-163851 GCF_015864475.1 Pseudoalteromonas sp. SWXJZ10B
AATGGAGGAATGTTTATAAATTAGTGTGGTCGTGTCTTCTAATGCAAGCAATAAGTTATGACTTTTTGCTTGTTCAACCGTGGCTTTAAAGCCTGACTCGGCTATAGCCGTTGCGTCAATATTCTCGTTGCGAATAAAGCGGTAGGCACCTTCCATATCGGCGGGGGATTGAGTGATGTTCACAAGTGGTTTTCCTGGTTCATTTGCAAGCGTTGATGCTAACTTTACCAGACGCGCTGTTCTTCTTGGATCACCTAAGTCCGATTTACCGAATTGTTGTTTTGCCCAATGAGTATGTTCGTTAATCATAATGTGCCCTCAAACAAGATTTGAAGATCTGATCATGACATTGAGATTTAGTTCAAAAAAATCCCCGCTAATTTCTTAGCAGGGATTTGTGTATAAGAGACAGCTTAGTAAGCGCCTTTTTACTGCGTAGAAGAAAATCTTAAATCGCTTCTTCATCTTCCTCAGCAGTACGAATACGTATTACACGCTCAACATCAGTGACAAATATTTTACCGTCACCGATTTTTCCTGTTTGTGCCGTTTTTACAATAACTTCAATTGCACGGTCTACATCTTCATCAGTCAATACAATATCAAGTTTTACTTTAGGTAAAAAATCAACCATATACTCTGCGCCACGATATAACTCAGTGTGACCTTTTTGACGTCCAAAGCCTTTAACTTCGCTTACCGTCATACCTGTAATACCTACATCCGACAACGCTTCACGCACATCGTCTAACTTAAAAGGTTTGATAATTGCTTCTATTTTTTTCATATTAATTACTTTTGAAAGCTCCAGTTGCCTCGATTTTAGACAATCATGATGTTCATAGCAAACAAAGCGATTGAATTACGGTGATAAAACAACCGATCATGGTATAATTTATTGTATAAAAATAGCTATACTTAAATGACTAGCAGTAAATGAGATTAATATGAAAAACAAACAAAACGGATTCACTCTTTTAGAACTCATGGTAACCGTTGCTATCGTTGGGATCATTGCATCAATTGCGATTTGGAATAGCAGCGATATGCTAGAAGAAAATAGAGCTGAGAATTTTTTGTTGGAGTTAAAAAGAAATATTAGCTATGCACGCTCTCAAGCAGCAAGTACAGATGAAATAGTCGTTATATGTGCCGCGCAGCACGGTGAAGTAAAAAATCAAAATGACACAATGCAATGTCGTAATCGATGGGACAGAAATAAAATTATCATTGTATTCATTGATGGTGATAATAGCGGTCAATACAACAGCTCTACAGACTCTTTACTACGAGTTATGGAAAAAATAAGCCTTAATGACAAAATAAAATATACTGGTAATGATAGGAGATTACGGTTTAATACCAGTGGTCGAATAACAACGAACCCCGGTGATTTTGTATTTTGTCCTAATAATGGCAGTGAAAATAATAAAGCTTTAACAGTATCTCAATCTGGTACTTCTTTTTATACCGGTGATACAGCTCAGACTTGCGGTTAAAAAACATACAAATTCATCTTGTCATATTTGTATCATTTACTAGACTGAGTTAATCATTTATTAACTCAGGTCTTCAAGGATGAGATTATCAATATCAAAAAACAAGGGAGTGACACTTCTTGAATTAATGGTTTCAATGGCTGTTGTCATTGTAATCAGTCAATTATCGATGTGGTTTTATCCAGACTTCTTGGCTAAAAACCGATTAGATAACCATGTGAATCTACTACATCGAAATATAAATTATGGCCGCCTTTACGCAATTGAAAATGGTACTTACGTCACGCTTTGCGCACTAAAAGGCAGTCAATGTACAAAGGACGAGTGGGATGGTCAAATGTCACTATTTATCGATAAAGATAAATCAACGACTCTAGATGATGATGAGTTACTCTTAAGCACTTTCGAGGATGTCCATGATGCTGATACTTTAGAGTATCCGCGCAACGCCATTACATTTCGTCCAGATGGTTCTTTAAATGGTTTTCAAAATGGGACTTTTATATATTGCCCCAATAGCAATAAAGCCAATCTCGAAGGATTGGCTTTATCTGTAAGTCAAACGGGTAGAATTCGCATCAAATCAACTGATAAGTGTCAGAAGAAGTAATCTAGGCTATCGACCCCAACAATAATCAATATCAGAGTTACCTTTACTTCCTTTTGCACCTTTGAGGCCTGTGTCAGTAATTGTAAGCTCTTTACAATCGTTATCCCCCTTTACAGCACCGGCTATAGGCTTAGCTGTAATAGTGAAAGTATTGCTATCGACTACCTTTATGGATAGCTCAAAATGGCCATTTTCGGTCTTACTTTGCAATCCTAAATCAGTAAATGTCTCTGTATATTCCCTATTATCGACAAAATACTGCTCCTCCTTGTTTGCAGCATCTAACAATGCTGCAGCAGCTTCAGCGCGCGAAGCACGCTTTACATATTCAGTATAGTTAGGCAGCGCAATTGAAGCGAGTATGCCGACGATAGCAACGGCTATCATCAGCTCAATTAAGGTAAACCCGTGTTGTTTTTTCATCTAATTTCCTTAATTATTAACTTCGTCATTTTCTTCACGTTTATAGATATATGTTTGTTGGGTTTTAAAGCCAAACCCTACTGCATTGTCATTAACCAACACAACTTTACCATCAACAACAGTTAAACCAGGACCTTTTATTTCTACAGGTTTCATTGGATTTTCCGCATTTTCACCTTTAATACCAGGCCCAATTAAATAAAACTGACTTTCTTGTATTACGTCAACTGTTGGGTCGTCATCACATTTACCATCGCCATTACCATCTACACATGAAGGGCTTTCACCAAAGTATAACTGAGGTGTGTCTGGTACATCATAGCTGGTTGTAAATTTAAGGTCGTCATACACTTTAGTACCGTAATGTAAGTGAAAAGCGTATAAAGAACCACCACCACCACTTAGCGAACATTGATTTTCAGTCGATGTATCTGATGCAGGAGTGAAGCTTGTAAAATAGGCAACACCTCCAACAACTGTAGCAGCAGCTAGCGACTTTTCACCCGTTCCTAACTCATATCTCCAGCCATTAAATTTAGCCAAGCCCACTTCTAAGTCAACAAAATCATCAACGTCATCTAGAGCATTGCCAAATGGGTCTGAATTCATTTGCATCAAATCAGCAGGCACAATAGTATCTGGTGCATTCGTTTTATACGATTTAGTAACCGTATTTTCATCTCTGATCATAAACAATTGATCTTTTTCATTGGTGCCGGTTGGTTTTGAGCGATTACCACTGCCGATAACTATGGCATCATACGGTGTATCTAAGCGTGTTATAACGGTGCTACCATTAACTGTTGACTCGCTTACTTTACTATAAATTGTGCGTGCTACGAGTGGTTTATAGAAAAAGCGTCTGTCTTCAGTTGCTTTATTACTACCAAGTTCAGCTAATTTATAATGGCTAAACTCGCTAGTGTTACTACCTGGCATATCTACACGCCAAATATCACCACCGGTATCTGCCGCATAAATTCGGTCTATATATCCATCATAATCTGAGTCAAGCGTGGTTATATCTGCAGCAATACTATGCTTACCTTTAAAGCCATTAATATCCGGTGTTAATGCCCACACCCTTTTACCGGTTTCAGCTTCAACAATATAGATACCTCGGCCTATATCATCCTCACTACGAATAGCTGCATCTTTATTTGTATCGTATCCAGCACCAAAAATTAATAAAGGCTTATCACCAAATGCTTTAATGTAGGCTATTTGTGGCTTTGACCAGGTTTGTGCAAGCTCTTTAAAATCACCTTTACCACCTTCGATTGGAGCGTCCCATAATTTTTTCGGTATGTTCGGGTTTGTTATATCAAGTCCGTAGTAATTTTTACCACCGCGACGCATCCCCGCAAAAGCCCACACTTTATCGTCGCCACTCGCATCAATAATACCGTCATTTAAACCATCACTATTTAAGTTTTTATTATCAAAATAAATACTAATAGGACCATCCATACCATATACTTTCGTATCGGCTTGATTTTCACGTAGAGGTTCAATAATGTTGTATAAAGCAGACGGTATAAATGCCCAACTTTCACTTACACTATCATCTGAATCCTTAAACATATGTAAAAAGCCAGCATTAGTTCCTATCAAAACTCGAATATCATCATTACCATAATCGATTGCAACAGGTTTAGAATGCAGAGGGTCACCAAAAATATCTTTGCGCTGGTCAACCTTAGACCCATCGCCATCTTCATCATCAACGTCTATACCCATTGCCCATTTGATATCATTACTCGATAAGCTTAGCGGATTGTTATCGACTAAATTGAGAATATCACTCACAACTGAGGTATTAAAATTTACTATAGATCCCTGATTGTCAGTGTATAAATTACGGCTATCTGAATCTAATGTCGTTAAATGAAGGTTCACACCACCTTGTGCAACTAAGTTACCATCTGCTGGCTCCCCACTTGGCAACCAAAATGTTTCTGCATTTTCGTCAATTAAACCATTCTCATCAAGTGCCGACAATCCTTTTGAGTCAACAATTTGATTCCCTGATACTTTCAGTTTTTTTAAGTTTCCACGCCAGCGAGCACCGGTTTCAGGGTAAAACATGGCAAAATAAACAGCATCCCGGCTACGAGTTTGATCTACATTATTACTCGCAACTGAAGGCGATGAAAAACTATCATTTACTTCTCTAATTCTTGAAATAGTATTTTTTAATGCTTCTGAAAGCGCTTCTGCAGTTCTTGCTTCTATATACTGCCCTCCACCAACACTTGCCGCCTTGTCTAGTAGAGCAATTCCCCCTTGACTCATTCCTGTACCAAAACCTATTGTGTATACACGGCCTGTATCTAATACATCACTTGTTGGAGTGTATAAATCCACTTTCGTGTCCGAGGTACCATGTAATATTTTAGCCATTGCAACTAAATAGCTTCCGCTATAGCGACCACTGTCAAAAGGGATGGCATCAGTAAAAAGGTTGTTATGGACAGCTGCAATTGAAGCGTCCCTTCCATCATCATTAGTTGGATCACCATCTGTCATTAAAATAATATTAATTGAGTTATCACAGCGTAATGGTTCACCATTACTCTGCTCAAAAGGTGATCTATAAGTTACATTGTTATCGATACTTTTATCTCGATCATTATAGAATCGACCATAATCAAGGTTTTGCCCTGTTATATAGCGATAAGCCTCCCATAATGTCTCTGTTATTGGAGTTCCACCACTGGCAGGTAAATCATCAATGTCTTGTAAAATATTTGATTTATTAGCTCCAACCTTAGCTACTACATACCCTCCAGCACTATCCTTAAATCGCATCAAACCAAAATCAATATCATCATTATCATTGACTAATTGTGTCATCGCATTTTTAGCTACATCGATTCTTCGGTCATGGCAATCTGCAACTGCAACGCCATTTACACCTATATAGCATTGCTCATTGTATTCATTATATTCTGGCTTACTTGCAAAGCATGTAACCTGTTGGTAAGCATCATATGTAACAGTTTGACGATTTCTGCCACGTCCAGTTGTCTCTTCATATTGATACTTTGTGTAACAGACTTGATCATCACCATTGATAACGCTCCAATCCATACTGCCAGAGGTATCAAATATCATTAACACTCTTGGATTTTCGTCTGTCTCTACATCATGATTTACATAAAGCTCAATATCCTCAGCGAATACCGACATACTTATTGTTAAGCCAAGCAAAGAGGCTAACACTTTGTTTAATTTAAATTTCATCTTAAATCCCCTTGCTTACGCTGGCCATTTCTTGTGCTATACCTGTAACAATAGTTAGTTCATGTTTACTTTTAGATCCATATTCTATTGTGGTGGCAACCTGTAACATATTGCACGATATACCTGCAGTAAAATTAAAGCGTCGAGGACATTCTAAATCTAACGCCCCCTTGTTCAGGTTAGTCATTTTGCTTTGCATATCTGCATGATTTGCAATCACCATACCTTTGTCATCACCATCCGCGATTGCAGTTACTTCATCGGGAGTCAGGAAGAACTGATTATTAGCGCCTTGATTTGCCTCATCAGAGATCATGCGCTGCACTTCACCAATGAGTTCATTCTCGGCCACTTCGCGCTCTTGTGCTGCATTGGTAATTTTAATATCAATACTACTACTGCTCATAAGTGTCACAGCAATACCGGTCACTGCAATAACCATTATTAAAGCTGTAATTAGAACTACACCTTGCTGTTTTTTTTGTGATTGTTTTAGATACGCCATAAATTTGATCCAACATTATTTAATCGAATAGTAGTAGTAAACACAGTACGTCTGAAATTATCGGTAAATGTTAATACACGCTTATCTTCATCCTCACCTAATGTATAAGTTTGGTTTTTAATTTTAACTCCTGGGTCTGGTTGTAATGCGCGTATTAATAAAAAAACCTGAACAGTTAAAATACCTTTACGATTTTCCCAATCTGTATACTTCATATCTTGAATACTTCGGTAGGTATCTACACGATTATCACTGTTAGTATCAAGACCAAAAACAAACCGCATGTTCTCAACACCTTCCATAATAGTTTCTGTGTTGATGCTTCCACCAACCAGGCGCTTTCTCATTAATGCAGGTACAGTTAAATTTTTATTATTAACTTTATAAGTTTGTTCTGATAGATAATAAACATGATGGCTGTATGGCCAAACGGTTGCATTAACATTAAGAGTCGCAGCGTTAACCGTTCCACGGAAAAATTGAGCTTTCTCTTGCTCAGCTACAAAGTAGTTTTCATCGGCCTGAGTCTCATTAGTTACTGTATTAACTGTTAAACTCTTACCTTGTAAAAATTTTAATTGAATAATGTCAGTACTTTTAATTGGATTATTTAGGCAGTTAAGCTCTTTTGATTCTCCAGCAACCTTTGCGTAAATAGTTCTAAAATTACTAGCTGTAGCAAAATCAGGAAAACTCCCATTATTTAATCCTTCAAAGCAGTCTGTTCCAGGGTTTGCTAGTGTATCTGTATTTACTGCAGTGAACGAATCGTCATAATAAGTTCCCCAAAAGCCAATTTGTTCAATATCACGTTGCATTATGTTAATTGCAAGGCGCCCTGATTCTTGAAGTTCACCAATAGTCATCGTATCTTTAGTGGTTACTTTCATACCTATATAGGTGAACATAACGCCACCTAGTATTAATCCACCAATAAATAATGAAATCATCATTTCTACAAGTGTAAAACCTTTTTGCTTCATGTTAGCTCCTAAGGTAAATGTAACTAGTTAATACAACTAAGCGGCGCTTTTTGTCAGCCGTTCCACACTTTATTGCGCCAGTAGCATCATTTGCATTAAACTCTTGTCGACCTTGCCACGAAACAATTACTTCTAAATTAAATGCCTTACCACCCGAGCCAGCAACTACTGTAGGTGCAATACATACGGTAGCACCATCTAAAGACCCCGTATTTTCTCGAGCTCTTATAGCTCTTTTCCACTGCTCAAGATCTAAGGCCGCAACTTGCGCTGCGCTACAAGTGTTTGTGAAGCACGCCTGCGAGGTTGTCGTAGCAGTTTCACTATCAAATGTTTGTGTGTACAGCCCGGCTATTTGAGGGGTATCGTTAGCACGGATACGCTGCACAATATCATTACCAAGTGCAACTGCAGCAGCACGCTGCATAGAATCAAAGCTTGCTTGCTTTGCTTTTGCTTGCAGGGCAACTGCGCCTAGAAGGCCAAAACTAAGAATAATAAATGCAATTAACACTTCAATTAGAGTGAAGCCTCTTTGCACTTTTGTTTGAGATGACTGCATAGTAGAACCAAATAAAAATTATCTGATTATAAGTTTATGCTATTTATTTGAGGAATCAATGAGGACTAAGACAAGCGGTTATATTTGTTGATAAACGGTTAATTAAATCGGCTCATTCAACAAAACAGTAGTAATTAAGCGTAAATGCATTTAAGTCAGAGGCAACTTAATTGCGAAATAAGTCTAAAGCGTATTTTTAACTAATTTAAGCTCGCGGCGGCTCACTGGCAATAACTCACTGCACCCTTGTAGCTCAATCATATGATTGCCATTCCCTTTTGAATGCAAGGCTATTACTTTTTGTTTATTCACTAAAGTATTGCGGTGAATTCGTAAAACATATGCGGGATATTGCAGCTCTAATTGCTTTAGGCTTTGCTCCAGTAAAGCTTCTCCACCCGAGAATATCATTTTGGTATACTTTTCTTCGGCACTAAAATACAAAACATCATTTATATCAACACTACGTAGAGTACCCGCTAACTGATAAGATACTTTTACATTTTGTTGTTTTTGAATATGTACTTTATTTAAACGGCCTACTTGCTTAAGTACCTTCTGCAGTGATTGCTCTGAAATAGGTTTAACTAAATAACCTGCAGCGCTTAATTGTAAAGCATCGAAGGCATGCTCAGGGTGGGCAGTTATAAAAACAATAGCAGGAGGTAGAGTTAGACTATTGAGCTCATTAGCAACTTGTAAACCATTCATACCAGGCATATCAACATCTAAAAAAATCAAATCAGGTGTTTGCTTTTTAGCAAGTACTAGAGCTTCCTTACCATTACTTGCCTCACCTTGTACAACTATGCTTTTATCATGTGCCAACAAACGGATTAAGCGAGATCTCGCAAGAGGTTCATCATCAACAATGAGTACATTCATACACTGCCCTCAATTAGCTTAGGGATAACGACCTTGACCCTAAACACATCATTTTTATTAGTAATTGTTAGCTGCGCTTTATTTTTATAATAAATATTTAATCGCTGGCGAATATTTTCAAGCGCCATTCCGTTATTAGGCCTAGTTTGAGCATTAGAAATTGTTATAGGGTTAGAAACAATCATGGTTATATAGCCGGTAGTGATATGTAGCTCTACTTTTATTTCTGCACCATGCTCACTTGTTTCAACGCCGTGGCATACCGCATTTTCAATTAATGGCTGCAGGGTTAAGCAAGGAATACTCAATGCGGGTAGTTCATTAGGTATTTGCCAATCAACTCTTAAGCGATTACCAAAACGCCACGTTTCAAGTGCGATATATTGCTTACTCAGCGTTATTTCATCTTCAAGAGATACATTCTTCCCCGAGTGCATTGCAGCCTGCGATAATGCGGCTAATGCTAAAATAGCCTGTTCTGCCGCATCGGCATCATGATGAGTAAGTTCTGCAGCAGTGTTTAAACTATTATATAAAAAATGAGGACGTATTCTAGCTTGTAGGGCATCAAGCTCAGCACGAGAAAGAGCTTTAGTTTGCTGCTCTTTTTCAAAATGAATTAATAAAAACTGGACGAATAAAGCCGCCAGTAAAGCCACTATAATGCAATTGCGAAGTGTGAAATAAATTAGGTTATTTGTATCATCTATATCAAAAGCAAAATGAGAAAATAAAATACTAAAAATACAGGTAGATAATAAAAAAAAGGCAAAAAATAGACTTAATTGAAAAGTTTGAGTACGTTTTTGTAAGAAAAATCTACAAAAGTATAAAGAAGAAGTACCGACTAAAACAATTAAATGCATAAACAAACTAATGATCCCAAGTCGTAGCCAAATATCTCCTTCTACATTAGGTGCAAAAGCTAAAACAATAGCAATAACTTGAGAAACAATAAGCGTGGCTAATACGCCTCGCTCATTAAAAAGAGCCGAAAAAAGCAAACCATCATTTTGAAGTGACTTGCTCATAACGACTCTCCTTTAATCTAAATGTTTAATATATTTAAATTAACGTAGCTCTACAGGAACAGCAAATACTATATTTTCTACTTCACCTGGGTTCTCAACAACCTGTGTGCCACCAAGCTCTTTTAATCGGCTTATTACTTGTTGTACAAGTACTTCTGGCGCAGATGCTCCCGCAGTTACGCCAACTGATTTAGAGCCTGAAACCCACTGCTCTTGTACATCAGTTGCGTCATCAATTAAATAAGCAACTGTGCCCATTTTATCTGCAAGTTCACGTAAGCGATTAGAGTTAGAGCTATTTTTAGCGCCAACAACTAATAGCACATCAACTTTATCAGCTAAGTCACGAACAGCGTCTTGACGATTTTGCGTTGCATAACAAATGTCATCTTTACGAGGTCCGTCAATTGATGGAAACTTATTGCGTAGTGCATCAATAACATCTGCTGTGTCATCAACTGAGAGTGTTGTTTGGCTGCAATAAAAAAGATTTTCAGCATTTTTTACATTAAGCGCAACAACATCATCAACGGTTTCAACAAGATAAATGCCACCGGCTGAGTTATCATATTGTCCCATTGTTCCCTCTACTTCAGGGTGGCCATGGTGTCCAATTAAAATACACTCAATACCTTTACGACTCGCACGTGTAACTTCCATATGTACTTTAGTTACAAGCGGACACGTTGCATCAAATACTTTTAAATCACGACGTTTTGCTTCACTGCGAACAGCTTGCGAAACACCATGTGCACTAAAAATAACAATGCTGTCGTCAGGTACTTGATCAAGCTCTTCAACAAATACCGCACCACGACTTTTTAATCCATCAACCACATAGCGGTTATGTACTACTTCGTGGCGCACATAAATTGGCTTTTCAAAAATATCTAGGGCGCGCTCAACAATACTAATAGCACGGTCAACACCAGCGCAAAAGCCGCGTGGATTAGCTAGTAATATTTCCATTAACCTTCCACCTCAATAATATCAACTTCAAACGTTAAACGTTGGCCAGATAAAGGGTGATTAAAATCAATCGTTACCGACTCACCTTGCACTTCGCGAACTAATCCAGGAAGCTCAGTACCGTCAGGTTGAGTAAACGCAATTATTGCACCTACTTTGGCTGGTGTTTCTGGGCCAAATTTACTACGGTCAACGTAGTAAATATTATCTGGATTTGGCTGACCAAACGCATCTTCAGGTTCTAATTCAAACGTTTTACTTTCGCCTGCAGTTAAACCTAATAAACACTTTTCGAAGTTTGCCGTTAAACTGCCATCGCCCATTGTTAATTTAGCAGGTTTGTTGTGCACCTTGGTAGAATCAGCGGCAGAGCCATCTTCTAATTTAATAGAAAAATGGAAAATAACTTGCGAGTTTTCACCAATTACAGCTTGGCTCATGCTTTATGCTCCTTCGGACTCTCGCCGGTAAAGGCATCAAATAACAATAATGCTGCGCCAATACAAATAGCGCAATCAGCAATATTAAATACAGGAAAATGTGAGTCTTTATAAAATACGTGAATAAAGTCGATTACATAACCATACGCAATACGATCGTATAAATTACCAATAGCGCCTGCAAGTACCAGTGCATAAGCACCGCATAGTACTTTGTTTGTTGCAGGTAAGCGTTTTAGCCACCACACAAGCAAAGCACTAATAGCAATAGCAATCGCACTTAAAAACCAACGCTGCCAACCACCCGCTTCACTTAAAAAGCTATAAGCAGCACCATAGTTATGCACATAAGTAATACTAAAAACAGGGAGTAAGTTTATCGACTCTTGATAAGCCATAGTCCCTACAACAAGTGTTTTACTGGCAAAGTCTATTACTAATAGTAATAGACTCAACCAAAGCCACACTAAACCACTTTTTTGGGCTAGTTTGCTCACTAAGAATAACTCCTAAGCGAATTGACGCTTTTCGCCTTCGCCGTCAACATTACTTACACAACGACCACAAATTTCAGGATGAGCAGGGTTAACACCTACATCTTCACTGTAATGCCAACAACGCTCACATTTAGCAGCATCTGTTGCAGCAACACTAATGAATAAACCTTCAATTTCGGTAGCTTGTGTATCAGCTGGCTGACTATCAACTTCAGAAACATTTACGGCCGATGTTAATAATACAAAACGCAGTTCATCACCAAGCGCATTTAATTTAGCGGCAAGCTCTTTACCCGTAAATAAATTAACTGTTGCTTGAAGCGTTGCACCAATGACTTCTTCTTTACGTGCAGCTTCTAATAAACGGTTTACTTCGTCGCGTACTGTTAGAATTTCTAACCAGTCATCGTTACTAAATTGGCTATTTGTTGGCGCTTGTAAGCCATCATACCAAACAGATGTAAATACGTAGTTACTACGCTCACCCGGTAAAGCTTCCCAAATTTCTTGTGCGGTAAAGCTCATAATAGGTGCCATCCAGCGCGTCATTGCTTCTGCAATATGATAAAGCGCTGTTTGACAAGAACGACGTGCATGGCTGTCACTTTTAGCTGTGTACTGACGATCTTTAATGACGTCTAAATAGAACGAACCAAGCTCACCCGTACAGAAGTTCATTAGCTTTTGCGTTACTAATAGCATTTGGTAGCTATCGTATGCGGCTAAAATTTCGTCTTGCAACTGAGCAGCACGACCAACAATCCACTTATCAAGCTCAACCATATCATCAACAGCAACTTGATCAGTTTTTGGATCAAAACCATTTAGGTTAGCTAGTAAGTAACGGCTAGTGTTACGAATACGGCGGTAGCGATCGGCAGAGCGCTTAAATATTTCATCCGACACAGTCATTTCTGCCGTGTAATCGGTAGAGGCAACCCATAAACGTAGAATGTCGGCACCTAGTTTATTCATCACATTTTGTGGAGAAATAACATTGCCTAGCGACTTAGACATCTTGCGGCCGTTTTCATCAACGGTAAAACCATGAGTCAATACTTGGCGGTATGGCGCATGACCATTAATAGCCACTGATGTCATCATTGATGACATAAACCAACCACGGTGTTGATCAGAACCTTCAAGGTATAAATCAGCTGGACCAACTAGGTCTTCACGTGCGTCTACAACACATGCATGTGAAACACCTGAGTCAAACCATACATCTAGCGTATCTTGCACTTTCATGTATTGCTTGGCATCTTCTTCACCAAGTAATGTAGCTGGATCTAAATCGTACCATGCCTGAATACCAGATTTTTCAACTAGCTGTGCAGCTTGCTCAATGAGTTCTTGAGTATTTGGATGAAGTGCACCGGTATCTTTATCAGCAAACAATGCAATTGGCACACCCCAAGTACGTTGGCGAGATATACACCAATCTGGGCGGCTTTCAACCATGTTCGAAATACGGCTTTCGCCCCACTCTGGCAACCACTGCGTGTTTTTAATTTCTTTTAAAGAATCTTCACGCAAGTTAGCCTGATCCATACTTACAAACCATTGTGGTGTAGCACGGAAAATAATCGGTGTTTTATGGCGCCAACAATGTGGGTAACTATGAGTTATAGCATGATGATGCATTAATGCACCGTGCTCTTTTAATACTTCAATTACGCTCGCATTTGCTTTAAATACATGCTGACCTGCAAAAAGTTCAGTATCTGGTAAATAAACGCCATTAGCGCCAACAGGGTTAGCTACTTCAAGGTTGTAATTTAAACCAGCCACGAAATCTTCTTGACCATGCCCTGGTGCTGTATGTACAACACCGGTACCTGAGTCAGTCGTTACGTGTTCTGCAACAATCACTGGTACATTAAAATCATAAAAAGGATGGGCTACTTGTAAGTTTTCAAGTGCAGCACCTTTTACATAACCTAATACGTGGAAGTGATTAAAACCAAAGCGGTCCATTGCATCTTTAACAAGCTCAGAGCCTAAAATTAGACGTTGTTGTACGCCTTCATCTTCAACCTGCACCAATGCATATTCTAAATCGGCATGCACAGCTACTGCGCGGTTTGCTGGAAGCGTCCACGGTGTTGTTGTCCAAATAACAGTACCAACACTGCCTTCACCTTTATGACCATCAGCCAAATCAAACGCGTTAACAACAGCATCTTGATCAACAAATGTAAAACGTACATCAATAGCAGGAGATTGCTTATCTTGATATTCAACTTCAGCCTCTGCTAATGCAGAACCACAATCTGTACACCAATGCACAGGCTTAGCACCTTTATGCAAATGACCTTTTTCAATAATACGACCAAGTACACGAATTGCATTCGCTTCAAAGTCAAAGTTCATTGTTAAGTAAGGCTTATCCCAATCTGCAAATACGCCTAAGCGTTTAAAATCAACTTTTTGACCTTCAACTTGTTTTTTAGCGTATGCACGGCATTTTTCACGAAACTCGCTCGCGGTTACTTTTACGCCCGGCTTGCCTACTTTTTTCTCAACCATTAACTCGATTGGTAAACCATGACAATCCCAACCTGGGACTAATGGTGAATCAAAGTCAGATAATGTTTTAGACTTAACAATAATGTCTTTTAATATTTTATTAACTGAGTGGCCTAAATGGATGTCGCCATTTGCATACGGAGGGCCGTCATGCAAAATAAAGGTCTTTTTACCTTTCTTAGCGCTGCGAATTTGACCGTACAGGTCGTCTTCATACCATGCTTTAAGCATTTTTGGTTCACGTTGTGCCAAATTGCCACGCATTGGAAACGGTGTTTCCGGTAAGTTCAAAGTATGTTTATAGTCGCTCATTTATCCTACATTCCGTCTCTATCGGCTACCTGATTTAAACCAAAACACTGCTTAGCGGCAGCAACATCAGTTGCTATTTGCGCCGTTAATTGTGTTAATGTCTCGAATTTTTTTTCATTGCGAAGTTTTTTTATTAACTCCACATGCATAAATTGTCCGTAAATATCCTGTGCAAAATCAAAAAGGTGAACTTCTAATAATGCACGAGTTCCATTAAATGTCGGCTTATTGCCTACATTTGCAACTCCAAAAATCTGTTTTCCTGCAATCGTTGCTTGCACTGCAAACACCCCGTTGACAGGACACACTTGGCGTTTTAGGGCAATATTTGCCGTTCTAAAACCGAGTTCACGTCCTCTTTTCCAGCCGTGTATAACACGCCCAGAAATAGCATAATCGTGACCAAGCATTGTTTTAGCACTTGCTAAGTCACCAGATGCCAAAGCATCTCGTATTAAAGTGCTGCTTACTCTAGCATTTAATTGACGAAAACTCGCGGTGCTTTTTACGTCCATGCCCGCTTGCTTGCCCATGCTAGCAAGTAAGTCAAAGTTACCTTGGCGCTGCTTTCCAAACTTAAAATCATCGCCAACAGTGAGAGCTTTAACACCTAACTTTTTAATCAAAATATCATTAACAAATTGCTCAGCATGCATGTTTGCAAATTGCTGATTAAAGCTAATGCAAATAACTCGCTCAATACCTAAATCACTAAGCAAACGTAGCTTATCTCGTAAGCGCGTTAGCCGTGCTGGGGCATTGTTTTTAGCAAAAAATTCTTGTGGCTGGGGTTCAAATAGCATTACAGTGCTAGACAAACTATGCGCTTTAGCATCAGTAAGTAAGCCTTTTAGTACTTCTGCGTGGCCTAAATGAACACCGTCAAAATTACCAATAGTTAACACACAACCAAAGTGGTGTGGGCGAATATTGTGTATACCTCTAATTAACTCCATGCCACCTAATGCCTTGTTTAGCGAGCTATTAATTACGACTAAAAATTAATTAAAGCCGCAGAGTTGCCGATTATAATCTTTTTTTTAGTTTGATTCAGTAATTGCTACACTTTTTATCGTATTTAGTCTAACGCCCATCAAAAATAGCATTGCAAAGTAACTAATACCTGCCAAAGCCACGAGTGCTATTAATAAGACTACCTGCTGTGTAAAAGCCCATGTAGCCCAGTAATAGTAACTGCTCACAAACCATGTAACAGCTCCCATAACCATACTTGCAACAACACATTTAAGTGTAAAGCGCATACTCATTGATGAAAACTGATACACATTTTCTTTTTTAAGCTGCCTATACAGCAAAAATGCATTACAACTAGCCGATAGCGAAGTAGCAAGTGCTAATCCTAAATAACCAATGAAAGGAGCCAGCATAATATTAAATACCATATTCAACACTAAGGTAATAATACCAATACGCACCGGCGTTTTTGTGTCTTGACGAGCATAAAAGCCAGGAGCAAGTACTTTAATCAGCATAAAGCTTACAAGCCCTACTGAATATGCGACTACGCCTAAACTTACTGCTTTAACATGATCAACACTGTCTTCTTTAAACGCACCGTGGTCGAACAATACGGTGATAATAAGCGGGCTGATGATCATTAGACCTATCATTGCTGGTAGGCCTAAAAATATAACAAAACGTACCCCCCAGTCGAGGGTATGCTGAAAGTCACTACTTTTTTTACTGCTATGTAACCTAGAGAGCGCCGGTAAAATAACTGTCGCAATACCAATACCAAATAAGCCCAGCGGAAATTCAATTAAACGGTCTGAATAATAAAGCCATGCAATCGAGCCTGTCATCAGTAATGAAGCAATCATGGTATCAAGCAACAAATTAATTTGGCTAATAGATACGCCAAACAAAGCAGGAAGCATAAGTTTACGTACTTTTTTTACGTTTTCGTCTTGCCATGCCCAGCGTGGACGCGCCAACATTTTTGCACGGTATAAAAATGGAAGTTGAAACAATAACTGCACAACGCCACCAATAAATACGCCAATTGCGAGAGAATAAGCCCCGACACTAAATTTATCATGTAAAAAAATTGCACACGTAATAATAGAAACATTGAGTAAAACAGGTGTAAATGCAGCAACAGCAAAACGGTTATACACGTTCATTACCGCACCACTAAGCGCAACTAAGCTTACAAAAAACAAATAAGGGAATGTAAATTTAAGTAATGAACTTGCAAGTTCAAACTTTTCGGCATTGGGTCCGCCCTGCCACCAATCTATAAACCAACCGGTGCCAAACAATGCTGCAATAACGGGTGAAGCAACAACACCTATAATAGTGACAATCAGTAAAATGGTTCCTAATGTGCCTGCTGCTTGTGCAACAAAAAGTCTGACCTTGTCGTCGCCTTGCTGTTCTTTAATTTCACTCAGCACGGGTACAAATGCTTGTGCGAAGGCACCTTCTGCAAATAAACGACGTAAAAAATTAGGAATACGGTTAGCAAATAAAAAAACATCAGCCGCCGCACTTGCGCCTAATAAATTGGCAACAACAGCATCTCGAACGAGCCCTAAAATACGCGATATCATAGTCATACAACTAACAATCATACCGGAGCGAAATAAACCTTTTGACACCTTAAACCTACTCAAAAATCCTCAAGATAGGCGATTATGCCACAGTCTTTTTTATAAATCGCTTTAAAGCACTAGGCTGGGGGTCTGTGCTTTGTTACAATGTCGGTATTAACTGCTAAAGCGGCAAATTGATGCTCGTTATATGGTGCAGTTTTTCTTGGATTGTTAAATTTAAATTGACATCCATGATAGAAACAGGCATATTCCACGGCCTTTAATTTAAGCTTTATTTTAAGATTGTTAGGAGCAAACCTTGGCTAACATCAAGTCTGCAAAAAAACGCGCTATCACAAGCGAAAAAAACCGTCAGCACAACGCAAGCCGTCGTTCAATGATGCGCACTTACTTCAAAAAAGTAATTGTTGCTATTGAAGCGGGCGATAAAGAAGCTGCACAGCAAGCTTTTTCTGTTGCTACACCTATCCTAGACCGTTACGCAACTAAGGGTCTAATTCACAAAAACAAAGCAGCTCGTCATAAGAGCCGTATAGCAGCTAAGATTAAAGCTCTATAATTTGTTTTTGATAGAATATAAAAAACCGGCTTTTGCCGGTTTTTTTTTGTTTAAATTTTAAATGTACTTACTTTATTAGACATTTTCTAAATCTGGATAAAACTTCTTAAGCATTGCCGCTATTTTTTTAGGTGTAAATGGCTTTACTACAAACCCTTTAGCGCCTTTATCAATTGCATCCTTAACATTCTCAATACCTGAATGTGCAGATACCATAACCACATTTGTCTCTGGGCTTAATTCATTGATTTGTGCAATCAAATCTTTACCATCACCGTCTGGCAATTCAATGTCTAAAAAAATGATATTATAATTTGCAGCTTGGCACTCACTAATACATTGTGAGGCAGTAGATGCTTCCTTTACGTTATCTATCCCTAAGTGCATGAGCGTTTGGCTCAAAAAACTACGCACTGTGCTAACGTCATCTACAATTAAAATTGATAGCTGCGTATTCATCTTTATTCCTCGTAGGCTATAAGCTAACTTTAAGTTATCATAATAATTAGCTTAGTATATAAATTTACTCATTTAATTATAGAGACCTACGGAAAAAAGGCCAGATTTGCTTTATGTCTAAAACCCCAAATAAACAATCGTTGCTAGGTAAAGCACCGGCAAGAAAAAAAACAGCGCAAAAAAGAAAACCTCAGCGTTCTACTCAGCGCCCTTCACCTGGCGAGTTAAATTCCAGTGCAAAGAATGATATAAGCCAAAAAACAACGCAAAAAAAAGGACTGTTTATATCACTCGCTGTCGTTGCTGTAATAATTTTAGCTTTTCCAAAACCTACCTTACTCACCTATAAAAAATTAGGGATGGTAAGTGAGAGTGTTTACTGGCCCGGATTCTTTGGCAAGGGAGCTACTTTAATTGATTCAAACCTACACCCCACCTATGATTCTAGCCGTGAGTCCCTTTATTTATGCAGTGACTTACAAAAACCGCAGAGCTGCCAAAAGTATCAAGTAATTGCTGATAATGGTTTATTTTCAGCAATCGGTAGCTACTTTTAGCATTAAAAAAACTAATCTGAAAATTTAAAATTACTTGGTTGAAAGGTGCGCAAAAGATCAACATAATGGCGCTCCTTTTTTCAACAACTGAACTATTGAAACGACCATGCTAAACGAGCTAGATTGGCTTTTAAATACTACACTACTTGCACTAGGTTTAGGTGCATTCTTTATTAACCAGATAACACTGCTGCGCGTTGCCGCCATTAGTGCGTGTGGTTTATTATTCTTATCATTTAGCTTAGATCTTATGTCGTCGAGTGTTATTTCAAATATGAGTTTAGTGTTGATCAATACTTTTTACTTGTTTAAAGTTTATACATTTGGGCAATTTAATGTAACCCAAAGTTAACAACTTTTCCCTAGAATATTTAATAGCCCAGCATTACTGGGCTTTTTTTTGTTAAGAATTTAAAAATATTAAAAAGCACTTTCAATCAAGATGAAAATTAGAGCTTCAGGGGCACACAAGCACTACTGTGAAAATAATGCTTGTATACTGCTAAAAAGAGTCACGAGAAGAAACACGAAAAAAGAGGAATACATAGTAAGTAGGTTAGTCCGCTATTGTTAACTCGCTTTGGGTTTGTATTTTAGAAGGAGTATCCTCGGCATTAGCCTGATTAAACCAAGCTGAAACACCAAGTATAATAATTGAAATAATAACTAGGCTTAATTTAACGCCACTTTGACTCGATTTCATAACACCCTCTTTGTATTTTTTATTAGTGAGAATACCTTTTACACTAATGAAAATTACAAATGTTAACAAGCTGTTTTTTAAACTAATTAGCTATCAGCTAATAACCTTTAGTTCTATCTATTGGATTATTAAGTACTAACCCCTTATTCAAGCATTCAATATTATCGGCTATTTGCTCTATAACACTATTTAAATCAGAAATCGCCGCGCAATGTGGTGTAAGCGTTATTTTGGGGTTTCCCCAGTAAGGGTGATTCGACGCTAAAGGTTCTTGATCAAATACGTCGAGTGTAGCTGCGCGTAAGCTATCGTTATTTAATGCACTTAGTAAGTCTTGCTGAACAACATGAGCACCGCGTGCCACATTAATAACAACAGCATGTTTAGGTAGCTTTGCGAGCATTGAGTGATTAATAATGCCTGTCGTTGCTTGCGTAAGGGGTAATAGACATACAAGGTAGTCAACATCAGAAAGCATACTATTGAGGCCTTCCTCGCCATAAAAAATTTCGACATTAGTCGCGTTTTTATTACTTTGCGCCCAGGCACTTACCTTAAAGCCATTATTTATAAGCTTTTGCGCGCATGCTTTACCTAATTCACCAAACCCAAGTATGCCGACATGTTTATTACTATGCGCCCGCTTTGGCTTCCATGTTTGCTGTGTTTGTTTAATGTAATACTCTTTTAAACGTAACTTTTGAGCTAACACATGTGTCAGTACATATTCCGCCATATCTTCAGCTAGTTGCATGTCAACAATACGTACTACTTCAACACTTTCGTCGAGTAATGTTAAATCGATACTGTCTACGCCAGCACCAAATGACGACACAGCCTTTAAGTTAGGTAGCTGTGGCCACATAGATTCTGGCGCTTTCCACGCAAGTACAAAATCCACATCATGTGCGTTTTTGCAATCAGGCCATTGCTCTATCAGCGTATTTGGTAATCGCTCTTGTAACTTCGTTATTAGTTTTGTGTTGTCACGCCCAGTTATAGCAACCAATACCGACATAAATTCTCCTAACAATACACAGTTTATAAGTTAGCACTTTAAAAAGTCACACTACTGCAAAGTAACTGTCACACCCTTTTTTTAATCTTACATGTATGGCGAATAGCCCAAACGGAATATGAGGTTAATATGATAAGTGTTGATAAAGTAATTGCTGCAAACTTACCACAACTAGAGAACTCTCCAAAAGTAAAAGGTTTAGTAAAAAAAGGCCTAGGCTACTTATTACATGAACAAGAGTTTGTTGCTTTTGGTGATGCCTACCCTCACCTACAAGGATTAGAATTTGTTGAACAAGTGCTCGATGAACTCAATTTTGATACGCGCTATAAACCTAAGCAGATAGAACATATTCCTAATGAGGGTAAACTTGTTATCGTTGCTAACCACCCTATTGGTTCATTAGATGCTTTAGCACTGATTAAAGTACTTTCAACTGTAAGACAGGATTTAAAAGTAGTGGCAAACCGCATGTTGATGTCGGTTACTCCAATGCACTCACTTTTACTCCCCGTAGATAACTTATCAGGCATGAGTAAGAAACAAGAGCTTAGTAATATACAAAACCATTTAAAGGATGAAGGCGCATTACTTATATTTCCGGCAGGAGAAGTATCGCGATTAGGGCCAACAGGTATTAAAGACTGCAAATGGAATAGTGGCTTTTTACGTATGGCAAAAAAAGCTAACTGCCCTATTTTACCTATTTATATTAAAGCCAAAAACAGTCCACTTTTTTATGGCACATCAATGATTTATAAACCTTTAGCAAGTTTACTATTAGTGGCCGAAATGTTTAAGCAGCGCCAAAAATCTTTAGAGTTTGAGATTGGCGCCTCTATCCCTCCTGAATCTTACTTAATAGAAAATCTTAAAGATAAAGAAATTGTAAACCTCATCCGTAAACAGCTTTATAGGCTTACAACAAAAAAAGCACTGCCGCTAAAAACACAAACACCTATCGCTGTTCCCGAGTGCAGAAAAGAGCTAAAAAGAGCAATTGAGCAATGCCAACTACTTGGTAAAACGCAAGACGGTATGCATATTCATCTATACCAATATACTGGTAGCTCACCTATTTTTAGAGAGTTAGGGCGCCTGAGAGAAATAGCATTTAGAGCAGTCGGTGAAGGTAGTGGTAAGCGTCGTGATATAGATAAATACGATATGGATTACCAACACCTTGTACTGTGGGACCCAATGCAGCTAGAGCTGGTAGGTGCTTATCGATTAGCCTGTGCACAACAGATAATACAAAAATATGGCCGCGAAGGTTTGTATACTGATAGCTTATTTTCTTATACCGACGCTATGACGCCCTATCTAAAACAAGGAATTGAGCTTGGTAGAAGCTTTGTACAGCCTAAATATTGGGGACGTAAGAGCCTCGACTATTTGTGGTATGGCATTGGCGCTTTTATAAAAAGCTATCCACAGTACAGATACTTGTTTGGTGCTGTAAGTGTATCAAATGCTCTACCCGAGCAAGCAAAAGCCATGCTCGTTTATTACTATCAGCATTACTATAAAAGTGGTATTGAATTAGCTACGCCTAATAATGAATTTAAATTAACTGAGCAACAGCTAACCCAGTGCAATACTCTTTTTTGCGGCAATGACGTAAAAGAAGATTTTGTAGAGTTAAAGCATGTGTTAGCTAATATGGGGGCTCAAGTCCCTACTTTATTTAAACAATACACTGAACTTTGTAAACCAGGTGGCGTGCAATTTTTAAGCTTTAGTATTGATCCCGATTTTAATAATTGTATTGATGGATTGGTATTGGTCGATCTTAAAAATGTAAAAGAAAACAAAGCCAAACGTTATTTAGAATAACCAATAATAAGAGAGTGCTTTATATTTATAAAGTACTCGATTTATATTTAATTATTTATAAATATCTGCTCTAGTAAAGTTGTATAAATAGCTTCAATTTTAAGTAAATCACTAATAGATACGTGTTCATTAGCTTGATGAATCGTATTGTTTCGCACACCACATTCAATAACTTGAGTATGGGGGCTGGCAAAAAATCGTCCATCTGATGTCCCTCCATTTGTACTTAGTAATGGGTAACTTGAAGTGTTTTTGTAAATAGCCTGCTCAATATGAGTAAGTAAACTCCAACCCGTATTATGGCTTGTATAATAAGGCTCGCATGGGCGTTCCCACTCAATTGTAAAATGCTCAGCAAACTTGTTTAGGGTATTCATTAATTGCGTTTTAACTGCTGCACTACTGTAACCGTGGCTATAACGTACATTAAATGTAATCTCACAATGACTTGGCACTAAATTATCGACCACATTTTTTATGTTAATTCCAGTCACTTGTAGTGTGGTTTTTGAGCTAGCCACATCGAGTAACCAGATCTGATCACTCAAGCTATTTACTATTTTTGCAGCAATATGAGCAGCATTGAGTGTGTTTTGAGGATAAGCTACATGACCTGCCTTACCAGTAACTAAAATCCGAGCTGAAAGCGCACCACGACGGCCATTCTTAACCGTATCGCCAACTTGTGCCACACTTGATGGCTCCCCGACAATACAGCCATCTAATACAACACCTTGCTTGGCAAGCTTATTAACTATTTCTTGAGAACCAAATTCAGCCTCTCCCTCTTCATCTGACGTGATAAGCCAGTAAAGTGTCCCTGCTTTAGCGGATTTACTATTAATTAACTTTTTTGTGGCGCTAAGCATGGCGGCAACACCCCCTTTCATATCGGCCGCCCCTCTACCGTATATTGCATTATTGCGCACTCGCCCTTCAAAAGGAGGACTTAACCAACCGCTACTTGTTGCTGGTACTACATCAATGTGCCCTGAAAAAGCAACACATGGGCCATCTTTGAATTTTATGCAGGCAATTAAATTGGTTACACCATTTATAGTAAATTGCTCGCAACTTAAACCTAAATCCACCAATTTATCTGCAAGCCAATCAATTGCACCCGCTTGGTTAGGGGTTACTGATTCAAAGCGAATTAGTGTTTGTAAGTGCTCTACAACTTCTTTTTGAATATCCGTTGTTTTTGATTTTTTTTCGAATGCTTCTAAAAACATGTTAAACACACTTTATTATTTAATGTGCCTTTATTAAAACGTGAGTTTATGACTAAGCGATGTCAGCCTTAATACATTCATATGACTGTTGATGAAATAAATATGTCAATCTTTTCAAAAGCAGAACGACGCTAAATTTAATCTAAATCAATAAAGCACTCCACAAGGTTAAAATGTTTTTTAAACTTTGATCTAGAACAGGTTTTCATTTTTATTGCTCGGTAATAATAGCGCCAATCAAACAGTAGTTCTTGGAGAACAACATGAAAACTCAAATTAGCATCGCATTATTAACCTCTTTATTAGCACTATCTCCAGCTGCACACGCTAACTTTAGCGTAAATGTTGGCGCTATTAACGTAAACCCTGATAATAGTAGCTCAGCAATTAATGAAGCATCTACGCTGGGCCTTAAAGGTGATTCAGATACTCAACTAGGTATCACTGTAGATTAT
Source organism: Pseudoalteromonas sp. SWXJZ10B (assembly GCF_015864475.1). Lineage (NCBI taxonomy): Bacteria > Pseudomonadati > Pseudomonadota > Gammaproteobacteria > Alteromonadales > Pseudoalteromonadaceae > Pseudoalteromonas > Pseudoalteromonas sp. SWXJZ10B. The sequence continues at coordinate 23,887 of NZ_JADYXD010000008.1, forward strand.
GCATTTAACGATCAATGGGTGTTAGAACTAATAGCAGCAACACCTTTTTCACACGATGTGAATGGCGCAGGCGGCTTAGCAGGCAACAAAATTGCAGATATAAAACAGCTTCCTCCTTCTTTAGTTGCGCAATACCACTTTTTAGACACAAGTTATGCGCTAAGACCTTTTATAGGCGTAGGCATAAACTACACTGCATTTTTTGATGAGCAACCTTCTCAAGCACTTAAAGCGACGCTAGGAACAGACGATGTAGAAGTAAAATTAGATGATTCGTTTGGCTTTATGGCTCAGGTAGGTGCTAACTATAAAATTGATGCAAACTGGGGTCTACACGCCATGGTATCAATTATGGATATTGATACCGATGCCACTGTTTATGCTAATGGTGCAAAAGCACTTACATCAACTGTTGAGCTTGACCCCGTTGTTGCTATGTTCGGTGTTAGATACAGCTTTTAAAGCATATATAAAGTAGTACGTAGTTACCCAATTACAATGTGTGTTAAAAGGCCGAAAGGCCTTTTTTTCATTTGTAGAGATTAGGGCAGGTTACTTAACTTTTTCTGCTCTAGCATTTCTTTCCAGTGCATAACTTCACTTGGCAATATAGGTGTTTGGCCATCAAAACCAGCCACTTCAAGCATTTCTTCAATACTTATAATACCTTTTTTACTTTTAAATACACCGCGTACATAAGCAATAGCATGTAAGCCTCGTTCTGAGTGAAACTTTTGCTCAATATAAAAGTATTTATGATCCCATCCAACTAACTTAGTACTTATTGTATATCGCTGCATAGGCTTAATATCACGAATATAAGTAATAGCAGTTGCGTTAACAATCGGAAACCAGCGACGCTTCATTATTTGTTTAAGCAAGCCAACGCGCTCAGTCATCCAAGTTCGAGATAAATCCATCATCGCGAGGTAACGTGAGTTTGTTAAATGTAAATTAATGTCACAATCAGTAGGTAGAGCTTTGTAATCAATATCTACCGTATCAAGTAAATTTTGATATTGCTTGTTACGTTTAATTTTAAAAAACAATAATAAAAGTCGAATATATAGGTTCACAAAAAAGGTCTTACCAGTTAAATTTATTCGAGTGTAGCATAGCCCCTTACGAAGACGAATATTCTACTTTAATCTTAAATCACTATTACAATAAAAAGATAACTCATGAAGTCAAAACTAAAAATTATTACTGCGCTAACTCTATTAGTGCCTAGTTATAATGCTTTTGCCGATTTTTCATTACCGGGTAAAGGCTCTGTTACTTACCCTACTGGTGTAGTTAAAGAATTTAAATTTGGTTTTGAATGGCAGCAAAAAGCTGAAAAATTCACTATTGGCTCTAAAAGTTACAATATGGAGCAGATCCCTAGCTCTTACTCGGTAGCTATAACGCTTTCAAAAGATGACAGCCAAATATGGGTGCAAGAATTTAATAATGGATTTATTGAAGAGTTTGAATGGCAAATTGGCGGACATAAGATCACTTTAAAAAAGCAGCAATTTAGCGACCCCGTAAAAGGCGATTATGTTATTGAACTTAATGGCCGTAGCTATTTTTTCACTCGTAATAACGCCAGCATTGTAATGAACTTTAACGAAGAAGGTATCGAGACGATTGCAATTGACGGGGTAACAAAAAATATGGGCACTAAAAATTAGTCCCCATATTTTAATTTATTTAGGCCAATTACACTTTTACTGTTTTTCGGTTAATACCGTAATCACGTAACTTATTAGCTACCGCGGTGTGACTTAGGCCCAATCGCTTAGCTAACTGACGTGAGCTTGGATAAGCTGGGTAGAGTTTGCGAAGTAAAGTCGCTTCAAAACGTTTAACAGCTTGATCTAGTGAGCCTTCAAAATCAGACTCTAAATACCCTAAATCATGGGTAAAAGTTGGTAACTGTAAATGCTCTACGCGAAGCTCGCTATCATCTAGTAACGACACTGCGCGGTAAATTGCATTTTCCAGCTGACGAACATTTCCTGGCCACGGATACTCTTGTAAAAAGCTCAAACACTCTTGTGATAAAACAGGAATTGCATGACCATTTTGTTGCGCATATTTTTGAATAAAATGCTCTGCAAGTGGTCCTACATCTGCTTTTCTATCTCTTAGTGGCGCTATTTCTAAAGTAAGCACGTTTATACGGTAATATAAGTCTTCTCTAAAAACCCCTTCTTGTACCATTGCAGGTAAGTCTTTTTGAGTAGCGGCAACAATACGTACATTTACTTTAACTTCGTTCTCATCGCCTACTTTTCTAAACGTACCATCTTGTAAAAAACGCAGTAACTTAGTTTGTAGTTGAGTCGACATTTCGCCAACTTCATCTAAAAATACAGTTCCACCATCGGCTTGCTCTAATACACCGCGCTTTGGCGCTGCATTTTCTTCGTACCCGGCATAACCAAATAACTCAGACTCAGCAACATCATCAGGAAGTGAAGCACACGACAGTGCAATAAAAGGTTTAACAGAACGATTAGATGCGTAATGGCACGCTCTAGCTAATAACTCTTTACCTGTTCCTGTTTCACCAGTAATCAAAATAGGGGCTTCTAGTTGCGCCATTTTGCGTGCTTCGCGCACAACTCGGCGCATTGCCGTACTAAAGTTATGAATAGTAGCGAAGCTTTCTTGCCCGTAACGTCTAAATGCACTGACTTGCTGCCCTAACCGACTTTGCGATTTAATGTTAATAACCGCACCAGCAAGCACATCACCTTCACTACCTTGAGGCACTGCAATTGGCAAAATGTCTGCAATAAAATCCTCACCAGCAACTTCAACGCGAGTAGTTTGTCCGAGTACTTCTTTACCTTCTAACCAGCGTGTAAAGTTAAAGCCTTTAAGCAGGTTATTAATATTTGCACCAATCACGTCTTTTTCAATTAGCTGTAAGTCTTTACATGCTGCATCGTTACATAAACGCACCCAGCCTTTAGCATCAATAGAGATAACCCCATCAGGCAATGCACGTAGTAAAGTATTTAATTCGTTGTGTTCACGCTCAGATGGTAAAAATGCAGTGGTACGCACATCATGTACGCCGTCGATTAAACGTATCGATGGCATAATTTTTTGGAATTGTTCAAATTCAATTTCGGGAAAACTAACGTACATACGACAATTTACAGAATCGACTTCAATTCCTTTCAAATCAACGCTGTAGTTAACTAATATATTAAGGATTTCTTGAGCAATACCAATTCGATCAGCACAGTGAATATCTAGACGCATACATCCTCAAAGAAGGAAAAACTATATTAGCCGAATAATACGCTAAGTCGCTTTGAGAAGGTAGTTTATTGTAAACATTTTTGGACAAAATAGCTTTTAGAGCCAAAGGGTGGGATGTAATTAAACGAAGAAAAACAGCACTGATATCTATATTTAACTATACCAGTGCTGTTTATTAAATCTTATTATGAGACTACTTACCTTGTGGGTAAGCTGACCAATCACCACCATCTAATTGTATGAATGGTCTTTGGTTAACATACATCATTATTGTGCCTTCATTTTCAGCAACTTTAGGTGCTTTAGGTAGGTTTTCAAGTAAATTAGCAACACTATTATTCCCACCAAACACATCAGTTTGCAGCGTCTTACTTACCAGCTCTGAAAGCGCAAAGTAACTTGTTGAATCATCAACCACAATTTGCGAGTAGTTTTGTACGTCTGGGCCTATAAATTTAATCGCTACAGGTACAGACACAATCGCAGGACTAGGGATTTCGCGTAACCCTGCAAATTGTACTTTATCACCTTTTAAGTTAGCGCCGTGTTCAGGCACTATCATTAACATAACGTTGCGACCACGCTTTTCTAATTTTTTTACAAATTGGTTAATATCAGCAAACAAGTTTTTATGTCTGATTGGGTATGTCTCTTTACTATTCACCCTTGGTTGATTCTCTAGCTGATTACCGTCATGTAAACTTGTGGTGTTGTAGTACATCGCACACGGCTTACAATCATCAGCTTGCTCTAACCAACCATCCAGCACAGCTTCATCTGAGTAAATAGGGCTATTATCAAAACCTCGAAGCGCCACTGGCATTGAATCGATATTAAATGGCGTGCTATCTAGGCCACCGTACTTATTTATTAAACCTTTAAACTCATCAAAATGTCCGTCGTGATTCATCACAACATTATTTTGATAACCTAGTTTTTCTAGGTTTTTAAACAAGTAACATTGTTCAGGTGCCTCTTTAAATAATGCCGTTTGACTAGTTTGGCCACAACTAGCGCGCAGTAGCCTTACCGCAGCTGGTCCGCTGTATGATGTAGCCGAGTTAAAGTCTGAAAACACCACATCAAAGTCTTTATACATATCAGTAACACTTACACCAATAGCATTTAAATCAGCAACAGCCATTGAGCATATGTTCAAAATAATTACATCAAACAGTTCACCATTTACTTGGCTTGGAAAGTGACTCATTAATAAGCTTTGTTGTTGATAAAAATCAGCTAATTTTTGATCAGGAGATTGTGCTGCCTGAGTGATCACTTGTGTTTGAGGATTACTTTGACTCTGTGTAACCGGCTCAGGGTTAGCCACATTATTAACGAATTGTGATTGAGAGTTACCCCCTTGCCATCCTACAACTAACAGCCCGACGATAGTGACTGTTGTAAAGCGTATCCATTGCGATGTATACCAAAAACACACACTAATTACGAACAAAGCCAATAACATATCAATGTTAATAACACGGGTTAATAACTCAATAAAATAACCAAAACTAAAATCTTGAACGTTACCCGCTTGTTTAGTCAACCTGTTTATTGGTGGCAACCATGAGTCTTGGTAAAGTAATACCACAGCAAACACAGCACCTACTATATGTTTTGCCTTCTCTATTAATGGCTGTTTAAATTTAATCGCAAGCAACGCAGCAAAAGCCGCATTAGTTAATACGTTAAAATCAATTGCACCATAATAAAACAGAGCAAACTTAACTAAAAAATAAAGGTTCCAAACCCCTAAACCTGATAATTTCACTTCTTATCCTTTTTTACTGTATTTGGTGTATAAGGCTCTAGTACTTCATGTTTAAAAGTAAGCTTATAATAATATTTTGTTATTTGAGATAAAATGTATTTGCCTAGCATACAAAGCACCGCGCCAAGCACCATTGCAAGAAACACGGTAATTAAAAGCTGATTCATACTCATAAGTTATCTCTTAATTTCATTATAAAAGGCTTAGCATCTGGGCGGCTTTTGCTAGAAAATTCAGGTGTGTTAATATTTTCAGTAACGCTGTTTGCTATATCAGGTGCAAATTTATAGCTATCATTCTCGGCAAGTTTTTGCGAGAAATCTACAACACTCTTACCTTTATAAAAACGCCTTAATTGTTTACATTCTTGTTGAATGTAAAAGTGATCAGAAATTACATTTTGCTGTACAAAAAAATCGCTTGTTTTTAATTTAAACAAATGCTTAATTGCATTATCAACGTCATTCTCTCTACAAGCATGCAGATATAAATAAACTGTATTATCTGCAATACTAAATACATCACCTTCGCGCTTAATATGAAATAAATGCAAAGGGTGAATAGGGTCTATTCTTGGCAGTAGTTCAAGCTTCACTAGCACACCACTCACACCTAGATTAACGGCTGAGTCACTATGAATTTCTACTTGTTTTGTAAACTCAATGAAAGGTAAATACCCCTTTGAAAAGGTATTTTCAGTGTATTTTAACACATCTTCAACAGAGGGAGGTAAAGGTCTTGAAAACTGAAAACCTTGAATAGATTGAACTTGTGAGAGCAACCGAGAAGGCTCTGAAAAACTATATAAAATAAGGTTTACACCCAAGGTTAAAAATAAGCATTCATCTTGATGACGAATTACACCGTCTACATTTTGAATAACAAGTTTTAACCAGCGTCCACAGTTTTTTCTAAGCTCAAAACACTGCTTACCTAATAACGCTAAATCGGTATAACGCGTTACTGCAAAAATTAATGTAGCTGCCTCTACCTTTGGGCCTTTATTAAATAAGTCATTATTATCTTTCACACTTTTATAGTGCATCGGTAGTTTAGTACCTTCGGGCACCGCACCTTGCACTAGCCATACATCATCTTCATCAGAAAAATCTGAACTTTTAGCCGTTTTACTCTCGCTTATTATTCCCTTTTGAACAACAAACTGGTTTTTACTTAGCAATAACTGATAATGTTCACCAGCGATAACACCGGTACTATGACGCCAGTAGTCATATTCAAGTACTCGCACCGCAGCATCGTTATCAACAAAAACTAGTCCATCAAATACATTGTTTAATCGTCTAACTAAAAAACGATAATTAGCAATATCAGGTCCAGATATTAAGAGTAATAATGTAGCACCCGTCTTTTGAGTGAAATCTCTATACTCTTTCATCATCAGCTCTAAGCTTTTTTCGCTAGCACTGTTTAGCTGTGTTGTACTAAAGTGAACAAAAACAAGTGCCGTGTTTAGACGTTTATAAGCACTGATTTCTTTTATAATAGCTGAATTAATTTTCTCAATTGAATAATGCTGTGTTTGTGGGGCCAACGAAAAAGGGTGAACTCGATTATGTTTATAAGCATAGTTTAACGGTGCAGAAAAAGAAGAATCAAAAAATGACTCAATCTCTTGGGAAACTATATATATATCATTAGCCAAGCTTTGGTTAATTGAATGTAACGCCAATTCGATTGAAAAATTGTCTAAAGGGGCTAAAACAGCGTAACTTGAAGCCCATTTTAACTCTTTTGCAGCAGGCTCTAATCCCGTTATGTTAAAGTTATGCATTTAAAACGCCCTATAAAAAATACTTTTTTACTAGTTTTAACCGTTATTCTATATATAATAGCCAAATATTGTCCACATTTAATCAAAATAATTAACGTAACTGTTAAGGTAAAGATGAACAACTTAACATCTAAAAACTCACAAACGTTAACATCAAGCGACATAGAAAACCTTGCACTGCGTTTTGGTGGTAAAAGTGATGACTACATAGAAATTGTAAACAAGCAGCAAAATAATAATACAATTAATAAGTACGCATTACTTAAAGAAATAAACAACGAACTAAACATGTAAGCTAGTTCAATTAACAATAGGTAAAACATCAGTTGCAAAGAGTTTTCATTAAAGGTGTCAAAGGCGGTTTAGGCAGTACCTCTGTGGTTGCAAACCTAGCGTGCGTACTAAAAAAATCTGACGTTGATGTTATTGCAATCGATCTAGATGCAAAAAGTGACTTAGGTTTACATTTTGGTTTGCCATGGAAATACACCAAAGGCTGGAGTAATGAAGCAAGCTTTGAAGATGCAATTGCGCATTTTCACCAAGATAACGATGGCATTGTATTTTTACCATTTGGTGATAGTGATGACACGAGCACCAATAGCATCACTAAAATGGTCGATAAATGCAAAAACCTAAATTATAGTGACGAAGCTTGGGTGCTTTTTGACTGCCCTTCACATATTAATATTTCTCATTATCCGTTAGAAAAAAAAGATATTGTTATTGAACTGGTAAATTGTGATGCTATTTGTCACAGCTTAATTTATAGGCGCCTACAAACACTCAAAAATTCAGATACCGACTGGAAGCATTACTTTTTAGTTAACCGATATAACTCTGCATCTACGCTAGAATTTGACTTGTTTTCTCTATGGCAATCAACGCTTCCGCTTATGGCTCCTTTTTTTATTAACAGTGACGAAGTTATTAAAGAGTCAACCGCATACAGAAATGTAGCGCTTAACTGCGCGCCATATAGTGTCGCAAATGATGACTTTGAAACGCTAGCTGGTTGGCTAGTTAGTAAAGTAGCCTTATAAAATGAGTATTACATTATTTTATCAGCGCCCTATCCACTGTACTTTATACTTGCTGCTGAGCATTTTATTTACTGATAAGTTAGTTCGGTACATATTATTTAAGTTTCACAGCTACTTTAATCAACATAAAGTAAATGTAATTGAAGCTTTCTTAATGCCTTTTATTACACTTTTAAGCTCGCTATTTATAAACATTAAACAGCATAAAATCAGCTTTGAGTTTACCCTTTATGACTACTACCCTCATTTAAGGTTGCCTTATCGAACCTATATTTACTCAAATATATTACGCTTTGTTATCCAAAGTATTTTTTTAGTATTTTTTAAAAACCAGCTTAAACCGAGTTCTGTAAAAGAAGATGCGGTTAATTATTTTTATGATGGCGTTAGTTACCTTTTAAGGCAATTACGTTGGTTTGATTTAAAGTTAGGTAAACTATTAAAGCGCCTACTATCAAAAAACAAAAAAGGTCCTAAAAAGAGTGCTTTTAAAGCGATGGCTGATGCACGTGTATGGCAAAATAAATTAGTTAAATACGTCATCCTCGCGTTTATTTTATTTTTATTAGCAATATTCATTACAATTCCTTTTAGCTTGGAAGCTCAAGCCGTTTTTATAAGTTTTATTTTATTAGTTGCGTATGCACTTAAGCGAGTAAAAGGCCAAATGGCAACCATTGTCATGATCACCTTGTCAGTAACTACGTCTTCTCGTTATTTATGGTGGCGTTACACTGAAACTTTAAACTGGGATGACCCGCTTGCACTTGCGCTAGGTGGGGGCTTATTGCTTGCTGAAACGTATGCCTGGCTTGTGCTTATTTTAGGTTTTTTTCAAACAATTAATCCACTTGAACGAAAACCAGTTCCTTTGCCTAAAGACACTGACTTGTGGCCAACAGTTGATGTATATATTCCAACTTATAACGAGCCGTTAAGCGTTGTAAGGCCCACTACGCTCGCGGCTTTAAGTATCGATTGGCCAGCCGATAAACTAAATGTTTACATATTAGATGATGGTAAGCGCTCAGAGTTTAAAGATTTTGCAGCCGAAATTGGAGTGGGTTATTTAGCTCGTGCGGATAACAATCATGCTAAAGCCGGTAATATGAATAGCGCTATGCGCTATACCGATGGCGAATATATCGCAATTTTTGACTGTGACCACGTTCCTGCTCGCTCATTTTTACAAATGACAATGGGGCAGTTTTTAAAAGACAGTAAAGTGTGTTTAGTGCAAACACCGCATCACTTTTTCTCAGCCGATCCATTTGAGCGAAACCTTAATAATCACAGCCAAATTCCTAACGAAAACATGCTGTTTTATGGACTTATTCAAGACGGTAACGACATGTGGGATGCAACCTTCTTTTGTGGTTCTTGCGCCGTATTAAAACGAGCAGCACTTGATGATATTGGCGGCTTTGCGTTTGAAACAGTAACTGAGGATGCTCACACGGCTCTTCGTATGCAACGCGCTGGTTATAAAACAGCTTATATAAACATTCCACAAGCCGCAGGCCTTGCCACCGACAGCTTATCAGCGCATATAGGTCAACGTATCCGCTGGGCGCGTGGTATGGCGCAAATATTTAGGCTTGATAATCCGTTAATGGGTAAAGGTTTAAGTATTCCTCAACGATTATGTTATATAAATGCAATGCTGCATTTCCTATCGGGTATTCCTCGTATTGTATTTTTAACCGCTCCTCTAGCGTTGATATATTTTAATGCCTACATAATTTATGCCCCTTTTATCGCTATTTTTATCTATGTGGTGCCAACGTTAATTCAGATAAAAGCGACTAACTCACGCATTCAAGGTAAATACCGTTACTCCTTCTGGGGTGAAGTGTATGAGTCAGTACTTGCTTGGTACATATTAAAACCAACTACCGTTGCTTTATTTAATCCTAATAAAGGTAAATTTAACGTAACCGAAAAAGGCGGTTTAAATGATGAAGAGCATTACGACTGGGGGATTTCTAAACCGTATTTAATTCTCTTACTTATTAATTTACTAGGCATAATAGTCGGTATATTACGTCTGTTTTTAGGTGACTCAAGCCAGATTGGCGTACTGATAATAAGTATGGGTTGGGCTTTTTATAATATTATTATTTTAGGCGCTGCGGTTGCGGTTGCTGCCGAAGCACGCCAAGTTAGGCACTCGCATCGTATCAAAGCAAACTTCCCTGCCGGCGTTCGTTTAGCAAATGGTCATACTTTAAAAGTAAAAATAACGGATTATTCAGATAACGGTGTAGGTATAGAGACTGAACACGCACATTTATGCCGCGTTAACGATAAAATTGAATTATTAATGAGTCGCGGTAACAAGCAATTTTCGTTTACAACTTATGTATGTAATACCCGTAAAAAACAAATTGGCCTTACACTTAAAGATTTATCGCTAGAAAAACAAAGAGCTTTTATACAATGTACTTTTTCAAGAGCAGATGCATGGCTAGATTGGCAAAATAACTTTAGACATGACCGTCCATCGTATAGCTTTAAAGAAGTGCAAAAAACAAGTTTACGGGGCTTTAGTAATTTACTATTTCATGCTCCAAGAGCGTTACAACCAATAATTAAGTTTATGACTAATACCGTCATTTACATAAATTCATTTACTCCAAAAAAACCGATAGTGCATAATAATTATGATTAAAAAGTTACTTAATACATTTCTAACATTGTTGCTTATTAGTAGCGCATATCAAGTACTCGCTATCGAGCCTATGCACGACAAAACTATGTTTGTAAATGGCTACCCTGAGAGCGCTCAGATATCTAGTTTGCGCCTTAGCTTTGAAAAGTTAGGATTCAACGACTATAAACTCGACGGCGTGAATAATAATTCTCGAGTCGATTTCACAAATAGAATTGATAAATTAAGCACTAATCTAAAGCTTAACTTTTCGTACACCAACTCACCTTCATTGCTGGCTAATGTATCGCATTTAAAAGTTTATTTTAACGATAACTTAGTTACTGTTTTACCTATTAATGAGCAATTAAGTATTGTAAAAAATACGGTAAGTCATAGCCTAGACCTAAATGCTAAATACATTCAAGACTACAACCAAATTCGCTTTGAACTAGTTGGCTACTACGACTTACGATGCCAAGATTACTTTAGCCGCTCAATTTGGACTGAAATAAACAAATCAAGCCATATCACGCTTGATCAAAAACAGTTAGCAATTGATAGCCGCCTTGAATATTTACCAGAACCATTTTTTGATGCTAAAGATTACAACAAATTAAACTTACCTTTTGTATTTGCAAGCACACCTAATACACAAGCAATAGAAGCTGCAGCCACTTTATCTAGTTGGTTTGGCGCACAAGCTGACTGGCGTGGCGCTAACTTTCCAGTAGTTTTAAATAAAGCACCAGAGCAGCACAGTGTGGTGTTTATTACTAATGACTCAAAACCTGATTTTTTAAAAGATTATCCAGATGTTGAAAAGCCAACCGTCGAGCTAATTTCAAGCCCTATTCACAGATACAATAAAATGCTGTTAATTTTGGGGCGTGACGAAAAAGACTTAAAAACAGCGGTCACTGGTCTTGTATTTGGTCATAAAATTATGACTGGCCGAAGTGCAAGCATCGAGGCTATTAACAAACTCCCACTGCGTAAAGCTTATGATGCGCCGAGATGGCTAAGAAACGATCGTCCCGTGCACTTTGACGAGCTTATTGACTACCCAACTCAGTTACAAGCTGAGGGTCTTAACAACGGCCCTATAAAATTAAATGTTCGTTTTGCACCTGATTTATTTACTTGGCGTGAAAAAGGTATTCCTATTACTTTGCAATACCGTAATACGCCAGAGAGCGAAACATTAAATTCACGTTTAAACATGCTAATAAACCAAGAATTTATAAGTGGTTTTTTACTTGATAAAAAAGACACATCGTTAACTACCGCTAAAACGTTGCTTCCTTTAATTGCTAATACAGACACAACGCAAAGCGCTGAAGACTTTTCATTAGACGGTATTAATCTTGCCAGCCGAAATGAGTTAAATTTTGACTTTAGATTTGCAGTACTTAAAAAAGGCGAATGTGCCATTGCTCCACCTGGTGGCGAATACGGAGTAATTGATGGAAACTCTAACATTGATGTAAGTGGATTTGACCATTATATGGCTTTGCCTGATTTAAATGTATTTGCAAACAGCGGATTCCCATTTACTAAATATGCAGATTTACAACAAACTTTAGTATTAATAGATGAAGTGCCATCACCTAAAGCACTTTCTGTACTGCTTAACTTAACAGGTCACTTTGGTGCAATTACTGGTTATCCAGCCCACAGAATAAGCGTTGCTCATTTAAATGAAGATGCCAACTTAGATGATAAAGACATTTTAGTTATCGCAAAACCTAACAGCATTACCAATAACTTAGATGAAGACGCACAAACTAATATTTTGCTTGATAACAATCAGCGCGCTATAAAACAAGCCATATACAACGGTGCTTACGATGAGCAGACAACAGATAAAGTCCAAGTAAGTATAAAAAGTAGCGGTGATATGGCCGTTATTACAGGGTTTCAATCACCGTTTGATTCAGAACGCTCAATTGTATCGCTTAGTGCAACATCACAAAAAGCCTTTACTCTACTAGATGATGCGTTAATGAGTTCAGAAGCTCTTGCGCAAATTAAAGGCAGTGCGGCGGTCATAAATTCTCAAGGCATTAAAACAATAAAAACTGATGAGCAATATTTTGTTGGTCACATTCCTGTGCATACCCTAATTTGGTTCCATTTATCGGATCACCCATTTGTATTAGCACTATTGTCTATTTTAACACTATTGCTGATCTCATTTATTATATGGCGATTACTGCAAGCATTAACACACAAGCGCTTAGCTGAAGGAGATAAGTAATGAAGTCACTCATTAATGTATTTTTTACCGTGATTGCATTATTCACCTTTAATGTCAGTGCACAAGTAGAGCAGTGTCAGCCATGGGATGCGTGGAAAACGTTTAAAAATAATTTTATAAGTCAAGATGGCCGCGTAATTGATTTAGGTAGCGAGCAAAATATCACAACCTCTGAAGGCCAATCTTATGCCTTATTTTTTGCTGTTGTAGCAAACGATAAAGCAATGTTTGACCTAGTCCTGGATTGGACGCAAGAACATTTATCTGAGGGTGATTTAAGCACTCGTTTACCGGCATGGCAATGGGGTGTTAATAATCAAAATGTTGGCGGGATTTTAGATTCAAATCCAGCGTCTGATTCTGACCTATGGATAGCGTACAGCTTATCGCAAGCTGCTATTCTTTGGGATGACCGCCGCTACAGCATATTAGCCGCCGTACTTGCACAGCGAATCATGCGTGAAGAAACTACCTATATTTCGGGTCTAGGTTTATCATTGCTACCCGCTCCTACCGGTTTTGAATTTGATAATGAACGTTTTAAATTAAACCCGAGTTACTCACCGTTATTTATTTATCAGCAGTTTAAAAAGCTTTATCCACACTCGCCTTGGCATCAATTGCACGAAGGGTCAGCAAAGTTAATTTTAGATACAGCAAAGCAAGGTGTTAGCCCTGACTGGGTAATGTATGATGCAAATAACGGTTTTTACTACGATAAAAAAACGAGCGACTTGGGCAGTTACAACGCTATTAGAGTATATTTATGGGCAAGCATGATGGCAGACAACGCACCTTATAAAAAAGAGCTATTAGCGCAATTTAATCCTTTTATAGAAACAATTAATAAACGTGGTTACGTGCCTTTAAATACCTTTGCTAAGTCAGGAAAATCTGAAAAAAGAGGCCCGCTAGGCTTTAACTCAGCTCTATTACCTTTACTAGCGACTAATAACGATAACTCTACAGTAATGGCAATTCAGCAAAAACTAATGATTGATAAATCATTTACCCAAACTCGTTACTACGACAGCGTACTTAACTTGTTTGGTGCAAGTGCTTTAAATAAACGTTTTTCAATTACAGCAGATGGGACGCTACAACCGGTATGGAGCACTGAATGCCGTTAAGGTTTGCCCTAGCTTGCACATTAGCGCTTAGTTCTGGATTAAGCGCTAACACAGTCAACGATATTGATACACAATCTGTTGATTGGTTACTAAGCCAAATAGGTATTGGTGAAGCACAGCAAAATAATAAACTAGTTGAAGATAGCTTACGAAAGTTAGTTGCTATTGCTCCTGCCCGCATAGAAACACAGTGTGCGGTAGCACGTTATGATTTTGCTAATGGCGAATCGGCGAAAGCCAACCAGTTATTAAGTAAAATAGATAATGGGCTTACCAAGCAGGCTCCGTGCGTTGAAAAGCTAAAAGTACTTTCTCGTACTGAAGGCAAAGACAAATCTTCAATTCAACAAGCTAGATTACTCGCTCGTGCCGGTCGTTATGAACAAGCTCGCGAAATCTATAATCAAATTTTTAAAAACGTCTACCCTACATTAGATTACGAGCTTGAGCATTTAAGCTGGTACGGACAAGACAGCGACCAATGGGAAAGTGTTAAGAAAGGCTACGATAAATTAGCTCAAAACTATCCAAGTATTGCGCAGGTAGAAGTCGCTTATGCACGCCACCTACTTAGGCGTAATCTTACAGATAAAAAAGCGATTAATATTTTAAGTAAATATGGCGCGGGCCCTACTTTTATAAATGAAGTTGAATACATTTGGCTTAGCGCTTTGTCAGAAATGCCTTTAACGAATGATACAGTTAAGCAGTATCAGCGCTATTTCACGCTTTATCCATTTAGTAGCAAAGGCGAATTACAATACCAAGATTTTCTAAAAGATTATAAAAAACGCCAAACACTGCTTGCCGACCCTGCTTATCAACAGTGGGTAAGAGGCGATAGATTACTTGAGAAAAATAAACTTGCCTCCGCAGAACCTCTACTTTTAAAAGCTTTAAGAGGCCGCCCGCAAGACGGCGCTATAATGCGAAGCCTTGGCACACTCTATTTACGCCTTGGTGAAAACCAAAAGTCGTATCAATATTTTACTCTTGCACAAAAGTACACAACTGAGTTCGCTGAACGTGAAACACTACAAGAATTAGCAAAAACAGCTAAGCTTTGGCTTTATATACGCGAAGCTAAAAATGCTATTAATAATAAAGAATTTAAAACGGCTAAGCTTAAGCTTGATTTAGCAGCCACCTTAGAACAAGAAACTAATACAGTAATATATAACAAAGGTTTATTACAATTTGCTCAAGGGCAATATTCACAAGCAGCTCTTACTTATCAAATTGTTTTAAAAAGTGTTCCACTTAATAACACCGCTTTAATTGGCCTGCTTGAAATAGCTGAATTAGAGCAAAATGAACAAGCCTTAACCTCTTTTTATAACAGCTTATCGTTTAATCAAAAGAAACTAATTAAAGAATCTTATTCTGTCTCTTTAAGCAGTCAGTACCGCGCAAAGGCAAATACGTTTGCACAGTCAGGCGATTTAGAGCAAGCCGAAAAAGTATTAAAAGACGCTATTGAAATAGCGCCAGAACAGCCTTGGTTATACTACGATTTAGCCTTTATATACCAACAAAAGGGGCTGACAGAAGAGGCCCGCGCTTTATTTAATAATGTGCTGTGGCAATTCCCGTTGAACCCTCAGATTCGTTACAGCCACGCGCTTTTTTTACGCTCCCTTGATGACTATCAAGGTGCTATTAAAACCTTGCAGTACATTCCATTTAAATCCAGAGATAAAGATATTATTGCGCTTGAACAACAGCTGCAACTTAATGAGTCTTTAACACAAAGTGAGCGCCACCTTGACGCTAAAGATAAAGCCACTGCGATTTATCATTTAAGTAACTTAGAAGCACAGAGCTTAACACCTGCTATGCAGGCTGAGTTATCACGAAGCTGGTATAGAATCGACGAAAAAAAGCACGCTATAAAACTTATAAACAAAGCACTGAAAGCTGAGCCTTCGCTTTCTGCTTATTGGCATACACTTTATGGTGAATGGCTTTTAGATCAGGGCGATGAGAGTAAAACGAAGCAATGGTTTGAAAAGTACGTTCTACCAGAGAGCGCCACTGAAAACGAAACAACTCAATATGTACAGCTACAAAATAGCTATATTACTCAGTATTACAATGGTAGTGATTTAATTGCTAAGCTTAACCAGCTGGATCAAAAATATAAAAATACTCCTGCAACAACTACAGCCCTTATTAATGCAAACTTAGTACTTGAACAGCGCGAAGCGGCTGTTATTTTGTATCAACAAAAAGTACAAAATAAACAAACCATAGAGCCTCAAGCACTACTCGCTATTGCTAATACATATCTAGAACTTGGGGACGACTTTCAAGCAAAAGAAGTAACGCAAAAAGCGATAACGCAAACCACGTCGCAAGAAGGTTATTTACAACGCCAAATCATGTCATCTCTTAATGAGTTTAATTACTCAGGGGATGCACTTTACTTAGCTAAGCAACTTGTTGAAAAGTCACCCAACGATCAAGAACTACGTTATTTAGGCGCTCAAGTAGCCAGCAAATTCAACGAAACCGAACAAGCACAATCTTGGTACGCGCAAACCCTATTTCCTAATCGTACATTAAATGAAAAAGAGCTTTACGGAGCGCTTTCAAAAATAGATGAAAACGATGAATGGTATGTAAACGGTGCTAAAAGAGAGCTAATAAACGAGCAAAACAAAAACCAAGCCTACATTGCTATTGGTGTTAACTTTAGTGGGCAAACAAGCACCGAAAGCGAAGCAACACTGGGTGCGGGCTTAGTCCCGATTGAAGCTTACTTTCCGCTTTGGCAAGGCCAAGGGTTTATTAAAGTAGACCCGACTACTATTAGCGCACAAACAACGCGCTTTGATGAGCAATTTGCTGGCAGCCGCTATGGACAAGGCGCACTGTGTATTTTTACCTGTTCAATCGATGAAGTGACACCACAGGAAAGTGGTGTAGATGTAGGTATTGGTTGGCAAAACGAAAACTGGCGTGTAGATGTAGGTACAACTCCACTTGGCTTTTTAATTGAAGACATTGTATGGGGTGTAAATTACGCAGACAGTTTTGCCGACTTTGGATACAGCCTAGAACTTGAAAAACGCCCAGTTACAAGCTCGGTACTTTCTTATGCAGGTCTTAAAGATGTAAAAACAGGTGAAGTTTGGGGTGGTGTACGCTCTACAGGCCTAACGGCTAACGTATCACACGACTTAGGCGGAAAATGGGGTTTTTGGTCAAGCGCCGACTTTACCCTATATAAAGGCCAAAATGTAAAAGACAACCAACGCTATCGAATGATGGGCGGTACTTATTACCGTGTAATTAGCAATCAAGAGCGTGAATTCACCGCAGGCGCTAGCTTATTACATTGGGCATACAAGTATAATTTAAGTGAAGAAACATGGGGCCATGGTGGTTATTACAGCCCACAAAACTATGTAGGTTTATCTGTGCCACTCACTTATGACGCGCGTTGGGGCGATGATTTTGTTTATCGATTAAAAACCGGTGTTTCGTACTCGCAAACAAAAACTCAATCTATTGATTTCTTCCCTAATGATGGCGATTTGCAAATAGCTGCATATGATAGAGAGTCAATAACAGGTGTTGATCCTGTATTTGAAGGTGAAACAAGTTCTGGTGTTTCATATAATCTTGAAGGTAGTTTTGAGTATAGAATAACGCCGAATTGGTTCTTTGGTGGTTACTTAGCCATCGATCGTTCTGACTTTTACGAACCAAATTTTGGTCAGCTTTATATACGTTACTACTTTAATCCTGTGTACGGAACACTTGAGTTTCCAGGCACCCCTATTGTTCCTTATGCTGAGTTTTAACTTGGCATAAGGTGATACACCGCGAACACTTCCCCTAGCACTAAGGTATATGTATACTTGAGCGCAATTGTAACTAGGATAAGGGTGTGTCTCTTACCTTGTGGTGTTACTGCCATATAGCAAATCATTATCTTAGCTACAAATAATATACTGATGGTCGAGCATTTTAGTGATTACAAATTCTAAAATAGCTAAAGCAAAAAATTATAAGGCCATCATAACAATACTTAAAGTTAGGAAGTAAATATGAGTTCAGCTCCAGATAGTGGCTGGTTTGGCCACCCTAAAGGACTTTCGACATTGTTCTTCACTGAAATGTGGGAACGAATGAGTTATTACGGTATGCGAGCTATGCTCGTATTATTCATGACAGCAAGCTTACAAGAAGAAGGTTTAGCCTTTACTGTTGCCTCAGCTGCTGCAATTTATGGTTTATACACAGGTGCGGTATACTTTTTAGGTTTACCAGGTGGCTGGCTAGCAGATAGATTGTTTGGTGGTCAAAAAGCAGTATGGTATGGCGGTATAATCATTATGATTGGCCATATTATTTTGGCTATTCCACATGATTATTCTTTCTTCATTGGCTTAATATTTGTAGCGACAGGTACTGGTTTGCTAAAACCAAATATCAGCGCAATGGTCGGCCAACTATACAGTGATGCTGATGAGCGTCGTGATGGCGGTTACGCTATTTACTACATGGGTATTAACTTAGGTTCTTTAATTGGTTACTACGTTTGTGGTTACTTTATGGAAAACGTAGGTTGGCACTGGGCGTTTGGTGCAGCAGCTGTTGGTATGGCTATTGGTTTGGTGCAATATAAGCGCTCACTTAATAACTTACCAGAGCATAGCGCTTTACCAGCAAATCCATTAGGTCCTAAAGGCACTTCTCGCGCATGGGTTGGTATTGCTGCGTTTGTAATTGCAGCGGCTGCAGTTACTACGGCTGCAATGACCGGCGCAATTGTAATCAATCCAACAGTGGTTGCAGGGTACGTAGCTGTTGTATTTACTATTATCTTTTTTGTTTATTTTGGTGTTATTTACTTTACAGGTAAATTAACCGATGCCGAAAAACAAAGAATGTGGGCACTATTTTTAGTCTGTATTGCATCTGCATGTTTTTGGTCTGGCTTTGAACAAGCAGGTTCGTCATTAAACTTATTTGCTCGCGATTATACTGACCGCCTTATTGGTACTTTTGAAATCCCTACAACGTGGTTTCAATCATTAAACTCACTGTTTATTATTGCTTTATCGCCATTTTTTGCAGCGCTTTGGATTAACTTATCTAAAAGCTTAGTATCACCTAGCTATAGCGTTAAGTGTGCAATTGGTTTAATTATCATGGCATCAGGCTTTTTAGTTATGTTTATGGCGGCTCATTACGCAGCTGAAGGCTTAAAAGTAGCGCCTTACTGGCTTGTTACTACGTACTTTTTACATACTGTGGGTGAGCTTTGTTTAAGCCCTGTAGCATTAAGTGCTGTAAGTAAGTTATCGCCTAAACGTTACACTGGTCAAATGATGGGTGTATTTGTATTAACTTACTCAATCGGTAATATTATTGCAGGTTTACTTGCTGGTAATTTCGATCCGAACAATGTTTCTGAAATTCCTAACTTATACTTACAAATTGCATTATTTAGCATTGGTGTTGGTGTTGTTTTAGTACTAATGACCTTTAAAGCTAAAGTATGGGAAAAACAAGGGTTAGAAGAGAAAGTCTCTTAATTGTTGTTTATTTTTAATATAACAACATAACCGATACATTCCTCCATAGCGTCTATGGGGGAATTTTTTATTCAACTTTGCCCTGCCCCCGTTAACTGATATTATATCCTGATTGATTATTGAATAGACTCAGGGACAGCAGTATATGCATTCATTAAGATTATTACGTGCCACTCTAATAGTATTTCTCCTTATTTTTTTATCTGCCTGTGGTGGCGGTGATGAAGTCACAGTAAATCCAAATGATCCTGTAGAACCCGAACCTAGCGGTTTAATTATTACCAATGCTAATGGCTTACAAACGTCATTAGATGAAGGTAACTTTGCTATCAATGCACCTGGGCAAATAGTGGCTAGCGATACTGAAATAACCTACGAAAAATTAGTTCTTGATGAGACTAATCAAGCAAAAAATATCATTTCAGATATACATACGCTTACCCCAGATACACTTCAACTTTCTAGCCCAATGACTGTCACTATAAAAATACCTGACGACTATGTATTAGGCGGCCAATTAACTATTGCTCGTTTAAGCGGAGACTCTTGGTCAAGCATTACTAATTCAACGGTATCGCAAGGCTTTGTTAGTGCACAAGTAAACCAACTAGGTAGCTATGCAATAGAAATGCAACGTACTGTCGCGTTTTCTGATGTTGGCCCTACATGTGATGCTAATGCAACAGAGCAATCTATACGATTTGTTCACGTTGCCGACATGCATTCTCGCTTTGGGTATCAAGAACAATATTTTAGTCGCATTAAAGCTTATTATAAAAAAGCGCTAAGCGAATCACCGCATACATTATTCACCGATGGTGGCGATGACTACGAAAAAGGAACTGTAGCAGAGCAAATATCACAAGGGTTAGCCTCTGATGAAACCGTAAAGCTAATGGCTTTTGATTTACGTGTTTTAGGGAACCATGACTATGCGTGGGGTCCTGAAAAGCTACTTGAATTTTCACAAGACGATAATGCCATTGTACTTGCCAGTAATACCCGCTTTGAGGGAGAAAACAGTCAGAATTTTGGTGGTGTCGACTTTGCTAAGGTACAGGTTGGCTGCATAACATTGGGTGTGTTTGGGATGACGTCGGTACCATGGGATGAGCTTGACGAACCAATTGAAGATGACCCTATTCCTGACTTTATAAAACAATTTAAAATGAGTTGGAAATGGCAACAAATCGCACAAAGTATTGTAAGCCAATACCGCGATGACGTTGATTACATGATTATGCTAAGCCACTTGGGCAAAGGAACTGATGTTGAGATAGCAACCAATGTACCCGGTATAGATTTAGTACTTGGCGGGCATACTCATGGTGGTGAGGATTTTATAGAGCTTGATAATAACGCTTTAATCATTCAACCAGATTTTTATGCACGCGGTGTCACCGATTTAAATTTAGTATTTAATACTGCCAATAAAGCACTAAGTCGCTACGACTATCAACATGTAGATACACGAACATCTATAGAGCCCGACGAAGAAACCAAGCTAGCTATCGATGAAATAATGGGACGTTACGCACCCGATGCAGATACAGAAATTGCTATTTCAGAAAACTATCCAAGTGACTTTGAAGTTGCGGGTATTACTGCACTTGCAACTAAACATTCAAGCTCAATTAATGCAGCACTGCTTAACCCTGAGCTTGTGCAAAAAAGATGGACGCCAGGTACAGTTACACAAGAAGATTTTCACAAAGCATTTTATGTTGAAAGACAGCCTTCTAACACACCTGGCTTTAATTCACTGTATCAAGTAACTGTTACGGGCACTGATTTAAATACAATGATTGCCAGTCAGCCCGATTGGTTTGTGCTCAAACCAGAAGAAATTCAAGTAACGACAAATTATAATGTCGCTTTATTTAAAGGTGCGGCACTTAATCCAGATTTATTTTTTAGCAGTGTTACTTTTAATGATGTAAAACCAATTGCCGAAGCATGGTGGCTACTTGATCAATACGCGCGCTTTAGAACAACGCAATGTCTTCACCTTGATACAGACACACAACTTAATGCTTGCCAAGATGTTGCAAATATAACAATTTGGAACTTTGACGATCCAACAAACCCACTGGCCCCAGACTTTGGTCCATCGGTTTTAAACTACTTTGATCCAGAAAATGACGGTTGGGGCCCAGAAGATACCCGTTATGAGACAACCACTGCTCTTGATATTGCGGATTTAACTGATGGTCCTTCTGGTGTAATGGCTTTTACTGATCACTCACCTACAGAGGGTTTTAAAATTGAATTAAACACACCAGCAAATGGTGACTTTGCAAGTGACGGTATGGTATCTGACTACACTCTAATAATGGATTTATATTGGCCATCAAAAGATAGCGATTCTTATCGTGCAATAATCCAAACTGAAACAGTAGATTATTTAGAAGATGATGCAGATATATTTATTGATCCCAGTGGCGGTTATGGTGAAGCGACATTGAAAAGTGGATATTTTGGTGATACTAAACCAGAAACATGGCATCGTGTAGCGTTTGTGTTTTACACAGCGCCAAAAAATGGCGTGTTTGAAGTATATATTGATGGTGAGTTAGCGGGTGTAAAAGAGTTTGGAGAAATAGACCAACGTTGGGCTCTCAACAAAGCAGTGCTCTTATTTACTGATAATGGCTACGAAACAGTCCCTGGTTATTTAAATGCATTACTCTATGCTGGCCGTGCTATGACCCGTGGCGAAATTAAAAGTATGGGCGCTGCACAACAAAAATTAACCTTTGAACAACCAATGCGTGTGTTAAATCAAACGATTGAACGTCACTACAAAGCAGCTCCAGCAATAAAAACTAATTTATGGATAGAGCAGCGAAACAAGTTCTTTGGTAACGGCTCTCAAAGTGTAAACAATTAAATACAAACAGGCTTTGGCTTGTTCATTATAAAAGGAGGTTTAATGCAGGTTAAACCTCCTTTTTATTATTTAAAAACAACAGATTAATAATAAAAACTCACCATTCAATCCTATGGTATATTTCTTCATTTCACTTAACTGTATTACAAACGCGTAACTTTATAATAACCGTCCTATAAAATTTACACATACACTACACACTAAATAGTGCCCCCCTCTTCCCCAAATCAAGAATCTGGTTGATTATCTACTGCAATATGACAACAACACATAATCGCAGTGCTTAATTGCGGGAGTAATAATAATGAGTGAAGTAAATAACTATTTAGGTTTAGTCGGTATTGAATTTACCGAGTACGCAACACCTGATGCTGATTATATGGATAAAGTATTTACTGATTTTGGCTTCTCTAAGCTTAAAAAATTCAAAGGTAAAGACATTGTTTATTACAACCAAAACGATATTCACTTTTTACTGAATAACGAGCGTGAAGGTTTTTCTGCAGAATTTGCTAAAAGCCATGGCCCTGCTATTTGTTCAATGGGTTGGCGTGTTGAGAATGCGCAAAAAGCATTTGAAACTGCAGTAGAGCGTGGTGCAAAACCAGCCACTGATTCAACACATAAAAACATGCCTTACCCGGCAATTTATGGCATTGGCGACAGCCTAATTTACTTTATTGAAAATTTTGGCGACAAAGGCACTATTTACGAAAGTGATTTTGAAGATTTAGAAACGCAAAATGTTGTAGAAGATAAAGGCTTTATCCGAATCGATCATTTAACCAATAACGTTTATAAAGGCACCATGGAAAAATGGGCTAACTTTTATAAAGACGTATTTGGTTTTACAGAAGTACGCTACTTTGACATTAAAGGTCAGAAAACAGCGCTTATTTCGTATGCACTTAAATCCCCTTGTGGCACCTTCTCTATTCCAATAAATGAAGGTAAAGGAAACGATAATAACCAAATTGACGAATACCTTGGCGAATACAACGGTCCTGGTGTTCAGCATTTAGCGTTTTTAACAGATGATTTAGTAAGCTCTCTTGATAAGCTTGATAAATCAACAATCGCTACTTTGGATATTATTCCAGAGTACTACGATACTATTTTTGACCGCGTACCTTGGGTTGCAGAAGACAAAGAAAAAATTCGTCAGCATCAGATACTCGTAGATAGCCAAAGTGAAAATTGTTACTTATTACAAATTTTCTCTAAAAACTTATTCGGTCCAATCTTTATAGAAATGATCCAACGTGTTGATGATGGTGGCTTTGGTGAAGGTAACTTCCAAGCATTATTTGAATCAATCGAACGCGACCAAGAGCGTCGCGGCGTTTTATAAAATATTTGAGTAAATTAAAAGCAGCGAACTTCGCTGCTTTTTGTCGTTTTAATATTTAAAAAGTATTGCGCCAAGTACAAGTATGATTAAATAAACTATACCTTGTCGCCATACAGTAAAATCCAAAGGAAATGTAATGAGCCTAATTAACGAAACCCATGATATTAATTTAACCAGCTGGGTAGAGTCAGCTAATGTTGATAATTGTGACTTCCCTATTCAAAACTTACCGTTTGCAGAGTTTCGTCGTAAAGGGTCTGATGAGGCCTTTCGTGGTGGTGTTGCAATTGGCGACCAAGTAATTGATTTAGCAAAACTGAGCAAATTAAACGTTTTAAAAGGTGACGCAAAAACAGCCGCTGATGCAGCAAGTGAAGCAACCCTAAATACATTTATGGGTTTAGGGGAGCAGTATTGGTCAGCACTTCGTTTAGCGCTTTCAAAAGCACTACGAGCAGGCTCTGAGCACCAACAAGCACTTAGCAATACACTTGTTGCACAATCTGATATAGAGTTTTCACTACCTTGTCGCATCGGTGATTACACCGATTTTTACACCTCTATTTACCATGCAACCGCCGTGGGCAGTTTATTTCGCCCTGATAACCCATTACTACCTAACTATAAATGGGTACCTATTGGTTATCATGGTCGCTCTTCTTCAATTGACGTATCGGGTCAAACATTTCATCGCCCTAAAGGTCAAACTAAAGCGCCAGATGCAGAAGTACCGTCATTTGGTCCGTGCAAGCGCCTTGATTACGAGCTAGAAGTAGGTATTTACTTAGGTAAAGGTAATGCACTGGGCGATGCTATTGCGATTGAAAATGCAGAAAACCACGTATTTGGCTTTTGTGTATTTAACGATTGGTCAGCACGCGATTTACAAGCATGGGAATACCAACCGCTTGGTCCATTTTTAGCTAAAAACTTTGCCTCAACTGTATCACCTTGGATTGTAACAACCGAAGCGTTAGCACCTTATAGAACAAGCTGGACACGTGATGAAAACGATCCACAGCCTATGGACTACTTAGAATCAAAAGCGAATCGCGACCAAGGTGCTTTTGATATTCAAATGGATGTTAAAATTCAAACGCAAAAAATGCGCAGCGAAGGCCACAACCCTACACGTGTATCAACATCTAGCTTTAAGCACTCTTACTGGACTGTGGCACAAATGGTTACTCACCACACAGTAAATGGCTGTAACTTTATGCCAGGTGACATGTTAGGCTCAGGCACTCAGTCTGGTCCAACGCACGAAGAAGCAGGCTCTTTACTTGAGCTTTCTCGTGGCGGCAAAGAAAAAATCACGTTAAGCAATGGCGAACAACGTAGCTTTTTAGAAGATGGCGATAACGTTATTATGCGTGGCTGGTGTGAAAAAGAAGGCTATGTACGTATAGGTTTTGGCTCAGTAGAGAGCACAGTACTGCCTACAAAATAATACATTTCTATAAATTAAACATAAAAGGGTCGCTTGTTAAAAGCAGCCCTTTTTTATTAATTTTTGAACGGTTACAATTTTTTTCTAGCTTTTTTAACTCAAATTGCTATCTTAATTCGGTTAATAGCCAGTGTTTATATGCCATGTCAGTATTTATAAAGTCTTTTTATCATAAATTTTTCCCAGCCCGACAGCTACTTATTCGTCAAAATGGCGAAGTTAAGCACGTTGTTTTAGCACCTTGGTTTCAACTTCTTGTAGCATTGCTTATTTTAGTCACTTTCACTTGGCTGAGTATTTCTAGCTTTCGTGTTTACACACAAACAAATAAAATTTCTGACATAGAACAAAGTCAAATAAACGAGCAAACACTTTGGCAACAAAAAGTCAGTGAACAGCAAGCTCTTCAAGCAACGCAGCTAGAACAACTTGCGATACTTGAGCAAAAGCAGGCACTACTGCAAAGCATGATAGAATCCCTTCCCGCTTCAATTAGCAAAGATGTCATTAAGCTTGATACAGAACTTGACGTACCAATCAATGAAAATGGCAATGAGTTTCATGAGCCATTAGTCGATGAAAATCAAAAAGGTAAACAAGCGCAGTTAATCGCTCCAATTACATTCGCAACAAGAGTGGCCAACTTAAATAATCATTATGAGCAAAGCTTTACCTATTTAGATAACCAAATTAGTGAACGTCACCAAGCCATTTTAGCTATGGTCAAAGGCGCAGGAATTGAATCAGCGCTTGAGCAACATTTAATATTAAGCGCCCAAACAACCGCACAAGGTGGACCACTTGATACTTTTAACGAAACAAAAATACCAAGTCACTTTTTAGCCATCGTTGATAAGTTATTAATATTAAATAATTTAGAAAACTTTTTAACTGAGCTACCAAATACCCTACCTTTAGCTAAAGCTAAATATTATATTTCGAGCAACTTCGGCCTCCGAAAAGATCCAATGAATAGCAATCATGCCTTTCATAAAGGAATTGATTTAGCTGGTTGGCATAAAACCGAAATATTTGCCCCAGCAGACGCTGTAGTGCTTCGTGCAGGTCGTAATGGTGGTTATGGTAACTTTATCGAGCTTGAACATAAAAATGGCTTAGTGACACGGTTTGGACACTTAAATAAAATTAAAGTGAAAAAAGGTCAGCTGATCACTAAACACGACATAATTGGTTTAATGGGCAGCACAGGCAGAAGCACAGGCACTCATTTACACTACGAAGTATTACTTAACGGTAAACAAGTCAACCCTCTAAAAATAACAAAGGCGCTTTCTCGTGTTTGGTAGAAAAAAACAAAAAACAGTGAGCTCTAATCTAAAAAGAGTAAATCACACACCGTCTATTATTTCACAAGACGTACGCCTTACCGGCACTTTAGTTAGCCAAGGCGAAGTGCAGCTTGATGGCCAAATTGATGGCGACATAAAAGTACAACATTTAGTTATTGGATCAACGGGTGTTGTTGAAGGTATTGTTGAAGCTAAAAGCGTCATTGTTAAAGGCAAAGTTATTGGCTCAATTAATGCCAGTGAAGTAAAAGTACAAAGTGGCGCTCATGTTCATGGCGATGTGTTTCACGATACATTGAGTATTGATGCAGGTGCAGTAATTGAAGGCAGTTTAAAGCAACGCTTTGAAAAAGAAGAGCCTGAACTAATTTCGAAAGAGCTTAAACCCGCAAAAGAAGTTAAAGCATTGTTGAAGGAAGATGGCAGCGACTTATCGTTTGTAAATAAACAAGCCGCTGATAAAAACTAAGTAGAATCAGCTTAACGTAAGCTACCTTTTTTCAGTAATATACATTGTAATATCTGCAGTGAAAACAAGCTCATTGCGGGTATTATACAGTTTAACCGGTACTACTAAGTCTTCTTTATCAATCCACTTATGCGGTAAATCAATTTCAGCGACTGCTCTTACATCTGTATCTACTTTAGCCAAATACCTAACTGTCATGCCTTTTGGGATCCAACGATGCGTTTTAACTGGCACTGTTGCATCAACCATTACACCTGCACACAATTCAGCTAAGTTACACTGCGCAATAGCATGAATAGTTCCAATATGATTATGAACGCTGCGACGATTTTTAACCAACGCACTACAATGCCCTTCTCGAAGGTCGAGCACGTAAGGTTTCATTGAACCAAAATATGGCGCTTTAAAGCAAACAGCTTTAGTAAAAAGCCAATTCCCAAAAGGTAGGCGCTTAAATTTATGCCATGTTTGTACAAGTGCAGATTTATTACTCATTATTATTTTCCATCAACAGTTACTTTTTTCAAATTAACACGTCAGACCAGTTTTAAAAAGTGCATTTACACTGCCTTTTTAGCTTAATCCAATCAAAAAATAAAAATGACAACCTATGCAGGGGTCATAAGCCCTTTCTTTTTTACGAGTGCCCACCTAAAATACTCGGCAAAAGGAGACTCAATGCAAACACAGCCCGCTAAACCTAATATGACTTTGTTACTTATCCTAGCGTTACTCGTTATATTTTGCCCTATGGCAATCGATATTTACTTACCCGCTTTTCCTACTATTGCAGAACAATTTGCAGTTACAGAACAACAAGTTCAGCAAACCGTTGCTATTTTTATGCTAACAGTAGGTTTAGGCCAATTAATTGCGGGGCCTTTGGCCGATAGGTTTGGCCGAAAGCCAGTGGCTATAGTGGGTATAAGTTTATATGCAGGCTCAGCATTACTTGCCTATTACTCGCCTTCTTTTGAAGTATTGATGATTGCACGTGCCCTTCAAGGTTTTGGAGCCTGTGCCACATTTGTTGTCGCATTTGCGATAGTACGTGACAAATATGGCAGTGAACGAAGTGGACAAATGATCACTTACCTTAACGGAATTGTGTGCTTTATTCCGGCAATGGCACCTATTTTAGGAGCTTGGCTTACCGTACAATTTGGCTGGCGTATGAACTTTATGTTTTTAACCGCGTTTGCCATTGTAGGGCTTGTTGTTACGCTATTCTTTTTTAGAGAAACTCGTCCTGCTGATAGCCATTATCAGGGGCATATTTTAGATTTACGTCGCTTTACACCTATTATAAAAACACCGGTATTTTTGTTTAATAGCCTAATTTGCATGGTCTCAATGTCGGCAATATTAGTTTATGTGACGCTAGCTCCAGGCTGGCTTATTACGCATTTAGGCGGCACTGTAGCCGACTTTACTTTTTGGTTTACGTTAAATGCCGTAATAAGTATTGTCGCTAGTTTTATTTTACCAACGTACATTAAACGAAATAGCCAACGTGCTTTGCGTGTCGGTGTGAGTGTACTGGTTTTTTCAGGCGTTTTAATGCTAGCCCTTAGCAGTATAGAAACGGCATTTGCGCTTATGTTACCTATCTTAATTGCAGCATTAGGCTTTGCTCTAAGTTTAGGCTCAGCTGCAGGTATGGCTCTGTCGAGCTTTCCTAAACAAGCAGGCACAGCCTCGGCATTACTTGGTGCTATGCAAATGAGTGGCGCGAGTATACTCGTTGTTTTAACCCAATATTTAGGGTTAAGTACACCGTGGTTAATTGCTTTTCACTTATTATTGCTAGTTCCGCTTTGGCTTATTTTAATGAGCAAAAAAGCTCATACTTTACACCCAACTAAAAGCGCTCAATGATCAATCCTGATTTTTTAGTCTCGTTTTTATTAGCCAGCTTTTTAATGGCTGTAGCACCTGGGCCATCAAATGCATTTTTGATGGCACAAACATTTGCTAATGGTCGAAGCGCCGGTATGCAAAGTGCTTTTGGTTTTGCATTAGGTGGGGTTATTCATACTCTATTTGCTGTTGTAGGCCTAAGCGCAGTCCTAAAAGCTTCCCCAAGTGCCTATGCCGCAGTGCAATATGCAGGCGCAGCATACTTATGTTATTTGGGGTTTATGATGATTAAAGGCACGCTAAAGCAGCCAGAGCCTATATCTGAAGGCAAGCAAACCAATAAACCGCATATAAGTACCAGTAAAAAAAGTAATGTCATGTTTCAAGCCATGATGACTGAAGTGCTAAACCCTAAAGTGGCGCTGTTTTTTATTGCATTTATTCCGCAATTTGTAGATCCAACGCTTTCATCTGCTACTTTTCAACTCGCTTTTTTTGGCTTGCTTTACCCTATTTTTGCTTTTCCGATTGACTGCACGTATATTTATTTTGGCGACAAAATTGCACAGTTTTTTAGACGTAACCCAAATAGCCAACTTTGGATTGATAGGATCACCGGCATTGTATTTATAGCCCTTGCTATCAATCTATTATTTTAACTAACCTGCACTTTGGTTAAGAGATTTATTACCCAGAGTTTAAGCTAACTAATAAAAAAGAATCAGCATGGAACAAAAAACACAATCTCTTCCCGCACAAAAAAATATTGCTTTAGTTGCCCACGACGGTAAAAAAGCAGCATTAAAATTATGGTGTGAAAAGCACAAAGAAATACTAAGTAAGCACACTTTATATGGCACAGGTACTACCGGGCATTTAATTCAAAAAACCACGGGACTTGATGTAGTTCAGCTTTTAAGTGGTCCTATGGGCGGCGATCAACAACTTGGCGCTAAAATAGCTGAACATGAGATACATGTTTTGATATTTTTTTGGGACCCATTAGCATCACAGCCTCATGACCCTGATGTTAAAGCACTGCTGCGTTTAGCCGCTGTTTGGAATATTCCGGTGGCGTGTAATGAGGTAAGTGCAGATATGTTATTAAGCTCACCGCTTATGGATGTAGAGCTTGAACGTACATTGCCAGATTACGAAAAATACCTCGCAACCCGACAAATAGATCTTTAAACCTCAATTGTAATCTAGGTTATTTATAAAGCATGCTGGCCCATTTAGTCAGGCCAGCAGTTACACTACCAAAGTGGTCCCCGTTAACCATTTTTATATTACCTAAGTGCTCACTTAAAGCCGCTTTAATCAATGGTGACTGTGCACTACCGCCTGTTAAGTAAATAATGTCTGGCGTGGTCGCAGCGTCGCTGATTGCTTGTTTTGCTAAAGTAACTATTTGGCTAATACTACTCTCAACGGCAACAGCTAAATCGCTTACCGATACATTTTTATTCAGCCCACTATCTAAAAAGCTTAAATCACAATCAAACGCTCTAGCTGATGAAAGTGCTATTTTAGCCGCTTCACCTTGTTGTACTAACTGATGACCTTGCTTGTTTTGCTGTAAATGTATTAAACGCTTATAAAGATCAGGTGCACTTACATGACGTAATTGTGCATTTAGCTCTCGGGTATGGCTTTCACTATAAAACTGGCTTTGTAAGTTTACATCGTTAATTTTACACGCTTGCCAAAACGCTTGATTAGGCAAAGGTAGACCTGATTTAAACGTACTGCCTAAACCCAATAACGGCATTAAACCATGAAAGCTCAAAGCAATATCTAAATCGTTTCCGCCAACACGTTTACCACTGTGAGATAAAAAATCGCCATCGCGCTGGCTATTTCCTCTAAAACTCGGGCCCATTTGTACAAACGAGCAGTCACTCGTACCACCACCAATATCAATAACGAGTACTTTTTGATCCTGAGTTAAATCACTCTCGTAATCGATACCCGCAGCAAGTGGCTCATATAAAAACTCTACGTCTTTAAAACCAGCGCGTTTAGCAGCGCGTTCTAAAATACCGACCGCTTGTTGATTTGATTGCTCACCACCCACAGCTTGAAAGTTTACTGGGCGACCAATCACTGTTTGTGTAAGTGTTTTTCCTAGAGAGAGCTCAGCGCGTTGTTTAATTTTTAAGATCATCGCGGTTGCAATATCTTCAAAAAAGTTAATTTGACCTTGCTTTAAACCTGTTGCGCCAAAAAATGATTTAGGGGACTTAACAAAGTAGCCTTCTTCAGGAAACTGCACGTACTCGCTAATCGCTTCACGACCAATAAATAGGGTTTCATCTGAAGGTTGTAAATCAAGGTCTGACTTAATACGAGGTAAGGTATTTAATAATGCTTGGCGCTGCGTTAAAAAGTCATGCTCATGGGCTGTGCCATGTAAGTGCTTAGCAACAAAGTCAACAACCAAGGCACTGTGATGAGTGTAAAGTGTAGACGGTAAGTAATGTTTTCCTTGCTCTAGCGGTACTAATTGAACATTACCCTCGCTCATTACACCCATAGCACAATTAGAACTACCGTAATCAAAACCTACAAACATACTTCACCATACATTACCAAAAAGGCCGCGCAATTTAGCACACTTTGTAAAAATTATAAATGTTATAAACTATCTCTTACTCGTAAAAAACTAGCAAAACGCGGTAAACCGTTTTTTGTTAATCCATGAAATCGGTACGTTACAGTGCTACCTATCTCAGGCGCCGTGGAGCGCTCTGCATCACTAAACCCAGTACCAATAGAAAACACCTGCCCTTGTGCTGTTTTTACCCTTAATGCCCCTAACATACCTTGGTATTTTCCTTTACCTGGTAAATGCGCAATCACAACCGCTTCTGCATCTAAGTAAGGTTTTAATTTTAGTAATGCATTGCTTCGACCATTGCTGTGCTTAGCACTGGCCAAATGAAGCATTACGCCCTCGCCGCCCTGCTTAGTTATGTTTTCAAAATACTCTGTGAGCTGCTCATTATTAGTAAAGCTATATTGAACTACAACGCTAATGTGCGGCGAGTTTAGGCTAGTAATAAGCTCATTATAGTTTTTATAACGAGTGCTAAAAGGCAGATTTTCATCTGGCATATCAAATACTTTATAAGTAATAGTTTGCCAATCATGATTATTAGGTTTTTTAGTTCTTACTATGCCACTAAGCTTAGAAAAGTGCTCACGCTTGGTCCATAGCTCACCATCAAGCCATACATTTGGCAATGGCGCTGTAAACCAACTCGGCGCATTAATAATATTGCCCTTGCGAGTAACAAACTGCGTGCCGGTCCATATAGCTCTTACGCCATCATATTTTTCACTGACTAAATACTTACTTACATCGTAATGTTTAGTTTCGTTATATACTTTAGCCAGTAAAACAGAGGGTTGTGCTGCACTTATACATTGCGTAAAAAGTACAACAACAATTAAAAACAGGTATTTAATAGTAAACATTGGCGCATCCAAGCAAGTAAAAGTTGGCTTAAACTATAGTTGAGATTGCACCCATTGCCAAAACTCATCTAAGTTACTCATTTTATAGGTAGCTTGGCTAAAGTCGTGATCTTTAGTATGGCTATTGGCAATGGCTACAACACGTAACAAAGCGTTGTTGGCCGCCGTAACACCGGTAAATGTATCCTCGACAGCAATTGCATTGCCTGCCTGTATATTTATCTGCTTAAGTGCCAGTAAATATGGGTCTCCAGCAGGTTTAGGATTAGTTACATCGTCTTTTGTTACCACCGTGTCAAACAGCTCATAAAATCCTAAACCTTTAAGTATTGGCATAGCTTCACTTTTAGCACTGCCCGTTACTAGCGCTATTTTTAAGTCACTCGCTTTTACAGCTTTCAACGTTTGCTCAGTAAACGGCATCAGTGGTGGTAAATGTGTTATTACATATTCGCCAAATAAACGGTATTTTTCATCCGCTAAAAACTGTGCGCTTACTGATAAGTTATGCTCTTGCTTAATTTCGATTGCAGCTTCTAAAGTGGGTCGTCCTGAAAAGCGCTGACAAAAATCACTTTCTAAATAACTAACACCATAAGGCTTAAGTAGTTTACTCCAACATACAAAGTGCATGCTTTCTGAATCAACTAATGTGCCATCCATATCA
The DNA here is from genome assembly GCF_015864475.1 of Pseudoalteromonas sp. SWXJZ10B. Taxonomy (NCBI): domain Bacteria; kingdom Pseudomonadati; phylum Pseudomonadota; class Gammaproteobacteria; order Alteromonadales; family Pseudoalteromonadaceae; genus Pseudoalteromonas; species Pseudoalteromonas sp. SWXJZ10B. The sequence continues at coordinate 56,823 of NZ_JADYXD010000008.1, forward strand.
AATAATACTGCTTCTAATGTCATCCTCATTCCTTATTTAACCTAAGCCAAATTTTGACAATAAAAAAGGCGCCTTAAGCACCTTTTATTAAATTGTTGTTATTGCGTTAAGCCAGCTGGTGGCTCACCCGTTGCTTCTTCACCCGTATCAACATCAACAAGCTCGTAGCCACGCGTTTTACGCATAACTTTAAGTACAGGCTTTTCAAATGCTGTTTTTAAACGATCTGAGTCATCTTTCAACTCATCAAGTGTTGTACCAAAAGGGGCTGCGCCTGTTTCTGACCAGTTAGTCACTTTACCGTTCAGGTTATATTCTACTTCGTGTATTTGATATTGCGCTGCTTCATCTTTCGTTGCTTCACAAAAAATTACACGGTAATTCCAAAATCCAGCCATTGCTCTTCTCTTTAAATAAACCAATTAGGCGCTACTTTAGCAGCTCTAAAAGGGGTTATACAAATAAAAAAGCCTGCGCAATGCAGGCTTTTAAAATAAATACTTTTAGCTATTAGTTAGAAAAATCTAACTTTAAACTCAGCACCTACATAACGTTCTTCGTTAACAATACCCGTATTGTTATTAAAGTCTACAGCACCAATAACTTGTTGCTCGTCAAATAAGTTACGAACAAAAGCGGCTACTTCGTATTCGTAATCGCCTTCAGACCATGTGTAACCTGTACGCAAACCTGTTTCAATAAGCTCTTTACCTTCAAACTCTACTGATTCGTAAAGGAACATATTGATTTTACTGCGATAAGAAATATCACCGCTTGCGAAGAAGTTACCATCGGCAAGTTCTTTAGTGTAGCGAAGCGTAAAGTTAGAGATCCACTCAGGAGCATGCGGTAAGCTATTACCATCAAGTACAGCAAGACCAGAACCATTAATTGGGTCAGTTACAGTACATTGAGCACAAACAGCGACAGCTAAATCGTTATCTTTAATTTCTGTTTTATTGTAGCTCAAGTTAAACGTTGCATTAAACTCATCGCTTAATACCCACTGCGTATCTAACTCAAAACCATAGCCAGTCGTTTTATCAGCATTAACTAAACGGTTAAAGTTAGCACCACCGCCTACAGCGGTAAGTTGCTGGTCGTCCATTGTGTAATAAAACACAGTCGCGTTAACACGACCTTGGCCATCTAACACGTCTGATTTAATGCCTGTTTCGTACGATGTTACCGTTTCTGACTCAGCTGTTGTTACATCATCACCAAACAAAATACGACCTTGTAAACTAGGTGCGCGGAAGCTGTTTGCTACACGGCCGTACCAGTTAACATCATCGTTTACTTTATAATTTGCAGATAAGTCCCAGCTAACATGGTCGTCACTAACATCACGTTCTACTAGTAAAGCACCACCGCCAATTGGGCTAAGTGCTCGGTCAGCGACAAAATCTTTATCATCGTCAGAGTAGCGAAGTCCCGCTGTTACTTTTAAATCATCTGAAAAAGTATAATCTACAGAACCAAATACAGCCCAAGCTGTAGTATCTTGCTGTTGACGAACATAGCCATTTAAAGCACCAGCATCGGGTGTTGAGAATGTATCGTAGCTGTAGTTTTCAATAGTTAGTTCTTCATCGAAGTAAAAAACACCTACTTGATAATTTAAATCGCCATCAAAGTTACTAGATAAGCGTAGCTCTTGCGTCAACTGGTCGTGATCTGGAATACCATCAGCACTTTCTGAAGAGAAAGGGATAAAACCAGGCCCCATGAAATCTGGAATATAAGAAGCACCGTAACCGCCGTCGATGTCAGCGCGAGAATAAATTTCAGCACTTTCCCATGCAGAAATTGAAGTGATTGTGTGATTTTTAAGTTCCCACTCAAGCTTTAAGCTTGCACCTTCAGATTCTACTTGTTGAGTAGAGCGAGATGCCGCATCTTGATAAACAACATCACTTTCGTAATTATCTACTAGCTCATTAGTACCCGTTTTAATTACATTTGCACGAAAGGCAATTGGCGAGCCATCTAAATCACGTGTGTGATAGTTTAATAAAGCAGTAAAATCGTCGCCTTCATATAAAAACTGAACACGTGCCGCTTTTTCAGTGTAACCACCTTGCTCGTCTTTAGCTTCAAAGCCTGGCGCTTGGTTATCAATGTAATCGTCTTTATCTTGCCATAATAATGAAACACGAGCAGATAAACGGTCAGTTAAAGCACCACCTACAGCACCACTTGTGTCTACAGCGCCACGGCTACCGTATGAAACAGAGCCATAACCATCAAATTCTTGGCTTGGTTTAACAGTATCAAACTTAACAAGGCCAGCTGGCGTGTTACGTCCAAATAAAGTTCCCTGTGGTCCACGTAATACTTCTACGCGTTCAACATCAAATACTGGGAAGCCTTTTAAAATTGCATTTTCTTGAACGACTTCATCAACAACAAGTGATACTGGTTGTGATGCATTCAAATCGAAATCGGTATTACCTAAACCACGAACGTAAAAGCGTGGGAATGAACGACCAAATGAAGATTCAATAGATAAACTTGGAATTTTCGCATTTAAAAAACGAATATCCATACCAGCTGAGCTATACGCATCAAGGTTATCACCTTGTAGAGCAGATACTGCTACTGGTACTTCTTGAGCGTTTTCTACACGTTTACGAGCTGTTACTTGAATAACTTCTAGTTGATTACTTTTTTTAGCTGTTTTTTCTTCAGCAGCTAAAGAAGAAAATGAAGTACCTGCTACTGCAGAGAACAACGTTGCATTGATTAGGGTAGCTAACGTAGATCTTTTCATTGCTTTCATGTTGGGTTTAACCTTTTTTGTGCACTCTTGTTCAACGGTTTTTTGTGTTGCGCAATGTATTCATTGCGGGCTCGTTCAATTTTTCGCGACTTGCGTCATGCGCGCGGACCTTATTACCGAGAGTACAAAAACGATGTTATAAGGCTGAACGAACGATTAAGATTATACCATTGTGTGACAATTTTACTGCATAAATATAGACATAATTAGAAACTTTTTTGCAACATTTAACTACAAAACCACGTGTTTTTATCACTATTTAGATGCAAAATCCTAATATTAAGGACATATGTCCTTTATTGGATTTAATAAAATGGAGTAGGAAGAAGGGATTGTTTTACATGTTAACCTAAAATAGAAACACCTGTGTTTTTATTAAAAGCCGCCCAAGAGCGACTTTTAATATTTACTATATTTGAACTATGAGCGCTTAAATGCAATTTCACCGTCGATATGAATATCACGCTGCGGAAAAGCAATCACTACATCATGCTTTTCAAATACAGCGTAAATACTAAAACGAATATCACTGCGTACTTTTCTAAGCATGGTTTCAGACTCGGCGCACACCCAAAAAATAGCGTTAAATACGAGCGAGCTATCTGCAAAGTCATCAAATAACACCGATGACTTTGGATTAGCCAATATTGCTTCATGATCATCAAGCACTTGCTGAATAAGCTTTTTAACCAGTATCACGTCTGATCCATACGCAACGCCTACACTGACCGATGAGCGTGCATTGCCATCTATTAGCGTCCAGTTTGTTACTGTATTTTCGAGCAATTGAGAATTAGGAATAAGCATATGTACGCCGTCATTTCGGCGAATACGCGTTGAGCGAGTATTAATTGTTTCTACCACGCCTTTTGCATTGCCTACCTCTAAAAAGTCACCAATGCGTATTGGGCGTTCCCACATCAGTATCCAGCCACTAATAAAGTTATTGATAATATTTTGAGCACCAAAGCCTACACCAATGGCTATTGCACCTGAAACAAAAGCAAACGCAGTAAGCGGTATGCTTAATACTTCTAAAGATGTAAAAATTAAAATAGCGATACTTAAAATAAAGTAGATACGTGTAAATAAATGCACGGCATCTTGGCTTAACTTTTTTGCCAATAATGTTTTTGTTATTAGCTTGCCAATACGCGTCACAATAAACCAAATAGCGAAAAGTATTAAAGGCACTTTAATAATTTTTGCTACGGTAATGTGTACATCGCTGTAACTAAATACAACAAAGGCAAGAATTTGGTTTATGTGTTCTAAGGTCATTTATTTTCCAAAACAAGCAAAGGAGCGCTTTAAATTTAAATCGCTATAAAGTAAAAGCGGTTCAGTGTTGGGTAAGTTTAGCAGTCATAATATAACTAAAACGCCAAGTTAATAAGTTCAATATACTTTTTATGAACAATTTATTAACTCTTTATTGCACCGAGTGCTATATAAATAGTGTACAAGCACTGGAGATCACATATGACACAACTTACTTTAAATCAAAGACTCGCTACTTTGCAGCCGCAGGTAGACTTACATTTATTTGAAAGCAGCCTAGATTACCGAAATAAAATTTTGTGCCTTCTTGCAGAACAAGAGCAAACACTGGCATCTATCAACAAAGAGTTTGGCCAACAACAACCTAGCAACTTTGGCTCTGAGAGAAAATTTGTACTTGGATATAACTAAGCAATTATGACTCAACGACTTATTAAGTAGCTCAGGTGTTTACTTTTAGAGCTACTTTTACCTCCCTTAAAGCTAAATATTAGCTAATTTGCGTTCAAATCCCCCTTAATACCGATAAACTTTATTGTATAAACGCCAAAATTTGATAAGTTAACTAGGTTTTTCGACTCGCAAAGCCTATTCCGGCTAATCTTTCTATGGAGTTATTATGCGTAAAACCCTGATCGCCACTACTATTGCTAGTGCCTTAATATTATCGGCCTGTTCATCTAACGATACACAAAACATGGCAAAAGAAGGCGCAGCACAAGTGCAAGACATGAACGCAAACAATGTTTTATTTAAGCCAAGCCCATTGCAATATATGGCACCAGAGTTTGATAAATTTGGTACAAAAGACTACGAAGCTGCATTCGATGCAGGTATCGCACAGCACACGGCACAAGTACAAGCCATTGCTAACAACCCTGCTCCAGCAACATTTGAAAATACATTAGTTAAAATGGAATTGTCAGGGGAGCTATTAAATCGCGTATCGGCTGCTTTTTATAACTTATCAGGTTTAATTTCAGATGCTGAATACCAGCGTATTGATGAAAAAATGGCGCCTGTATTATCTGCTCACTCAGATGATATTTACTTAAACGGTGAATTATTTAAGCGCGTACAAACAATTTACGACAATCAAGATAAATTAAACGCAGAAGATAAACGCCTAGTTGATTTTTACTACAAGCAGTTTGTAAAAGCAGGTGCTAAATTAAATGACGCTGAAAAAGCTAAAATGCGTGAAATTAACTCAGAGCTAGCTCAGCTATCTACTGCGTTTTCACAAAACATTTTAAAATCGTTTAAAGAAGACGTTATTGTAGTTACAGATAAAAGTGAATTAGCAGGTCTTTCTGAAGGCGAAATTGCAGGCCTTGCAGCTTCAGCTAAAAAAGCGGGCAAAGACGGCTACATGATCACTTTGGTAAATACAACGCAACAACCAATTTTAAGTAGCCTTGAAAACCGCGACCTGCGTGAGCGAATTTTTAAAGCCTCTGCAAACCGTGCAGCAAAAACTAACGGCCCTATTATTATTAAAGAAACCAACCTACGCGCTCAAAAAGCAGAGCTTTTAGGCTACAAAGATTGGGCTTCTTATGTAATGACGTCGCGTATGGCGCAAACAACTGAAAACGTTTACGGCATCCTTGATGACCTAGCACCAAAAGCAGTTGAAAAAGCAAAGATTGAAGCAGCCGCTATTCAAAAAGTGATTAACGATTCAGGCGAAAGCTTTGAGCTTAAACCATGGGATTGGACTTTTTATGCTGAAAAAGTACGTGCAGAAAAGTACAACTTAGACCCAGCACTTGTTAAACCATACTTTGAAATGCAATCGGTTATTCACGATGGCTTATTCTTTGCAATGAACAAACTGTACGGTATTACGTTTAAAGAACGTAAAGATCTTCCTGTTTATCATGAAGATGTAACCGTATACGAAGTATTTAACGCTGATGGCAGCGCTATTGGTTTATTTTACTTAGACCCATATGCACGTGAAGGTAAACGTGGCGGCGCATGGATGAGTGCATACGTTAGCGAAAGCGGCTTAAAAGGCACCAAACCTGTTATTTACAATGCGCAGAACATTCCAAAACCTGCTGCAGGCGAGCCAACGCTAATGACGTTTGATGAAGTGTCTACTATGTTCCATGAATTTGGTCATGCTGCTCACGGTTTATTCTCAGATGTTAAATACCCAAGCCTAGCGGGTACTGCAACGGCGCGTGACTTTGTTGAGTTTCCGTCGCAAGCAAATGAAGATTGGATGATTGAACCAACAGTACTTGCAAACTATGCTAAGCATTACAAGACAGGTGAGCCAATTCCACAAGCTTTACTTGATAAAGTACTTGAATCGCAAAAATTCAACCAAGGTTACGGCACTACTGAATACTTAGCCGCTGCACTACTTGATATGGAATGGCATTCATTTGGTTCTGATAAAAAAGTAGCTGACGTTCAAAAGTTTGAGCAAGACGCGCTAGAAAAACACGGTATTGCTTACTACCCTGTTCCACCGCGTTACAAATCAAACTTCTTTAGCCACACATTTGCAGGTGGTTATTCAGCGGGTTACTACGCGTACCTATGGACTGAAGTGTTTGCAGCAGACGCCTTTGCACATATGGAAAACAACGGCGGCTTAACACGTAAAAACGGTGATAAGTTCCGTAAAGAAATCCTATCAAAAGGTAACAGTCGCGACTTAATGCAAAGCTACATTGAGTTTAGAGGTCAGAAACCAACTACCGACGCACTACTTAAGCGCCGTGGTTTGGTTGAATAATTAATAACTTAGTTGAGTAATTAGTAACGTAGTTTATTAATTTTAGACTTTATAAAAGCCCGCTTGCGGGCTTTTATTGTTTATACATTAATTTATAACAGATAAACTGCTGCCATTAATTATTTAAAGACGACGGCTATGCGGTACTTATTTGCAGTAACTTTACTTTGGGCATTTTCATTTAGTTTAATTGGCGTGTATTTAGCAGGTCAGGTTGATGCATGGTTTAGTGTGTTAATTCGCATAGCACTAGCAACCCTCGTATTTTTACCATTTTTAAAGTTTAAACAAACACCTAAACCTTTAGCCTTAAAGCTCATGCTGATTGGCGCTATACAACTTGGTGTTATGTATAGCTTTTACTACCACTCCTTTTTATTTTTAAGCGTCCCCGAAGTACTGCTATTTACAGTAATGACTCCTTTGTACATTACCTTGCTAAATGATGCATTGAACAAACATTTTAACCCACGCTTTTTTATAATCGCACTTATTGCTGTAATTGGTGCAATTACCATTCGTTACGAAAACCTAAATAGCAATTTCATAATTGGCTTATTATTAGTTCAAGGTGCGAACATAAGTTTTGCTGTAGGCCAAGTAACCTATAAACGCTTAATGATGAACAATCAGCTTGATGATAAAACCATATTTGGATGGTTTTTTATAGGCGCACTTATTATTGCCACAATTTGCTATGCATTATTTGGTAATTCAAATAAATTACCAACCACTTCTACTCAGTGGGGCATATTGATTTATTTAGGGGTTGTTGCATCAGGCCTTGGTTACTTTATGTGGAATAAAGGCGCAACACTCGTTAACGTTGGAGCTCTGGCAGTCATGAATAACTTACTTATCCCAGCAGGGATTATTGTTAACGTGCTTATTTGGAACAGAGACGCTGACATAGTTAGGTTAAGTATTGGTGCAGCTATAATGTTAGGTGCATTATTAGTGAATCAAATGCTTAATAAAAAAGTAAATTAATAAACTTGTAGCTAAATTGTCATTAATAATCATTAAGGTAGTACAAATTTTACTTTTTAAGGATAAACAATGAAACGTATTACCTTACTTACAGGCTGTATATTGTTAGCCACACTTGCTGGCTGCGACGACGATGTAGAAATAATAGAAAAAGAAGTGGTTGTTACCAACACCGAAGTTGAGATTGTTGAAGTACCTACGCCTGTTATTGTAGAAGTACCAAACGGTGATGCGCCAGATATTCAACTAGGCACTCGTCCATATTATTTAGTCAATGATATGAGCGACAGCGCTTTAAAAACACAATTAGAGTCATGCAGTGAAGGTCCTTTTTACCGCACCGACTTTTCTATTGGTCATCGCGGTGCATCAATGCAATATCCTGAGCACACCAAAGAAGCCTACATTGCTGCAGCTAGAATGGGCGCAGGCATTGTTGAATGCGATGTTACATTTACAAACGATAAAGAACTAGTATGTCGCCACTCCCAATGCGACTTACACACCACAACTAATATTTTAGCCATTCCTGAGCTTGCAGCTAAATGCAGTGTACCATTTACACCAGCAGACCCCGCTAACGGTATTGCTGCTTCTGCAAAATGTTGTACCAGCGATATAAGCTTAGCGGAATTTTTAACCCTTGAAGGTAAAATGGATGGGGCAAACACTAATGCAACTACCGTTGCCGATTACATGGATGGTACACCAAGTTGGCGCACTGATTTATATGCCACCAACGGCACATTGATGACCCATAAACAAAGTATTGCATTGTTTAATGAGATGGGCGTAAAAATGACCCCAGAACTTAAATCGCCGCAAGTAAGTATGCCATTTAATGGAATGACCCAAGAGCAATACGCGCAAAAAATGCTAGACGAATACACACAAATGGGTGTGCCAGCCTCAAAAGTTTATCCGCAGTCGTTTAATCTTAATGACGTAAAATACTGGATTAATACCAACCCTGATTTTGCAGATAAAAGCGTATACCTAGATGGTCGCGACAGCGAAGCAGGATTTGATCCAAACAACCCGCAAACATGGCAACCTAGCATGGATGAGCTTGTTGCCGATGGCGTTAAAATTTTAGCGCCTCCAATTTGGATGATGCTAACAATAAACAGCGAAAGTAATATAGTGCCATCACAATACGCCATTGACGCAAAAGCAGCAGGTTTAGAGCTTATTGCATGGAGCCTTGAGCGCTCAGGTCCGCTTAATGAAGGTGGTGGTTATTACTATCAATCAATTGCTGATGTTATAGATAACGATGGCGACATGATGACGGTCGTTGATGTACTCGCAAAGGACGTGGGTGTAATGGCTATATTTTCAGATTGGCCGGCTACCGTAAGTTATTACGCTAGTTGTAATAAAATGCCTGCAAGTATTTAATACCAATCTGCTTATATATGGGGTCTATTTAACGTTAAGAAAATTACGCTAGAACTAGGCAAAAATTTTTTATCTAGTTGTTCTAAATAAAAAATTTTTAACGACGTTATAGTGAAATTTAATTCGTTAAATTGATCAAAGATTTATGCAGGTTGGTATAAATATTCGACAACAAAAGTCGTTTATTTTATCGCGCTCAGTTACCATATCATTATATATAATTTTATTTAACTGAGCGCTTTTATGATAATTCAACAACATAACGCAGACTTGCCAACACCTACAGGTTTAATGCGAACAACCGTATATCGCCCTCAGGCGCAAGGGCAATTCCCTGCTATTATTTTTTATTCTGAAATTTTTCAGCAAACTGCACCTATTGCACGCAGCGCGGCTATTTTAGCAAGCCATGGCTTTGTAGTATTAGTGCCTGAAGTGTTTCACGAGTTAAATCCTATAGGCACTGTGCTTGCTTACGATGATACAGGTAAAGACAAAGGCAATGCCGATAAGTGGGCAAAGCCACTTGAGCATCATGATAGTGACACGCAAGCCATGATCGATTTTATAAAACAACAAAGCTATTGCACAGGTACAGTAGGCGCAATGGGCGTATGTATTGGTGGGCATTTAGCTTATAGAGCGGCGCTTAACCCTGAAATTAAAGCGGCTTTTTGCTTATACGCGACTGATATTCACAGCGACACATTACCGGCAAAATCAGGTAATAACTCATTTGAACGCATGGCTGATATACAAGGCGAAATTCACTTTATATGGGGTAAACAAGACCCGCATGTGCCACAAGAAGGTCGCACTAAAATATACCAGCAATGCGTAAGCACTGGCATTAATTACCAATGGCAAGAAGTTAACGCCCAGCATGCCTTTATGCGTGATGAAGGTGAGCGATACGATGCAGCCCTTGCAATTAATATGTATCAACAAGCGGTTGCATTGTTTAGCCGTACTTTATAAGTATTTTATAAATGCTTTATAAATATTTTAAAAGCGAAAAGAATTAAACGCTTTTCAGCATACCCAAGGCGGTATGCTGTTTTACAAAATATGCTTTTAGGTAATCAATAAATAATCGTAGTTTTTTAGAACCCGCAGCCCCTGGCGGAAATACTCCGTACAGTTCAATATCTTTGCTTTTATAATCATCTAATATTATTTCAAGTAGCCCAGCTTGTACTTTAGGCCACGCATCGTAAAGCGGTATACGCCCAATGCCATGCCCCGCTTCTACAAAGGCAGTACGTGCAGCTGCGTTATTAGTACTTAAGGCGCCTTGCATTGCAATGTCGTGTTTTTTGCCATCTTTTGAAAGTGTTAACGTTTTACTTCCTAGCTGATAAACCACCCATTGATGATCTGCCAATTCTAAAGGCGTTTTAGGTTTACCAAAATGTGTAAAGTAATCCGGCGCGCCACAAATACAAGTGCTCATTGTAGTAAGCTTGGTTGCTTGCAAGTTGGAGTCACTCAGTGCCACACCCCTAATTGCAAAATCGAACCCATTTTTAATAATATCAACCACATCGTCAGTAAGCTGTAAGTCTATTTTAATTTTAGGGTATTGGCGCTTAAACGTATTTATTGCGGGCACAATTAGCTGCATTCCCACATTCACAGGGCAGCTAATTTTAAGTAAACCTTGTGGCTCACTCTTTATATTTTCTATTTGCTGATTAGCCGCATTAGCTTGTTCGGTAATTATTCTACAACGCTCATAATAAGCAATGCCCGCCTCAGTTAGCGCCATGGTACGAGTTGAGCGATTTAATAAAGTGACTTCAAGTTGGGTTTCTAACTTTTTTAAATGATAACTTGCTACTGCTCGCGTAAATCCTAGCTGTTTAGCGGCAGCAGTTAAACTGCCCTGCTCTACAATTTGCGCAAATACGACCATGCTCTTTAACTGCTCAAACGACACCTTCATATGTGCTCCGTAGCGTGTTTTAAATTCAACCCCTCTATTGTATCAATTATTAAATCAATAAAGTTAAATTTATCATCGTTGTTTAAAACTCTTTTAGTGCATATAGTAATTGGTAAGCAAGATAAACTAATTCAAATCATCAGAAGGAATATATTCAATGTCTAAAAAAATACTTATGGTTCTTACATCTCACGCAGAACTTGGTAACACTGGCGAAAAAACAGGTTTTTGGGTAGAAGAATTTGCAGCCCCTTATTATGCATTTGTTGATGCAGGCGTTGAAGTAACATTAGCGTCTCCAGCTGGCGGTCAACCACCCATTGATCCGACAAGTACGCTTGTCGATTTTCAAACAGATGCAACAAAACGTTATGACGCAGATAGCGCAGCGCAAACCCTTATGGCAAACACTAAAGTGTTGAGTGAAGTAAAATCTAACGATTTTGATGCTGTATTTTACCCAGGCGGTCACGGTCCATTATGGGACTTAGTTGACAACACTGATTCAATCTCACTTATCGAAAGCTTTGTAAAAGAGCAAAAGCCTGTTGCTGCGGTATGTCATGCAAGTGCTGCATTTTTAAATGTTAAAGATGCTGATGGCAATGCATTAGTAGCGGGTAAAAAAGTAACTGGTTTTACTAACTCTGAAGAAGCTGCAGTGCAACTTACCGATATCGTGCCATTTTTAGTTGAAGACGAGCTAATTAGAAAAGGTGGCGATTATCAAAAAACTGACGACTGGGGTGTATTAGCACTAGAAGACGGTTTAGTAATTACCGGCCAAAACCCAGCAAGCTCTGAACTAGCTGCAAAAAAACTATTAACTAAATTAGGTTAATAGTGAGTAATAATTAAAATTAAGCACAGCATTTTATGCTGTGCTTTTTTAATTGCTTTTCATTAGCAAATACAATTCCTATACTGGCAACTCTTAAAGTCAATTAGGGCGATTATATGGCAACCAAGCCAACCACACTGTCATTACTAACGAGTACCCGTTTCGCAATATTTAGTATTGTTGTTATTTGCTTCGTACTACAGGTGATCAATAGTCTACCTGGCATAAATCTTAATGGTTTAGGCATATATCCACGCAGTATCCAAGGCTTAATTGGCATACTATGCGCACCTTTTTTACATGGTAGCTGGTGGCACTTTGCCAGTAATATGATCCCATTTGTAGTATTAAGCTGGCTAATTTGCCAGTACAGCGTAAAACGTTTTTATAACGTATTTATTTTTACCGCTCTAGTTGGTGGACTGTTAGTTTGGGCATTTGGGCGCAGTAACATACATGTTGGTTTAAGCGGTGTTATATATGGTTTATGGGGCTTTATTCTATGCTACGGCTTAGTAAGACGCTCATTAAAATCAATTATAATTGCTGTTGTAGTGGCTATACTTTATAGCGGTTTTATATGGGGTGTTTTACCCCAGCGCTATCATGTATCGTTTGAAAGCCATTTATTTGGAGCGCTAAGCGGATTGTTTTTAGGTTATAGATTAGCAAAAGCCGATAAATTAAAAGGTCGGTAAATTAAGTATTAGGGCCCTTAATTAATTTTTTATGGCCACATTTACCATATATGTATTTCATCTAACAGAGGTTATTTATGAGTGATAAAAACGAATACACGCCACCAAAAGTATGGACGTGGGAAAGTGAAAGTGGCGGTAAGTTTGCCAGGATTAACCGCCCAATTGCAGGCGCGACTCATGACAAAACTCTACCTATTGGTGAGCACGCATTTCAGCTTTATTCTCTTGCGACACCTAATGGCCAAAAAGCGACTATCATGTTTGAAGAGCTTTTACAGCTTGGTTGCACCGATGCAGACTACGACGCATATTTAATAAACATAGGTGATGGCGATCAGTTTGGATCTGACTTTGTTGATATTAATCCAAACTCAAAAATCCCAGCGCTAATGGATCATTCAACCACGCCGCCTACTCGCATCTTTGAATCTGGTTCTATTTTACAGTATTTGGCTGAGAAATTTGATGTACTCATACCTAAAGATTTAAAAGCTAAAACTGAGTGTCGTAACTGGCTATTTTGGCAAATGGGCTCAGCGCCTTACTTAGGTGGCGGATTTGGTCATTTTTATAGCTACGCACCAAGTAAAATGCAATACCCTATTGACCGTTTTACCATGGAAACTAAACGCCAGCTTGACGTGTTAAATCGCCATTTAAGCGAAAATGAATACATGGCAGGTGATGAATACTCAATTGCCGATATTGCAATTTGGCCGTGGTACGGATCGTTAGTGCTTGGAGCTTTATATGATGCAGCAGAGTTTTTAGATGTTGCCTCATACACCCATGTTGTACGCTGGGCTACGCAAATATCAGAGCGCCCCGCAGTAAAGCGTGGTCGTCGCGTAAATCGCACATGGGGTCCTGAAGAAGAGCAAATGGCAGAGCGCCATAACGATAGCGATTTCGAAGGTTAAATCTATAGAACAGCAAGTAAAGTCGTTAACACTTTAACCTGCTTGATAATTTTAAGGCTCAAAATAAATATTTATTTTGGGCCTTTTTACTTTTTAAACTTTTTTTATCCCTCCCATAAACTATATTTACTTTACATTAAAGTTTTATTTAGCTGCGTAAAGGCTTATTAAGCTCTTTGTATTACCAGTATTGCATTAGTGTAATTTGCTAAATGGTTTACTTAATTTCCTAGGGGTTGTTTTTGAAAAAGGTTTTAATTAGTGCCATATAACAATTTAAGTAATAATGAGCGAAAAGAAGCGCTCAAAATTTTATACTCGAATGCTATTTCCGGAATTGCAGTCTCTGTACTAGTCAGCGTTGCTTTAGTATTTGCTTTTGATATAACTAATGAGAAAACTAACCACGATAAAGTAGTCTGGTTAGGCATAATGATGTGCGTGCTTACTTTACGTATTATTGATGTAGGGCTTTTTTTGAAAGCTCAAAATTCTCGCCAACCTTACAACACACATTCTTATCTAAATCGCTTTGCTATTGGCTGTATATCAACAGCCGTGTCTTGGTGTGGTTATGCTCTTTGGTTTCATAGCACTTCATCTACGGTGGAAGTTACTACGACCATTGCTATTTTATCGGCGCTTGCCGGTGGCTCTGCAAATTTGCTGTCTGGAAGTCGTTTTACCGCTGTTCTATATAGTTTTACTTTATTGGCGCCCTACTCTTTTTTGCTAGCGCTTTCAAACGATCACTACCAACACGTATTGGGGTTATTAGGTTTAACTTTTGCCACAATCATGATTGCCTCTTCGTACAAATCAGCCACATTTACACACAGTGCAATCAAGCTCAAAAACCAAAACAGAGAGCTGCTTAATGAAATGGAAAACAAGGTCGAACAACGCACTGAAGAAATTTACCGCTTATCGAATACCGATCCACTCACAAATCTATTAAACCGCACCGCATTTTTAAAAAATGCAAACAAACAACTAGCAGATAACCCTAAAGAACCCTTTGCTTTATTATTTGTAGATTTAGATGGTTTTAAGCAAATCAACGATTCGTTGGGTCACAAAGTAGGCGATAAAGTATTAAAAGAAATAGCACTGAGAATTAGTAATGTATGCAACCAACAACTCTATAAATGCCGTTGGGGCGGAGATGAGTTTTTAATTTTAGCAACGTATCAAAGCCAAACTGAGCTTATCGAGTTTGCTAATAAAGTGCTTCAAAGCATTAGCGCCGAGCATGAAACATATAAATATCAAAAATGGGTATCAGCAACTATTGGAATGGCCATGTACCCTGAGCACGGGAGTGATTTAAATACCTTAATTCGCTCTGCTGATATTGCAATGTATCACCAAAAACGCATGGCTAAAGGTAATATCAATATTTATAACGATTCACTCAAATTAAAACAAGAAAGAGAGTACCTGTTGAGTCAACGCCTAGCCAGTGCCATAGAAGAAAACAGTTTAAGACTAGTATTTCAGCCAATTGTAGATAGCAAAACATCAAAAGTAACCTCTTTCGAATCATTATTACGCTGGCAACTAGACGGTGAAAATATTTTCCCTGATGAGTTTATAACTATTGCCGAGCAATACGGTTTAATAACCCAAATGGGCCTCTGGGTCATAGAACAAGCATGTATACAAGCAAATAAATTCAACCATTTACCGACAAAAATTGCAGTAAGCGTGAACGTATCGGTAATACAATTACAAGATCCAAATTTTGTAACTAAGGTATTAAAAATAGTAAACAATCACCAAGTAGAGCCTAAAGATCTGCATATAGAAATTACCGAATCAGTATTTGCCGAAGATAAACTCACATTTTTGACAGCCGTGAAAGCACTACAAAAACAAGGCTTTTGTATTTCAATTGATGATTTTGGAACTGGCTACTCATCACTATCAAGCATGCTTGATATTGGTGTAGATATAGTAAAAATAGACAGAAGTTTTATTCAAAATATGGATAAAAGAGGGTTAAGTATTATTCATGCAATTGTACAAATGGCCTCATCTTTAGATTTTACTGTTGTTGCCGAAGGCGTTGAAACTATTGAACAAGCAAACACGCTTACTAATATTGGTGTATCTCACCTGCAAGGTTATTACTTTTCAAAACCGATGGAAGTAGATTTTGTAGATGCTTATTTAAATGAGCAAAATAAGCTGTGCCGTTGATAACCAAAACCCGCTAAAAGCGCTTAACTGCCATATGAGTTTTGCACTACCTTTCTTATTAGGGCTTGTTTATCTTTCGAGGTTAAATTTGCAGCAGACTGTTTGGTATTTAGGCAATGCAGAGCCTATGTAGTGTGGTTATTCCCCATAAATAGGCGATAACGCAGCATAAATGCCAAACATTCGCTGCCCGAAGGGTTCTGCCTAGGGGAGATTGACTCTTTGTTACTAGGTTACAAACCTCGCGCCGCGATTAAATCTTCCTTGGGTTGAACAAAGTTCAATCCTGAAAGGTCAACAAGCCCTTCTTAAAACATAATCTTACAATTACTTACACCCAGTACATAGTTATTAGCGTAGGCTAAATATAAACCAACTTACATAAGTGTATTACGTTTAAATTTACGCTAATTAGCAAACCGCCAGCGCTGGACCCTACGTTAAGTTGTGCGCTGATGTTGCTTATATAAGTGAATAATAAAAATGTAACGATACAACTAAATATAAAAAAGGGATTTGCATGATAAAACCACTTTGCTATTCACTCATCACTTTACTTACCCCCATTAGCGCTATAGCTCAAACAATGGCAATAAAAACAACGGATGAATTAGTATCAACCGATTCAGAGATTTTATTTGCATATAATAAAGAATCAAAACAATTAGAAGCCATCAATTTACTCACATCACTAAGTAGTGAACTTGCTTTACCAAAAAATGCCATCGGGTTTGATGTGGCTACACTTGCTAACATTACCGATAAACAAGCACTCGTACTAACAAGTGATGGCGTATACAAAGCCCATGCTGGTAAACCAACACTATTGTTTAATTATGAGTCGGTTCTAAATCAATTAAAAATAGATAAATTTGAAAAAGTAGACTTTGTCTTCGATGCCAACAACGACGGTCTAAGCGATATTTTCATCCCTGGGTTAGCAAGCAGTACTTTATACATTCAAAATAAAGATGGCAGCTTTAAGCCTAACAAATTTAAACAAACACCTATGTATGAAGGCAGCTTTTCAGGAAAAGGGCTTTCTCTAGAAGTTAATATTAACAATAAACCCGTTGTTATTGATTTTAACCACGACGGGTTAAGCGACTTGGTTTTTTCAAATGACTTTGGAGCAGATGTACTACTTGCTAATTCAGAAGGCTTTGAGCAAAAGCTCACCTCAATTGATTTTAACATCGAATTAGGCGAGCTAAGCAATGGCGAAACTCGCAAAATAAAGCAAATTATTGATATTAATAACGACGGATTTCTAGATTTTACAACTAGACAGTTTAAGCCAACGCAAGGTATGGATTCGTTAGATATAAAAATAGCACATACTTTGTACCTAGGAAGTGCTAAAGGCTTTAGTAATACGCCCATTACCTTATTTGAAACACAAGGCCCTAGTGAGTTATTGCTCAAAACTGATTTTAATAATGATGGCTTAATTGATTTACAAAAAATGGATTTAGATATTGGCTTAGGTACTATTGCGTCTATGGCATTGGGCGGTGGCAGTACTGATGTAGATGTAGAAATGAACATTTATAAGCAGCAACCCGACGGCTCATTTGCCAATAAATCGAGTATCGAACTTGATTTAGAAATGGAAGTAGGAATGAACGGCGATGATTCCGAGCCAGCCCTATATTTAGGTGATATTAACGGCGACAGCTATATTGACGCAGTATACAAATACAGTAAAAAAACGCTGTATATTTATTACGGAGAGCAAGACTCACTGCTAAATGATAAACGTAAAAAATTAAAACTAACGCTGCCTAAAAATAATAAAGATATTCTTCTGGTAGACATAAACCAAGACGGTAAAAAAGATTTTGTATTTAAATTTACCGAAGAAGATGGCACCAGCAAAATAGAAACACGCTTAAATTAAGCCAATAAAAAAGCCCAACAGAGTTAACCGTTGGGCTTTGGACTTAAGACTTTCGAGTAACAGTCAGCTTTACTCTAAGTTATAACACCTAAGCAGTTACATTTAGCAGTGAATCGCCTTCACTTAAACCAAACTTCTCTTGCACTGATGCAAGGATTGATTCTTTATCTTCATCAGACAACTGGCTTGAATACTCAGTTAATAGCTCATCTAAGTAGCTGACTACTTCGTCTGTATCTACTGATTCTAATGAGTTCTGTGGCGGCGGTGGCGGTCTTTGGCCTTCCACTCGTCCTGCATCACCAATGCTTTTAGCATCAAACTCAAGTTCGCTCATTAAATCAGCAAGCTCTTTTGTTGGTTCAATACCTTGTTCTTTAAATGCCGCTTGAATACTTTGCGCGTTTTCTTCGGTTAAGTTTTCAGCGTCAAACTCTGCAAGCGTTTCTTTAACAAAATCGCTTTGCTCTGTTGTTAGTTTTGCAGCCTGACTACTTTGTTGCGACATAAAACTCGCAGAACTACTGTTAATACTATTAATCATTTTAGTATCCTTTCAGCGTTCACGACGAGGTGGTTTATGATCGCTAAGTTCTTGTTCACTAATTTCGCCATTACCATCGGCATCTATAGAATCAAAAATTGTTTGTGCATCGCCGTGTGGCGGTTTTTTAGCACTAAACTCTTCAAAGCTAATTACGCCATCACCATCAGTATCAATAGTTGAGAAGTCAGGTTTTTCAGGAGGATTGTCACCGCCTCGAGCAGCTACATTAGCTGAAAAAGCAATAGATAATATTGCCACAGTGGCAAGAGTTGAAAAATGCTTCATAGTAATAACCTCGTATTTAAGAATTAAACTAAGCTTACGCTTTAAAAACGCAAACAATGTGCAAATAATGAGGAAGTAATAAATTATTTTAATAAAAAATAGTAATCTAAATACTTATTTAAAAAGTTCTGGTTGATTGCTTTGCAATCAATATATAAGCTAATAAAATAATACGATTAATTACTCTCAGGCAGTAGTGTTACTGCCCTTAATTCTCAAAGCTGATATACTGCTTGAGCCAATTAAACAAACAAATACAGAGCACTTTCATAAATAATGATTAATAACCAACCCTACTTAGCAGGCAATCTGTGAAAATACCTAAACGCCTACAACCCCTTGTTGATGATGGCCTTATTGACGAAGTTATAAGCCGACTAATGAGCGGTAAAGAAGCCGATGTATTTATTGTCCGCTGTGGTGAGCACATTCGCTGTGCGAAAGTGTATAAAGACGCGGTTAAACGTAGCTTTAAAAAAGCGGCACAATACCAAGAAGGCCGAAAAGTACGTGGTGGACGCCAAGCGCGTGCTATGGGTAAACGTTCTAGCTATGGCCGTCAATTAGAAGAAGAGATTTGGCAAAATGCCGAAGTTGATGCGTTATCTCGTTTAGCTGGCGTGGGTGTACGTGTTCCTGATACTTACTTTTGTATTGATGGCGTGCTGCTTATGGAGCTTGTGTCGGACGAGAATGGTAACGTAGCCCCTCAACTTGGACATGTCGTTTTTAGTGAAGAGCAAGCGATTGAGCAGCATAAACTCATGATGCATTACATTAAGCTTATGCTTTGCGCAGGTATAATACACGGCGATTTATCTGAATTTAATGTACTTGTAGATAATAACGGCCCTGTAATTATAGATTTACCGCAAGCAGTTAACGCTTCAGCAAATAACAGTGCACAAGCTATGTTTGCACGCGATGTAAATAACATACGCCGCTACTATGGTGAATTTGCGCCAAGCATACTAAAAACTCAATACGCTAAAGAAATGTGGGCATTATTTGAAGAGGCCAATTTAACGCCTAATTCAACGCTTACAGGTGAATTTGAAGACAGTGACGAACTTGCCGATGTAGATTCTATTCTTGATGAAATTCAAGCTGCCGAATACGAAGAGTTTGACCGCTTAGAGCGAATTAAAAATGCTGACGATGATGAATAGCTCATCGTCATAGCTTACTAATACCTCTTACTGCGGGTGCACAAATCGGTAGCCAACCCCATAAACAGACTGAATAACACTTTCAGTTTGTGTCACTTCATCTAGTTTTTTACGCAACTTTTTAATATGGCTATCAATAGTACGGTGGCTTACAATACGCTGATCGGCGTACATTGTATCCATTAAGCTATCGCGCGAATAAATACGGTTAGGGTTATTAAACAAAGGTTTAAATAACTGAAACTCAAAGTTAGTAAGCTCAATACAACTGGTTTTAAATTTTACAGTGTAGGTGCTTTCATCAAGTTGCATAACCGTTGCTTTTGGCTCTTCGCTATTGAGGCGCCTCAAAATAGCTTTAACTCGCGCCACCAGCTCAGCATAACTAAACGGCTTACAAATATAATCATCTGCGCCTAATTCAAGCCCAAGTAATCTATCTATTTCTTCTACTTTTGCCGATACCATAATAATAGGCACATTTGAAAAGCGCCTGATTGCTTTACACAATTCAATACCACTTTGACCTGGTAGCATTATGTCGAGCAAAATTACGCTCGGCCTGTTAATTTCAAGCCAAGGTAATACTTCATTTCCGTGATGTATTTGATGAGTAACAAAATGATGGCTACTTAAAAAGTCACTCATTAAGTTAGCTAGCTTTACTTCATCTTCTACAATCAGTATTTGTTCGCTCATAGAGTTCTCTGTTATTAGTAATCCAAAATTAGGATAAAAATACCATATCAAACAAAGTTCAAGTTACGTATTTTTTGTGAATCAACTAAAGCTAAATAGTTGGTAGCCTAATAATAATAGCAAGGCCGCCTAAACTGGCTTTTTCAGCGGCTATTTCACCTTTGTGTCCTTTAACTATATGCTGACAAATAGACAAACCTAAGCCTGAACCGCCCTCTTGACGATTACGCGAGCTATCTACTCGATATAAATACTCAAACAAATGCGATAAATGCGACTGATCTACACCTACGCCATTATCTTCAATTATAAGCTCTAAGTAGGTTTGCCCTTTAATGCTTATATTACTAGCCGTTAATGAAATAGTTGTGCATTGAGCATAATGTACCGCGTTCATTAAAATATTATCGAGTAGCTGTAAAAGGCGCGTTTTATCTGCTTGTACAGTTATATGTTTAGCGCTATTTAGTAGATAAATTTTTATATTATGTTGTTCAAGTATAGCCTGATACTTTTGCTCTACAGTGCTTAATAGTAACGCCATGTCAGTAGGTTGCATAGTGTAGTGCATTCCCCCTAACTCTGCGCTGTTGAGCATATGTAAGTCGTCTATTAAGCGTTTTAAATGCAAAGCTTCATCGTTAGCCGAACTTATATTTTTTGTATTCGGTTCGCGTATGCCAAGTAGCATAGCTTCAAGTTCACCGAGTAAAATGCTCATTGGCGTCCTAAGCTCATGAGAAATATTAGCAAGCCAGCGTTTACGTACTTGCTCGTCTTTAGCGAGTGTAAATGCAAGCGTATTAAAATCTTCGCTTAATTGGCCTAATTCGTCTTTTCGCTCAAGCGTAAGTTTGGTCTCGTAATTCCCTTGTGTTAAGCGATGCATACCATTTGCAATTTGCTTTACAGGGCTAACTAAGTGGCGAGATAATAAAAAGGTAACAAGTAACGTAAGCAGTACCGCAGCTAATGCAATAAACCATAAATAGTTAGTTTGCTGTTGTAAAAAATCAAGCTCATAACCATCAACCAAGCTATCTCTTTTAGATACAGCTAAGTAACCCACTGTTTTATCGCTCACTGTAATTGGGGTTGTTATATATTTTAAATCGCTGAGGTATCTACCCACTACTCGCTGCTTATTTTCATCAAGCAAAGCGTAGTGAGCAATATTTTCAGGTGGTAGGCGGCGCTCTCCCCCTAAACGAATATGATCGGGTGGCGGCCGTCGCATCATTCCCCCTCTGGGGCCTGGACCTTCTGGTGGCCTAGGTAAAAACTGGCTATTTTCTAGCTGAGATTCAACAAGTTTTCTAAAATTTTCGCCATTGCCAACAACACGTTCCCATGAGGGGGTTTTTTCGTATTGCTTTGCAAGTTGCACAACAAGTGGTTCAAGCGCTTTTACTTCTTTTGCATTAACAAAATCAATTACGCCTTGCCCTATACTCCATTGTATAAGTACTACTAGCCCTGCAATAACACTAAAGGTAAAACTAAATAGTATTAAAAAAAGTTTATTATGAATTTTCATTAATGCGTGTTTTCAACCTTGCTAGGAAAGCTTTCAAATCGGTATGTTATAAACTCTTTGGTTTGATCGTTAACATACAGCGTAGCAACTATTTTTTTGCCCTGAGCGGTCCAATACATATGACCATGATTATTTAAAGTAACCGATACGGTATTTATACCACTTTTAAATAAGTTAGCAGGTAAATGCAATGCATGTCCGTAAATTCGCTGTATTTTAACCCCATTTATATATAAATGAGCATGACCTTGTAAAAAGCCCGTGTCATCGTTTGTAGTAACGCTCATCATTTGCTGCATGTTCATTGCGCCCTCAGGGGGTACAGATAAATCATAGCGCTGAGTATCTAAAATTAAGTTATAACCCGACATACTATCTTTTAATAACTTAAGGCTTAATGCCGGGATTGGCGTATCACTTGGCACTGCTATAGGCATATGGCTATGATCCATCATTTCCTGCTGCGCAAAGAGCTTAAAGCTCAATAGCACAGCAGTAGTTAGGATCAATGCGTATTTAAAATAACGCATAGTTACTCCTTACATTCCCGGTGGTGGACCCATTGTTTCGCCCGTATCACAGCGACCAATTGAATTATCGGCTAATTGACCTTTAAAACGAGGCCCTATTTGATAAGGAAAAGAAGGCTGTAATTTACCATCACTGTCTAACGTTAGTGTTATATGGTAGTGATAACCCTTGCCATCGTTAGTATCGTGGCCGTTATGCTCATCTAATTGAGCACCGGTTACTGTTTTTTGTGCGTAGTAGAAATCTTCAAAGTAATAACCATCGTCGGCATTTAATGTATTACCAGAGAGCGTCGTTACTTCTGCGCCAATAGCAGGACCTGCATCACTTGTTTGTGTGCCTTGGCTAACATCGTATTGATCGACTAAAGTACAGCTTCGCTCACCTTCAGTACCACAACCACCTTCACTTTCTGACGCGCCATAATCACGCATTTCCCAGCCGCTTAATGCAAGTTGACCGTTACTTTCATAAGGACCATAAAGCGGATAGCCATCAGCTGCAAACCCATAAATAGGTGAATGCGCATCGCCATCATCTTCAAGTAAATCAGCTAAGCAACTAGTATAAAAATGGTGATGATATTCACCGTTAGCAGCATGTCCGCCACACACATCAACATCGTATTGCTCAGCAATGGGCGCTAATGTATACCAAATATTATTACCGTAGCTCATACCATCGCCCCAGTTAAATATACTGGTGCCATTAACCATTAAGCCAACTGTACCTAAACCTGTTTCACACGTTTCAGTGTCAGATAAATCGGTAGGTGTTATCGGAAAATACGCCTCAACTGTTTGTTCTGTCGGGCAACCTGGTCCTGGAGGCCAATAGCCTGCGCCGCCTGTGTCATCACAGTTTTCAGTGCTGCTGTTATAGCCAATATCTTCACCAAACGAAATGGTTTGCCCTACTGCTGCTGAGGTTACACCGTTATAAAAATCGGTAGCTGCACGCGGGCGGTTATTTAACGCGTCTACTTGGTCTTGTGTAAGCGTTACGCCATATTTAGGAATGTCAGTTGTTTGCACATACATGTATTCAACGTCAGCATCTTCCTCAGAAACAGTAACAACCTCAACTGATTGAACATCTTCAACCACTGCGCCATTGTTTTGTATATAAGTGGAGGTTGTATCGTTGTTAATTAACCAGCTGGTAAGTTTTGCACTATTATCAACTGCACCACTATCTGAGCCTGAGTCTGAGTCTGATGAAGCAATAACATTAACTATAACGGTATCTACAACGACATCGTTTGTGCCGTCATCTGCACTGATTTCAAATACAAGTGCTTCATCGGTTAAAACTTCAGGTGCAACAAACTCAGTAGACGTTGCAGTACTTGAAGATAAGCTAACGGTAGTGCCTGATGTTTGTGACCAGCTAACGGATACTTCGCCATCATCTTCAACTGTTGAAATTAAATAAACGGTATCGCCCGCATTAACAGTTTGGTCAATACCGGCGTCAACCGTTGAAGCACTATTACTGACTGTCTCGCCGTCTGTTGTAGTACTTGTAGAATCGCTGTTACATGCGCTTAAAGCGATACAAAGCGCACTTAACGCAAATAACTTAGTTACATTAGAGGCTTTTGTTTTAAAAAGTGTTTTCAATGCTTGAACCTTTACTTTAACGTTTAATAAAACAAAGTTAACAAGTAAAAGTGCAAACATTGTGCACAAACTAAGGAAGAATAAACATAAAACTAGATTTGTGGTCGTTTAAGTATAAATTTGTCTTTAGTGGTTGCATAGTAATCTCCACCCATTCTACCTACCGCATCTAAAAGTGTTGGGTCAATATAACCGTCAACAAACACTTCATCGTCAACACAAATACCCACTATGTCTAACAACATCATTTGTCCGCCGCCAGGCTCGCTTGAAATAGTAATAACTTCACGTAGCTTACACTCATAGCGTACTTTTGAATCAGCAACACTCGGCACTGCGACCATTTGGCTATCAATTTTAGTTATATTTGCAGCATCAAACTCACTAACATCACTAGGATAATTAGCACAGCTTTGATTCATTTTTTCAACCTGCTCATGACTCACAATGTTAATCACACATTCTTTAGTCGCTAATAAGTTAATTAATGTATCTTTGCTTAGTTTATCGCGTGGATTTACTTGCGTCACACTCAATATTGGTGGGTTACAACTCGCTACTGTAAAAAATGAGTAAGGAGCAATATTAGCCACACCGTCGCTACTTAATGTACTTATCCATGCGATAGGCCGAGGGCTGATCCCGCCAACTAAATACGAATAAACATTAAGCTCTTTATTTACAGTTAAATCTAAAAACATACTTTTCCTTTTAATACATTAAAACTAAATCTTAATTCAAGTTAGTTACGTATAGGTTTGGCTGACTCAGTTAAATAACAAGCTAATTTTTATCTCTATTTAAAGCAATAAACAAATTATATGAAAATAAACATCGTGTGGTTTAAACGTGATTTGCGTCTTAGCGATCATCAACCATTAAAAAATGCATTCAGTAATGGCTTACCTACCCTATTACTTTATAACTTTGAGCCATTATTGCTCGAAGATGCACACTACAATGAGCGGCACTGGCGCTTTGTGTATCAATCAATAGTTGAGTTAAATAATCAGCTAGCGCGTTTTAACGCCTGTGTTTATATCTTTAATTTAAATATGAACGATTTACTTGAATCGTTAAAGGCACAGTTTGAAATAGTTAGTATTTTTAGCCATCAAGAAATAGGCTTAAACAACACCTTTGAGCGCGATAAAGCAATAAAAGCATGGTGCCAGCATAACCATATTAATTGGCAAGAGTCGCAAACAGGCGCGGTTATTCGCGGCAAAAAAAATCGTAATAATTGGAACGAACGCTGGCAGCAAACAATGCAAGCACCTATTGCAGTTCCTAATTGGAAGAGTATAAAAACAATTACCCTCAATAACTATCAAGCACCTGAGCTGCCAAGCGCTTACACGCAAGATCACGACAGCTTTCAACAAGGTGGCCCGCTGCATGCGCGAACTGTAATGCAGAGCTTTTTTGCCGAGCGCGGTAAAGGTTATCAAAAAGGAATATCGAGCCCAAGTTTAAGCCAAACACATTGCTCCCGACTTTCGCCGTACTTAGCGTGGGGGAATATTAGCCTTAGGCAAGTGTATCAAATGGCCATTGATGAATATCATTCAAAACACCCTGATAAAAGAGGCTGGAAACGCCCACTAGCAGCGTTTGTATCGCGCTTGCATTGGCACTGCCATTTTATGCAAAAGTTTGAGAGCGAGTGCTCTATGGAATTTTTAGCCCTTAATCCAGGCTACCATGTATTTCCGTATCGCGATGATGAACATGTGAAAAACGATATTGAACGCTGGGCACAGGGTCAAACAGGTATTCCCATTATTGACGCTTGCATGCGCTGCTTAAAAGCCACCGGTTACATAAACTTTAGAATGCGCGCCATGCTTGTAAGCTTTGTAACGCATCATTTAAATATAAGCTGGCAGCAAGCAAGCTTTCCTCTCGCTAATTACTTTTTAGATTTTGAGCCTGGCATTCACTACCCGCAAATTCAAATGCAAGCCTCGGTAACAGGCATAAACACCATTAGGCACTACAACCCAATTAAACAATCAGAAGATCAAGATCCAACAGGTTCATTTATTAAAAAGTGGTGCCCGGAGCTTGAAAAACTCCCTATTGAATATTTACATCAGCCTTGGGAGCAAACTCCAATGGAAGCACTCTTTAACGACTTTAAGTTAGGGGAGGATTATCCCGAACCCATGCTTGATTTAACAGCGGCCTCAAAAGAAGCACGCGAGCGCTTATGGCAATACCGTGAGCGAGCCGATGTTAAACGCGCCATAGGGAGGATTCTTAAAAAGCACGTTGGGGGTACTCAAAAAGTTACTCGAACAAAAAGTAAAACGGATACTAAAAGTAACAGTAAGGCTGAGTAAGCATGGCGCACAAAAAACTAAACTTACCTCAAAAAATATGCCCTATTTGTAATAAACCTTTTACGTGGCGTAAAAAATGGCAGCGCGACTGGGATAACGTTATTTTCTGTTCAGAGCGCTGCAGGCGTAATAAATAAGAGTAACAATTAACTGGCGTCTATTTTGCAACATCATCAGTAATTAGTGCTTTTAAGGCTTTATATAAGTTTATTTTGTAAATAACGCTTAGCTAACCTGAAAAGCTTACACTCAAGCAAGGAGAAGATGATGACTATTAAAAAAACGGCTAGTTCAACATGGTCTGGCGATATTAAAACAGGCAAAGGTAGCATATCAACTCAAAGTGGCGCGCTTAACAAACAACCTTATGGTTTTAATACCCGCTTTGAAGATAAGGCAGGCTCAAACCCTGAAGAATTAGTAGGTGCAGCGCACAGTGCATGTTTTAGTATGGCGCTTTCGCTTGCATTAGGTGATGCAGGCTTTACCGCAGATAAAATTGATACTAAAGCCACTGTAAACCTTGATAAAGTAGATGACGGTTTTTCAGTAACGCATATTGCTCTTGAGGTAAAAGCGCGTATTGATGATATTCAAAACGAGCAGTTTCAAGCCTTATGTGAGCAAACCAAAAAGAGCTGCCCTATTTCCAAGCTCTTAAATACCGAAATATCACTAGATGCGACACTTCAATCAGCATTTTAAATATTTAGACTTAACTATTTAGACTTAACTGTTTAGACAGTTCCTTACTAAAAAAGCCAAGTAAGTAATTACTTGGCTTGCTTATTATAAAGAAGTATTTTTAGGTTTATTCCTACTCAAAGTACTCACTACAAGCCCTATTCCCATCCCAATTGCTGGCCATACTACCCATATATAACTAGGCGAAGTTAGTAAATTTATAACGCTTAGCAAAGTTAAAATAAGTAAATATCCTTTAATTTTTTTGCCTAATGTCACTGTATTGCTCATTTATATTCTCCAAGTAATGTATGTCGCTATTATTGTTTTAATAAGCAACGTACACACCTGCTAAATGTCACTAAGTGATCTGACATTAGTCATCACTTTTCATTTAATTGCATAGTTATTTATCATGTATAAAAACATAAAAAACAATACTTTAATCTATTTGTGTTAGAATCTAATCTCAACTAACCTAAACAAATAAACATAAGAGGATGAGCTAAATGAGCGAAAAATCAAAAGATTGTGAAAAAGTTACGTGTAGTAACTGTGCTGACGCTAACGATCTCGAATTTGATTTTTCTATGGCTTTTCAACCGATTATAAACTGTAAAACTAATCTTATTTATGGCTATGAAGCGCTGGTTAGAGGTTTAAATGGCGAGTCTGCTTATTCAATCATTTCAAAAGTAAATGAAGACAACCGCTATGCATTTGATCAGCTTTGCCGCATTAAAGCCATTCAATTAGCCTCAAAGCTGGGCATAACATCAATGCTAAGCATTAACTTTTTACCTAATGCTATTTATAAACCAGAGCGATGTATACGCACCACGCTAGAAGCTGCAAAAAAGTATAACTTCCCAATTCAAAATATTATGTTTGAATTTACTGAAGTAGAAAAAATAGAAGACACCGCACACATAAAGCGCGTTGTTGATTACTATCAGTCTCTCGGATTTAAAACCGCCACTGATGACTTTGGTGCAGGTTA
Source organism: Pseudoalteromonas sp. SWXJZ10B (assembly GCF_015864475.1). NCBI lineage: Bacteria > Pseudomonadati > Pseudomonadota > Gammaproteobacteria > Alteromonadales > Pseudoalteromonadaceae > Pseudoalteromonas > Pseudoalteromonas sp. SWXJZ10B. The sequence goes on from NZ_JADYXD010000008.1 coordinate 84,960, forward strand.
TTCTGGTTTAAATCTGCTGGCTGACTTTCAAACAGATATTATTAAGCTGGATATGGCGCTAATACGCGATATAAGCAACGACAAAAAACGCCAATTAATAGTAACTCATTGCTTAAATATGTTTCGCGATTTAAATATTATCGCACTGGCTGAAGGGATTGAAACAGTAGAAGAATATACATGGCTTAAAAACGCAGGTGTTGAGCTTATGCAAGGGTATTTATTTGCCAAACCAAGCTTTGAAAACTTGCCTGAGGTAACCTACGTTTTTAATTAGGAAAATCTACAATACCCAAACACTTTATTACAATCATTTAATTGCCTTATAAAACCTCATAAATATAATACCCATTCTAGTAACAAATTTACTTAATTATAAGAAGGGATACTTATGCGCTTTTTAATGCCACTCACTTTACTCGCACTTAGCTGTACAGCGTCTGCAAACGTCGAGCAGTCAGAATCAAAACAATGGTTTAACTCTATAAACTACGCAAAAATTGATTCTGATTATTACAGTGATGATGTGTACGGGTTATCAACTCACTATTACTTTGAGGAACAGCAAAACTCAGGTGTGTGGGATGATTATGGCTACTTGGATACAGATAGTAATATAGGCTTAAATTATTTTAATTCAGATGGTTATAGTGGAAAAGGTATTTTTGGAGAAGGCTTTTACGGCAATGCTTTTGCAACTTTTGAACTACCTAATATTGGTGATGCCGACAACTATTCACTTGGTTTAGGTTACTTATTTGCTGATTCACTAAAAGTATCTGTTCGTATGTTAGATTATGAATATAGCGATACAGTTTATTTATTTAAAGCTCAATATAATCATGAAATCAATGACACCGACTACATTGGTTTTACTGTTGAAACAGATGATGAAACAGATGATGAAACAGAGTCATGGGACCTATCATCACGTTACTTTGCCCATCTTTACGATGACAGTTATTTTGCTATAAATGTTGACTAACTAGATGTTGGCGACGACTCAGTTTTTAATGTGCTCGCAAACTATTACTTTAATAAACATGTTGCAGTCGGTATTGGCTCAAACGACTCTGATTTAGTTATTGAAGGTAAGTACTTTATTAATGATAGCTACTACTTCACAGCTAATTACACTGATAATGATAACTATGATGTATATAATCTTAGCTTTGTAGCCCAATTTTAATAAACACAAAAAAGCCGCCTTGCTGGGTCAGTTCAGTTAAACAAGGCGGCATTTTCTAAATAACTTTAGGTTACATATTACCTAGCTCTATCATCATCGCTGTGTACATACGTAAATTAAGCTCAAGTTGCTCAAGTGTCATAAATTCATGCTCTGAGTGACCTGTGTAGCGCTTACCCGGCATTGAAGGACCAAACGATACCGCATTATCAAACAGCTTTGCGTTAGTGCCACCACCTATTGATACAAAGTCAGCTTTTTCGTCGCCCGTAAAATGCTTAAAAATATCAAGCAGCTTTTGCGCATGCGGCGCGCTATCAAGCAGCATAGGTGTGCCAATGATTGTTTCTATGTTGGCAAGCGTTACATTGTTAGTGGCTTGCCAATTAGCGAGCGCATCATCAATTTGCTTTTGTAATACAGCTTCGTCTTTACCCATAGGGCGACGTGCATTTACAGCAAGTGTTAGCGCATTACCATCGCGCTCAATAACAGTTGGTGCCACTGTCATCGGGCCCATAAAGTCGTGCTTATAGGCTATTTCGCCAAACTGTTTACCGTGAATATCTAAACCAATTAACTGATTTACAAAGTCGATTAGCTCGCCGTCACTGTTATTTTCAAGCTCCACGCCTTTAAATAACTCAGCTAAATACGCAATCGCATTTATACCCGACTCCGGCTCTGATGAATGCGCCGACATACCTTTAACGCTTATTGCTAAACCATTACTTTTTTCACTAAAGTTAAACTCAACTTTATTTAATGTTTTGGCTTTTGCTTTTAATGTATTAATAAGTGCAGCGTCTGCATTGTGAAGTACTAAGCTGGCGTCTTCTGGAATTTGGCTTCTAAACGCACCGCCAGTTACATCCTTTACATATAAACCCGTTTGTGGCGATGTTGCATTAAAGGTAGGAGCAATTAAGCTCCAGCCTTTCTCGGCAACCACTACAGGATATGATGCATCAATCGTTACTGCATATTTTGGTTGCTCATACGTTTTCATAAATTTAGTTAGCGGACCCCAATCAGACTCCTCAGCAAGATAAATCATCAGCTCAATACGGTTATTAAGCGTTATGCCTTTATCTTTAATTGCCTTCATGGCGTAAAGCGCTGTCGCTATTGCGCCTTTATCATCCTCAGTACCACGACCAACTAATTTACCAGGTTCAGACGTATCAATAATAAAAGGGCTTTGTTTCCATTTGCTAGCATTAGCAGGTTGCACGTCGCCGTGCGTTACTACCGTTACTTTTTCGTTTTGCTCGCCCATACCTATTAATACGGTATAACCTAAATCTTGGTAGTCAAAACCAAGCTCTGCGGCTTTCATTTTTAACAGTGCTTTAAAGCCAATAAAATCGGGATTTTGAGGGGCTGTAATGTCGCTTTTATTAACGGTCGGAAAAGCCACTAAGTTAGTTAGTGTGTGTATTTGAGCATTTTGGTAGGTATTTACTGCGTAATCGGCAACGCTATCAATATTTTTATTTAACTGCGCATGAGCACCAAACGCAAATAAAGCAATACTGGCTAAAGCTAACTTTTTCAAAACAATTCCCATTTAATTAATAACTAAGAGCGGTAATTATAACGCTATGAAGCGCTTACTTATAGCTCTTTACGCTAAACACACAGGTAACTTAAGCTGAATATTTATATAGCAGCTTTTATGAGGATGAATGTATAATGCGCGACTTAAAATTAACAGGGTATTTAATTGTGAACCGTCGTAAAAAAATCGTCACTAAATTTCAAAAGAAAGATAAACGCACTAACGCTAAACTACATAAAAGCAACAAACCTGGTTATGTGTCAAAAGCTGAGCGCGAAAAACTAGCTGAACAAGAAAGTAATGAGCCAGAGGTAATCCAAGAGTAACTCTACGCTACCCGTTGCTTTGATAATTTAAAGTGGCAAAAGTACCGACCACTTACATAACCAACTACTGCCGTGGCAACTATAAGTTCAAACGTAGCTAAGTAATTAACTGTATCTACATATGGCATTGCGAGGTTTATACTTTGCATCCAGTCTTTCATTTTAAATAATGCAGTTGCCCCAATAACCATTGGAAATGTAAAAGCAGCGTAGCTCGGCGTAAAAGGTCTGCGTAATAACTTTATAAATAACACATAAACAATCAGTGTTTTTATTATCGCTAATATAAATAATCCCCCCACTATAACAAGTGATGGATTAGCTACAATATGAAAATACCCCGCTAATGTTAAACTGGCAGGCGCAGCTAAAATGGCAAGTGTTGGCTGTATTTCGTAGTCACTTTTTAATGCTAATAAAAAACGATAAAACATAATTGGCAGCATAATACTGTACGTTGATATACCAATCACCAGTGCGCTATAAGCTAACCACGCTAATGTCGGATTTCCCGAAAAAGTAACATCTGCAATAATTATCCCCACTGGCGGCACAAACCAGCTGGGCGCCATATCCTCAAAGTTAAACTTTTTTGCTCGCTGGTATAAAAAACTCACCAAAAATGTGAGATGCAGCACAAAAGCTAAAACCCACATAATGTCGCCAGCTAATGAGTTAAATTGCCCAACTGAGTTTGAAATAACAAGATTAGCCATTGCAAATGTAGGGATCACACTTCCTGCAACTGGGTGTGCTAAATCGGCTTTTAATAAATGAGGGTGTAGTAAAAACTTAGCAGCCAAAAGTAAAACTAATACGCCAGCTAGTACCGCTCCCAAAAATTGCCCTTGGGAGTTTAAATTAAAAACGTTTTCCCATGTCCATCCCATGCTAGCAATACCCAAAGCTAAACCGGCCATAGCTGTTGGCGCCACCATCACTTTATTTTTAAATTGCTTAAACACTGTATTTCCTAATCATTGGGTGATGAACAAGTTACTGCTTTTTACTGCATTGCCTTAAAATAACGCTGTAAAATTAATACAAGCGTGCTTAATAGAACGCTTTTTGCATACAAACATTTCATAAAAATAAGTTTACGGCTTAATTATTAAAGCGCAAAAAAAGCCATAACACAGTTATGGCTTTTGCTTTATTTTTAAATTTGAATATGAAGTTAATTAAAACGCGTAACTAACGCTTACATTAAATGAACGACCCTGTCCTGCAAGTTGTTCAAACCCGTTACTGCTATCTTGTTTAAGTGCCGCAATACTTACCCCCCCTAGCGGGAGTTGGTAGTACTCATCAAACACGTTACTCACTTCAGCACTTAGCGTTAATGAATCCCATGTGGCTTTAGAGCTTAAATTAACCAGGCTGTAGCTGTCTGTTTGGTTTTCAAAACGATCATTATCTACACGGCTTTTAGTATCGACCCACTGCCAAGATAACGCATTTTCAAATCGACCTATTTGCTGGCTAATACCTAGCTGAGTTTGCAGTGGTTTAATTTGATAAAGTGGCTGATTAGTATCGTCGCGCTTGCCTCTCGTATTAGCAACATTAGCGTGTAACTGCCAGTTACCTAAATCCTTAGATTCATAAATATTGGCTGTTAAATCTATTTTTGCACCATATAAAATAGCATCTACATTAGTAAACTGAAAAATGTTACGCGCAGTGTTGTCCAAATCATAACTATTGAAGCTTCTTACAATATCAGCATCAATATAGTCACTCACATCTGTATACCAAACATTGGTGCTTAATCGCCAACGGTCATCTTTAGCCAATTTAATATAAGTAGCACTTATTGTATGCGCTGTTTCAACGTCTAAATCAGGCTTACCAATATAACCATTACCATCGCCATACCAACCAATCATGGTGGTTGCCATGGTACTTACACCCCAACTGTATCGCTCGTATAAATTAGGCGCTCGGTTTTTACGGGCAAGACCAAATTGCAGCTCATCATAATTTGTTATTTGGTAGTTAATTAATAAGTTAGCATCAACTATAGTGTCGGTTTTATCTCTGTCGCCAGCATTAAAGTTCTGTGCAGCGATGGTATTATCTGTAGACGTATCGCTCATGGTCATACTTTCCATACTACTCATATCGGTCATATCGCTCATATCGTCCATATCCATCATACTCATGTCATCGTTGTAAGATTGAACCTCTCCAACGTGGGTATTAATACTTTCAATACGTACGCCTGCGTTTAACCATAATTTTGTATTTATTTGGCTCTCAAATTCTGCAAATGCCGCTATGCGCTCTCGTTTACCGTTATTTACATTTACGTAATTGTCTGGTCCCATCATGGTTGAGCCTTCAATACCTGGCCACCAATCATCAATACTGTAATTGTAATATTCTTGACCGAGTAAAATACTGCTGTTTTTATCAAGCGCGATACGCCATTTAAGCTGCGTACTTATATCTTGTGCATCGGTTTTCATTCGCATCATGCCTGTTTTTTCTTCACTGAAAAAACCCATTTCGTGCTTTACGCTATGCCAGTTAACTTGCCCTTCAAGCTCGCTGTTTTCAAAGGAGCGTTTGTATTGAGCTATTGCACCGTAGCTGGTGTTATCGGTCATATCCATATACTGATTTGCAAATCCCTGATACGGGATTTTTTGATGCGTTAGCTTTATAACTAATTGCTGCTTATCATCGCGCATAGCTGCGGTTAAACTATGATTTTGTGCTCGATACAATGTATCTAATACTACATCGCCGTTACCGTCTTCATAACTATCTGCGTCACTAAACGAACCCTGATAATTAAGGCTAAACGTGTCACTTGCTAAACGTGCACCAACGCCAAGTTTACGTCCGTTATCAACGCTACTGTACTTTGCTGACACATAACCTGAGTGCCAACCTAATTCATTGCTATCGCTATACTGTGGTGAAATAGAATTAACGCTTATTACACCCGCAATATTATCGCCGCCCGCGCTTACTGGCGACACGCCTGCAACCACATTGTAAGACGTAATTTGATTAGCCGAGATATACGAAAGTGGCGGGTTCATATGATTAGCGCATGCAACGGTTACATCTGCACCATCAACTAACACTTTAACTCTGTCGCCCATTAAACCATTTAAAATAGGTAAGTTAGATACGCCGCCCGCTGCTGAAAAATCGACACCTAAATCACTTAATAACGATTCTGACGAACCAAGTGCTAAATGCTTATTTTGAGCATGTCCGTGTACTTCAATCACTTCTAAAGGCGTATCGTCGGCAAATGCAAAAGGAGATAGCACACCGCTAATAAAAAGTGCGACAGGCGTTAGTAAATATGTTTTTTGAGTTTTGCTTTTATAAACCATTGTTAATTTATGCCACTGTAATAATTGGCGTAATTATAGTGTGAGTTGTAAAAGCAAAAGCGCGACATATTGTCGCACTTTATCAATTTAAAATGTTGTTAGGTGTGTTTGAGCACATAAGAAGGCAGCTTTAAACATAGGAACATGCAATTAACTAAGTATTTAACTTAGCTACCGTTTGAGAAACAATATCGGCTCCACGTTCAATCTCTTTAATGACCTCAGACACATTAGCAATAAGCTCTCTTCCTTGTTTTGATGAGTCTGAAACTGACGTTATTTGCTTTGATATATCATTAGTGAGCTCTTGGTTATTTTTAACAACACTTGCTATTTCATTAGTAGAGCGACTAGTGCTGGCTGCAAGCTGCCTTACTTCATCAGCTACTACAGCAAAACCTCGACCATAATCACCAGCACGCGCTGCTTCTATTGCGGCATTAAGTGCCAGTAAATTAGTTTGATCCGCAATGCTGCTAATTGTCGAAACAATGGAGCCTATGACCGCAGACTGTTCATTAAGATTTTTTATTAAATCTACCGATTTAAGTACTTGGCTTACAATGGCGTCGGAGTTCGCTATAGAGCTTTGTAGTATTTCAGAGCCTTTTTTAGCGGTTGTAGCAGTAGCTACCGCCGATTCATGTGCTATTGCAGCGGCTTCTGTCACTGCACTGTTATTGTTAATTCGATCGGTAATATTTGATGCAAACTTAATTATTTTAATTACATTACCTTTGCTATCTAAAATTGGATTATAAGTTGCTTCTAACCAAATTTCTGAACCGTCGGCGGCAATACGTTTAAATTTTCCTGACTTAAACTGCCCCTGCGCTAATTCACTCCAAAAGCGTGGGTTTTTCTCATAAAACAATTTAGTACAAAACATTTTATGATGCTTGCCTACAATGTCTTTTAAGCTATAACCTATTGTTGCTAAAAAGTTTTGGTTCGCCTTTAAAATATTACCCTCTGGGGTAAACTCTATTGTAGCCAAGGCTTTGTCGAGTGCATTTGCAATAGCTTCTTGCGCTTTTCTTTGTATGTAACTGTTTGTAATATCAGAGGCTATTTTAATAACTTTGGTGACTACGCCGCGCTCTTCTACAGGAAAGTAAGTTGCCTCAAGCCAAAGCTTATCGCCATTAGCTTTGTACCTTAAAAACGAGCCTGCTTTAGAATTCCCTGCTTTCAATGCTTGCCAAAATTGACTATATTCGTTTGACTTTGCATATTCAGGTTCGCAAAACATACGATGATGCTTACCAATTATTTTCTCTTTGCTATACCCAATCGTTTTTAAAAACAACTGGTTTGCGTCTAATATTATTCCATCAGGTGTAAACTCTATATAAGCAACGTGCTTATTAATTGCCGATAAAATAGATTGTTTTTGAATTAATTGAAGCTCCATTTCTTCAATTTTTGCGTTTCTTTTAGAAATACCAAACATATAAAAACCTTAAGGAGTAAATTAGTACAAAAATTAGCAAATTAATGTGATATCAATATGTAGCTGTACTGTAAATATAAGCTTTAAATAACCTTTCGGCTAATATTTAATATCTTATATATATATGCTTTATAAATAGTTTTTTTATTTTATAAATGTTAAGTAGTATTTTCTTCTAATTAACATTTTAAAAACCTAATAAAACCACTAATTTATGCATGACTCTGTACTTTTTTTAACTTAAAATAGCGCCCTCACAGACTACCCTCTCACACCAAAATTTAAGCATACACATAATATGTCCTATTCAAGATCTATTGTGCAGTTTCATTTTTAAAATTAAACCTTAAGGGATCATCTATGACATCAGATGTAACGTCGGCATCTAGTCAACTTAACAGAACCGCTATTTTACTCGTATTAGCGCTAGGCACATTTATTTTAGGATTATCTGAGTTTTCGATGATGCCTATGCTGCCACTAATTAGCGAAACATTTGGCTCAACGCCATCACAAAGTGGCTATGCAATTAGTGCTTACGCCATTGGTGTTGTAGTGGGTGCCCCTATTTTAATGCTTACCACTGCTAATATGAGAAAGCGCAAAGCATTGCTCATATTTATAAGCTTAATGTTTGTCTCAAACGGATTAAGCGCGATGGCAACGTCGCTTGAGCAACTTGTAATATTTAGATTTTTAAGTGGCTTACCTCATGGTGCATATTTTGGCGCGGCTATTTTATTAGCATCGGATATTGCCCCAAAAGGTAAGCGTGCTAGCTTTATGTCTAAGGTGTTTATGGGTTTAACTGTGGCCACTATTGTTGGTGTGCCTGTTGTAACACTTGTGGGTCAAAACCTTAGTTGGCGGTACTGTTTAGCCGGCGCTGCAGTGCTTGCATTTATTGCTTTTATTTTTGTTTACAAAGTAGTTCCAAATATAGATAACGCTAAGCCTTCTAACTTACTAAACGAGTTTGGCGTACTTAAAAACAAACTGGTTTGGTCTATTTTGGGTATTGTAATTATTGGCTTTGGCGGGGTGTTTTGTATTTATACTTACATTGCCGACACCATCTTAGTAGTAACAAAAACAGCGCCTTATACTATTTCTATTGCTATGGTGATGTTTGGTATTGGTTGTACACTCGGTAACTATGTACTGGGTAAAGCTGCCGATAAATCTGCAATTAAAACCACTGGCCTTGCGCTTGTATGCACCATTGTATTTGCTTTTGCTTATGTAACAGCAAGCCATAATATTTGGATGCTTTATGCTGTCATCTTTTTTATTGGCTGTAGTGTGGGTTTGGCAACACTTATTCAAACGCTATTAATGGATGTTGCTCCAGAAGGTCACGCTATGATCGGTGCTCTTGTACAGTGCGCATTTAATACCGCAAATGCTATAGGCCCGTGGGTCGGCGGAATTGCAATAGCGCAAGGTGCTGCACCTAATCAAACAGGTTACGTAGCAGCTGCATTATTTTTAGGTGGTTTGGGTATGTGGCTACTAAGTTACTTACAACTAAACAAACAGCAACCAACAGCGCAAACCGCTGGTTAATCTATACTTTAAATAGTAAATACAAAAAGAGCCGCTAACTAGCGGCTCTATTATTTTTAATTTACCTAGTAAATTAAGCGCTTAACGACGCCATATCAATAACAAAACGATATCGTACGTCAGATTTTTCCATACGCTCGTATGCAGTGTTAATTTCGTCAATGTTGATCATTTCGCACTCTGGTAGCACGTTATTTTCACCACAAAAGTCGAGCATTTGCTGTGTTTCTGCAATACCACCAATAAGTGAGCCTGCAATACGACGGCGACCCATTAATAATGGTACCGTGCTTAGCTCATCTACAGGGCCAACTTGGCCTACAATAACTAAAGTACCATCCACATCAAGTAGTGGTGTGTAAATAGATAAATCATGTTTTACAGGTACCGTATCTATAATGACGTCAAAGGCAGATTGCGAGTCTTTCATTTCGTCATCATTAGATGACACTAAGTAGTGCTGAGCACCCAATTTAACCGCATCATCTTTTTTAGACTCACTACGGCCAATTACCGTAACGCTTGCGCCCATTGCAACTGCATTTTTAACGGCCATATGGCCAAGTCCGCCTAGACCAACAACACCAACACGGCTGCCTTTTTTTACGCCCCATTTATGAAGTGGCGAGTAAGTAGTAATACCTGCACAAAGTAGCGGTGCTACGCGAGAAAGGTCTAAATTTTCTGGTACGGAAAGTACGAATTCTTCGCGTACAACAACATGTTTAGAATACCCACCTTGGGTCATTTCACCACTAATGCGGTCTTTGCCTGCGTAAGTACCAATCATACCTTCGCGGCAAAATTGCTCTTCATCGTTATCACATTGATCGCAGCTTTGGCACGAATCAACCATACAACCAACAGCAACCGTGTCGCCTTGCTTGTATTTTTTAACGTCGCTACCTACCGACATAACTTTACCAACAATTTCATGCCCAGGTACTAATGGGTAGTCACTGCCACCCCAATCATTTCGTACGGCGTGTAAATCTGAATGGCACACACCACAGTATAAAATTTCAATTTCTACATCGTTATTTCGTAAATCGCGGCGCTCAAAAGAAAATTCTGTCAGCTCAGAACCTTGGCTTTTTGCTGCATATCCTACTGTTTTCATAATAACTCCATAGTGGTTAAAAATTTAAATTTTAATAACCCTAACGCAGTTGTCGTGAATACAAACTGACGCTAAAAACAAAAAAGCCCAACAATGTTGGGCTTTAATACGCTAATAACCTAATACAGGTTAAGTCGTTTTATTTTTCAAGTAAGGTGTTTAGTTCATTAATAATTGAATGAATGCGCTCTGCATTTTTTCCTAAATCACTACGCCCTACTCGCGACTTACTACGAATATCAACAAAACGTTGGCTGCCTTCATCTTTAATACGAATTACCACATCGTCTTTAAAACCAAACCACGTTGTTGTATCGGTAGCTTCCACAATACCTGTAGCCGTATTTGCACTTACCACTGCAAAGCCAAGATTTTTAACTGCTTGTTCGCTTGCTGTCATTAAATCGGCTTTAGATTGTGCAAAGCTTAACGTTACCAGCTCAGGGTATGCTTTGCGTTGCTGTACTGCCGTTTCTTCACCCGCGTATTCTACTGGGTTAGATGCATTTGCACGCAGTGGTGCAATTGCTACAAATTTTGGTGGATTAACTAAATCAGTTGAAATGTCATGAATTGCCGGTACACCTTCAGCCTTGTTCATCATATTAAGTGGCATAGCAATAGCCACAACCGAAAATACAAGTGCAATAACACCACTGCTTAGCGTTAACGTTTTACGCATAAATAACGCTTGTACTATAAGTAGCACCAATGCAGCGCCACCAGCATAAACGCCAAATTTAAACCCCGTAAACGCAACACCTAATTCTACAATACCAAATTTATACAAAGGCCCTGGCAGTATTACAAGTAAAAAAGCGATTAAACTAACTAAGCTCACTAAAACTTTCATTTTATGATTCCTATATTGTGTGTGATTTTTATTATTAAAACAGATAAGCACTATTAACCAGTAGCTTATACTACTAACAAGTGCTTTTAGATTACTATTAGCGACTAATTACACAAAAAAGTCCAATGTTGTGTGATCAAAGTTACTCAAGTTTGGAAAAATATCAACAAGCTCAGAGCTTGGCACACCAAACCACTGAGCCAATGTGGCAAAGTACTGCTCATTTGCAACACTTGGAATTAAACGCCCGCCACCGGTATCTTGTGGGCCATCCAAATGTTGAGTTAGTAGCTCGCCATATATATTGCCGCCTTTTACTGCGCCGCCCATTACTATTTGGTTTCCTGCCCAACCATGATCAGTGCCATCGCCATTTGAGGTCAACGTGCGACCAAAATCAGACATAGTAAACGCAGTCACTTTATCTGCCATATCAAGCTCTTTCATCGCGCTATCAAATTCACTTAACCCTTGAGCTAACGTATTTAATAAAGCAGGGTGCGTTGTTAATTGGTTATCGTGCGTATCATACCCCCCCATAGAAACAAAAAACACTTGGCGCTGAGTGCTCAATTTTGCCTGTACGCTAATTGTTTTAGCTACTGCTGCAAATTGCTCACTAAGGCTATTATCGCTAAATGGGGTAATAAGTGCAGGCGCGCTTTCTAACGCGCTGTTCATTGCTTGAGTGTTATTTATCGCACTTGTTAAGCCATTGGCATAAGCTGTACTTAACGGATGGCTCGTATTGCCTAGTAAGCGGTTCATAATAGAAGTTACGTGCTCGCTACGAGGTTGATACCCTCCAAACGCGTTAATACTACTAATGCCACTTTTGTTAAGCGCAAATGCATTGCTAGCACTTCCCGTTTGCCATAAATTAGTACCGTCGAGTGATATGTTAGCCGCAAATTCATCCTGTAATTCTAAGCGTTCTAAAAGCCGTGCACCCCAGCCACTATTAAGTGATTGTTTTTCTCGACCATACATCCATGCAGCTTGCTGATCGTTATGCGAGAACAAATGCTTAGGCAAACCTATTGTTTTATTTTTATAGTCACTCAATGTTGTGGGAGCGAGTAAAGTACCTACCCCACCTATAAATGCTAAATTTTGAGATTCAAACACATTTTGTATAGGTTCAAGTGAAGGATGAATACCGACTCCACCGGCAAACTGGCTTTTAATACTTAACTCAAGTGGGCTCTCTACCGCTAGGTTCTGCCTACTTTGCTCGTAAACACTACGTTGCTCGCCTTCAAGCGGAACTAGCATATTTAACGAATCATTCCCTCCATATAAATACACACACACTAATGCTTTGTAATCACCTAGCTCAACGGCATTAGTCGCTCCAGTTAATGCTTGTAATTGCAGGCTCGTTAACGCGGCAGCCGATACGCTGCCTTTTACACATAACGACAAAAACTCTCTTCTATTAATGCTCATTATGCGTTCCTAATACTGCACGTTAAATTCAGGTGAAATAGCAATCATATATAATAAATACGAAACCCGTTCACGGTATTGCTCTTCATTAAAATAGGCATCTAAATCAAGTAACGCTTGGCGCGTGTCACTGCTCATTGCGCCTGCAAAATATAACGTGTTGTACTGAGCTAGTAGCGCGCTAACACCGTTTTTCTCTAAAACATTCATGTCGTCTTGAACATAAATATAAATACTATTTGAATTTAAATCACTGCGCGCTTCTGCGGTACTCCATACTAAGCTTGCGTAAAGCGCGTTCATGGTGCCAATCAGTGTTGCGTCGTTTGCTATTTGTAATTCTGGTGCAACAATACCTTCATTTCGCAAAGCTGCGGTTTGATAATCAGGCCTAAAAAAGTTAAATACCGAAGCCGACTGCATGGGTCCTTGTCCGTAGCTATTTATTAAATTCCATGTTTTATAATAACCCGCTGGCGATTTAGCATCGAGATTTCGCCAAAACTGTACAGTTTTTAAAATAGGCTCTTTAATTTTACCTTGGTAATTAAGCACTGAGCCAAAATGCCGCGCTTCATCATCTAAATAAATAGCCTTTACTACCGCAGCTAAATCGCCGCGTACACCAGCACCGTTATCAATAAATACACTAGCTACTCGTTCAACATATTGCGGTGTTGGGTTTGAGGTAATTAATCGCTGAATAAGCTGCTTGCTAATAAACGGCGCAACATTTTGATGGTTAAATAAATTATCGAGGGCTATTTGCAATGACTCTTCTGCTGCATAACCTTGTGGTATAACCTCACCGTTTAGTAAGGTTTTTTGTTTACTAGAGTGGTACTCATCAAACGCTTGCATTGGATTAATATAATCGCGACTTTTACGCTTAAAAGTTTCGCTGCTTGCAAACGTCCAACCTGTAAATACGCGTGCAAAACCCTCTATTTCTGATTGCCCGTAAGTGGCAATGGTATTACCTTGGGCATCAAGCTTGGCACTACCATCTAGGTTTAGCTCTTCAAGGCCAATAGTAAATAATTGCATTACTTCACGTGCGTAATTTTCGTCTGGGCGAATATTGAGTGCATCATCGGCTTTCTCATTCCCTAAGTGACTTAAATAAGTCCCCATTATTGGCGAAAGCGTTACATCTTCAAGTAGTTCACGATAGTTACCAAAAGCATGCTTTAGTAATAAATCGTAATAAGTGATCATGCCCTCAGGTTGGCCTCTTAACGCGCTGTTTTCATCCGACACTACTAGTATTTCACTTAACGCAAACGCAACTCGTTGACGAAGTTGATCGTCGCTTTGCATTACTGCTTTCCACCATGCGTCAATACGGCTTATGTATTTAAAGTCGTCATCGTCATTTAGCTTTACTAAATAATTACGGTGATAATTAATAGGTAGCGCTATTTGTTTATCAAGCCATTGCTGCTCGCTTAACCCTTGTGCGTTTTGTATTTCACTAAGCTTAGGTCCCATTGTTGCTTGATGCAAAAGCCTTGCTGCGCTAACCTCATCCATATTATTACGCGCTGTGAAACTCAGTGTTTTTGCATTACTTGCGCCTTCGTTATCGGTTGCTGTCACCGTAAACGTATAATCAACAGGCTTGTAACTTTGTGCCTCGGGAATGGTTAACGTCGCACTTGTTGACTCTAAAGGCTCGCTAAGCACTGTTATGCCAGTAGTTTGTTGCCATACAACAGATTCAATAGTGCCGTCTTTATCGCTGGCTGTTGCTATTAGTTCAACTGTTTGGCCTTTACTTAGGTCGCTGGGAATATCAGCTACTGACAAAATGGGGATTTTATTTCCGTTAACGGTTGGCGTATCATCTGAGCCTGAACCACCACAAGCGCTTAGTATAAAAACCGAGCTTGCGATCAGAGCAAATTTATAATGCATGTAAAGTCGTCATCATTTGTTAATTAAGGTACGTTAGTGTGTACCGAGTTTGATGCATTTATTGAAACACAAAATTTACAATTTAACTCTTTATTTTTTGTAACCGAATCATGAACGCCCCATTAATAATGCACTAGCTGCAGGGGTAAACAGCCAGAGCTTTATTATTTATGAAAACAGAAATTCGCTATCGTTTTGAATCTTCACAAGTTGCTAACCGGTTTTTACACGAGCTAAAAAACTGGCCAGTAAACGATGTGAAAACGCGGCTTTTTAATGGCGGCGACAGTGTAAAAGTAACATACGAATACGACGAAAGTGGTTTTGATTACACTTGCGCCGAACTTGACGACCTAGCACAGAGCCATGGCGGGAAAGAGGTTTAAGCGTTTTATAATAAAAAACAGCTGATGCATCTTTAATAATTCACTTGAATTATATAGATTTGATTGATGTTTTATCTCTACCTGAGTTTTTCGCTTCGTAAAGCATTATGTCAGCTTCTTTAATTAGTGATTGCATAGACACATTATTACTACTTAAGGTTTCTTTTGTAGCAAATACACACCCAGCACTAATTGTTAAATATTCACGTACAGGCGACGCTTCATGAGGTAGATTTAATTCCCTAACCGCCAAAAGCAATTGCTGAGATATATCTACAAACTCTTCATAAGAAAGCTGTTTAAAGAATAATATGAACTCTTCGCCGCCATAGCGCGCCACTGTACCTGTGTTTTGCTTAGCTACTTGCTTTAGCTTTTGGGCAAGAGCTTGTAAAACGTTGTCTCCGCCTTGGTGACCATAAAAATCGTTATAATTTTTGAAATGGTCTACATCAAGTAATATTATTCCAAAGGCATTTTTTTGCTGTTGAGCCTGTTCCCATTGCGCCACAATAATTTCGTCAAAGGCACGCCTGTTGTAAATTTGGGTTAACCCATCAATTTTACTTATTTTTTCAAGCTTAAAATTTTGATCTTTAACTTGTTTAATTAATGCATTAAACCCGCTAATTAAAACGCGCATTTCTAAAAATTTATTACTGAATCTCAGAGGCTGTAAATCGTTTTTAACCAACATTGAATTGATAGCGGACGCACCGTTAATAAGTGGTTCAATAAAGTAACGATTTACAATATAGAAACTCAAAAGTGACATTACAAAAAACATTAACAAAATAAGTTTTAAATAGTGATCAAATAAAACTGGCAGTGTTTGATGGTGGTGCTTAATGTTCAAAGCAATAAGTGGATTACCGTTTATATCTAGAATCACCCTTTTCCTTTGAGTGGCAATGTCCTCTCCTTGGAGGCTCCCTTTAAGCGTCGCAATATCGTTTAAAGAACTAGCCTGTTCTATTTGTAAGTAGCTAAGCTCCACTTGTGCAATCTCAGCTAAGGACTTGATCAACGACGGTCTTACTTTTTTTATAAAAACAATACTACCAACAGGCTCACCTGTTTTATCTGTTCGCTTTATTACATGCGATGCAAACATGACAGGGCCGTCCGCTGTTTGCAAAAAACCAGAATGGCTTAAACTGTTGTCGTCTTCAGAGGCTTTTGAATTAGGAATAATTACGCGGTTTAATTTATTAACCTGTAAATCTAAATCAGGCGCATCAAACTCAGTATGTTTAATATAATCATACGCTTGCCCGTAAACCATATTAAAATTTATATCGTAAATAAACACACCATCAATTTTGAGAGAGTTGAAGGTGTCACCTACAAAGTTTGAATCTACATATTCTACGTCAAAATCAGCCATGTAATTATAGGTATCATCCCATACGGCGTAGTCATAATTGAGTGTTTCTAAAAATATAAACTCTCTATCAAGCGCAATTTTAAGACTTAATAATTCACGATTTTAATAATCTTCAATACTAGTGTTTATGGTCGGCAGGCTAAAGAAATAGCGGTACCCTACTAATAAACTTGTTACAAAGCACATTAAAATCAAAGTACCTATTATTACAAAAAATCTTAATGTCATAGTCTCTATCTAATCGTGTAAAATTAAGTCAAAGTAGCTTACATTTTTATATTTTAGACTCCCTGTACCTAAATAATAAATAATTAGCTTCTTACTAAAGCGTAGTATAAATTCATGAGCAGGAATAAACAAAGTTTACTATTAAATTTTATAGCGTTAAAACTTTAGCCCTTTCAATAATATATTTAATATAGACATAAAATTATACCAATTCGCTTAATTAAGTGGTCTATTTTGAGGGCGGAAAAACGTGTTGATAGCTAGGCAAAAAATTCGCTATTTAGTTGTTCTAAATGAGAATTTTTTAACGCAGGTAGCGACACGTTTAACCCCGCAAAATGATTAAGTATTATTGCGGATTGGTATTACACATTTAAAGTAGTACAAAAAGCTGAAATTATTCCACTACAGAAAATTCAACTTTTGATGGAGACGAACTCGCAAGCTCCAGTACTTCGTAATAATTTAAACCATCTATTTTTTTGCCAATAATAAAGTAATTCATTTCCCCCATCATGGTCGGGTCGCCCATAATATCGTCTAAGCTTTGCACGTCAGAAAATTGAATTGCGATTAAAGCGCCTAAGAAACGCATGGAATCTTGAGGCTTTAATGCTTTTAAAACTTTATTAACTCCCACTTGAGTTGTCTCTGGTGTGGAGCCATCAAATCTAAAATCATTTTTTGTGCTAACGCATGCACTAAGCATTAATATTGATAATGCGATAAGTAAATGTTTCATATATATCCTTATTTGTTTTATTAGTTATTCGTTTATTCGTTTATTCGTGATATTTGCGGATCATCGCCACTTTGCCGTTTTCAATTTCAATCACTTCCATCATTGTGGAGGTGTACTCTATTGGCTGCTTATTTTGCGGATGAATACCTTTTACATAGTTTTTATAACGAATAGCAAAGCCTGTATCGTTAAACACAAATGTATTAAGCAGTGTGCTTTCAAACAATGTGTGCGCACCTAAGTAAAAACTCATACCTTTGCGCATTTGCTTTTTACCATCTAGAGTACGTGAGTCATCCGGTTGATACGGAATATGCTGATTGCCAATATCATCGGTTAACAATACAAGGTAAGCCTCAAGCTCTTTAGCACCTGCGTTAGGTGCTTGTGTGGCGGTCATTGTTTTATAGTACTGCTGCGCAAACGCATTTAAGTCGAGTGGCTTTTCAGCATAAGCCGAAAAAGCAGTTACTAGAGCCAAACCTAACGTTAAAAGTAGCTTCATCACTTATTCCCTGTAGTTAAAAATATTGATTCATTTATAGGAACACTATATTAATATGTTCAACAATAAAACAAATAGTTTTAAGTAACTAACACCTACATTTTGCTCTTTACTCTGTTGGTTGCAACGCTGTTGGCAGGGTCGTCTGGCCAAAAATGCTTAGGGTAACGACCTTTCATTTCCTTTTGCACATCGCGGTAACTGCTAGCCCAAAAGTGTGCTAAATCTTGAGTAAGTTGCAGTGAGCGTTTACCTGGCGATAGCAACTCCATAAGCAGTGGCAGTTTACCGTTGGCAAGCATAGGCGTACTGGTCAAGCCGTAAACTTCTTGCATACGCACGCTTAGCTTTGCGGGGCCATCAAGCTGGTATTCTATTTTTATATTTGAGCCACTTGGCACCGTTAAGCGCAGTGGTAACAGTGCTTTTAAAGCGGTTTGTTGTTGCCAATCAAAACAGTTTTGTAATGCTTCAAAGTAGTTAAACTTTTTAAGCTGCGTGAGCGTTTTAATATCTTCTAAAAACACGCCTAGCCACTGCGCTGCATTTTGAATGAGTTGTTGCTCATTTATTTGTGGAAATTTATCGGGTAATAACTTACTTGTTAAGCTCATGCGTATCAATAATTGCTGCGCATCAGGTTGCTCGTTAAATAATGCAAAACCGTGTTTAGCAAATAAGTTTAGCCACGCTTTAGCGCGCTCGCTCTTATCTAGTTTTTGTTTACTAGGCTGGCTGCTGAGCGTTATAGCCCCGAGCTTTACTTCATCTTGATGAATAAAACGTGCTGATTTTTCGTCAAACTCACAGCGAGTAAGTTCACTAAATAAATGCGGTAAAAATTCTTGTAACTCAAATGGGTTAAGCGCGGTGGCTGAAAATATACGCCCTCCTTTGTGCCCGCCCATGGTTGCTATAGCTAAGTAATCGTCGTTGTGCCAGTAATCGGCATTTAACTCAGCACCTGCACCATTGGCAAGTAGGTAACCATTACCGCGTTTTTTAGCGATGCGATCGGGGTACGCCAATGCCACTAGCAAACTAATATAATGCGTATTTAATTCGCTGTTTTCGTCTTTTACTTTTAAGCGGCTTTGCCAATATTTTAACTGTTGTTTAAATACCGGATGCGGACGTTGCTGTTGGCTATGCAACGCTAAACTCAACTCGTTTGCACTGTTTACTCGGCTCTCAAGTAATGCCACTAAATAAATAGCGAGCCTAAAAATACCAGGGAGTTGGTCATCAAGTATTTGTGCTTTTAGTAGCATATGCGCCAAACGAATATCAGCACCAAAACCTAACATTTTACTGCCAAGCGGTGTGAGCTTACCCTTGCTATCAATAGCTTCTAGCATGTTGAGCAGGTTACTTGCTTGCTCGCATTGTTGCTCAGTAGGCTTATCAAGTAGGGTTAGCTCATCAATACTGGCTCCCCACTGCTTTGCCTCAAGCATAAGTTGGCTTATGTCTGATATGAGTATTTCGGGATTGTCGTGGCTATTACGTCGCTCAAAGGTTTGCTTAGAGCCCAGCCTATATACAATGCCCGGCTCTATTCGCCCTGCACGCCCTGCACGCTGCACAGCTGAGGAGCGCGATATACTTTGTGTTGTGAGCTCTGTAACCCCTGTTTTTAAATTAAAGGTCGCTGCACGGCGCTTGCCGCTGTCAATTACAATGCGTATGCCTTCAATAGTTAAACTGGTTTCGGCTACATTGGTGGTAAGCACGACTTTGCGCATACCGTTTGGTGCAGGAGCAATAGCGGCTTGCTGATTGGCTTTATCTTGCTCGCCAAATAGCGTTGCTACAGTGCAGTTACTGGGTAAATCGCTAAGTGCTTGCTGCACCCGTAGTATTTCAAATTGCCCGGGTAAAAATACCAATGCACTGCCTGTTTGCTCATTAAGCGCTTGTTTTATTATGCTAGGAATTGCATCAAGCCAGCGGCTTTCATCTTTTATGGGTATGTAGACTTCGTCTATTGGGTAACTGCGACCGCTCGATTGAATTACAGGGCAATCAAAAAACGCAGTGTAACGCTCAGTATCTAGCGTTGCCGACATAAGCATGATGGTTAAGTCTTCACGCAGTGCACTTTGGGTCTCGAGCGCAAAGGCAAGTGAGGTATCGGCTGCAATTGAACGTTCATGAAATTCATCAAATATAAGTAAATCTATATCGCTTAATTCGGGGTCGTTTTGCAGCATGCGTGTAAGCATGCCTTCGGTTACTATTTCAAGGCGCGTATTAGCGCTGACTTTACTCTCGCCCCTAATCCGCAAACCTACACTTTGCCCAACACTCTCGTTTTGGCACTTTGCTAAGTAACTGGCAATATTGCGTGCGGCTAAACGGCGTGGCTCTAGCATTACAATGCGTTTAAAATGCCCGTCGCGCATAAGTTGTAGTGGTAACCACGTAGACTTACCAGCACCAGGCGGCGCTTGTAATAACGTAATAGGATTACTTTGTAATGTAGTAACGAGTTGTTGATATATGTCTTGAACCGGCAGCACAGCTATTTACCCTAAATTGCTTTGCAGGCATTGTAACAAAAAACCAAAGCCTAGCTGCGGTTGATATTTATTAATAATTGCTATTAGCTACCCGACACCATTCTAATTCGATCTGCAGGCACTCGTAATTGATCCATTAAGTAAATTTTAAATGAGGCTTCGTAAGGTTGCTCATCAACCGCTTTTTGCATGCATAAAAGCCATGCATTACTTTGCTCAATTCCTACATGTAAATGTTTATGCGCTTGAGGAATGTTAATACTGCCAAAATGTTCAGCGTATAATTTAGGACCACCTAACCAGCCCGACAAAAAGTAAGCGAGCTTTTTACGTGATGCTGATAAATCTTTTGAATGCATACTCCTTATATTTTCAGCCTCTTTTAAAGCGTCCATATTATCGTAAAACGCATTCACCAATTGTGTAATACCTGCTAACTCACCTGCCATTTTGTATGAGCAGTCATCCACTCCGTATTCACACGTTTTTGTATTCATAACTCACTCAGGTTAACTACTTTGTTTAATACCTGCATATTAGCTTAAAACAAAAATTTAAGAATGAGTTACATCAAAGCGGCGTAACTTATGTCAGCAATAATTACAGGCTGCTATGTATATTTTTTAATAAATAGCGCAATATTAAAAACAAAATCGCTCAACATAAAAATATAACCAACTGATAATAAAAACAATAAAACCATTATTATTCATTGGTACAAGGCTTGCTACTTTATAACTGACAGTTAATTCACTAACCTAAAGTAAGGATAAACTTATGAACAGCGATCGTATCGAAGGTAATTGGAAAGAACTTAAAGGTAAGGCTCAACAAAAATGGGGCGATCTTACCAACGACGATTTAGATAAAATTGAAGGTAGCCGTACAGAGCTAGTTGGTAAAATCCAGCAGCAATACGGTAAATCTAAAGAAGAAGCAGAGCGTGAAGTTGATGAGTTTGAAAAAGGTCGTTAAACCGCGTTAACCGCTTTTAAAAAAACCGCCATTTGGCGGTTTTTTTGTTTAAGCTGTAGGTTATTTAGCTACGCTTTTAATTGGTTACCAATCGGTAACTGCCTAATACGCTTTCCGCACGCTGCAAAAATAGCATTACATAATGCTGGCGCATAAACCGGTGTAGATGGCTCGCCTACCCCTGCTGGTGGTGCATCGCTTTGTACAATTTCAACTTCAATCTCAAGAGGTGCGTCGCTCATACGCGGTACGCGATAATCATGAAAATTACTTTGCTGTACGCGCCCTTTATCAAAGGTAATACCATCGCTGATTGCAGTTGTAATACCGTAAATAGAGCCACCTTGGGTTTGGTTTTTAACAGTGTCGGTGTTTACAACCGTACCCGCATCAATGGCAACCCAAGATTTAATTACTTTTAAATCGCCAGCATCCGACACTTCTACTTCAACTACCGTAGCTACGTAAGTTAGAAAGCTTCTGTGTGCTGCTATGCCTAAACCTCGACCTTTAGGAAGCTCTCGCCCCCATTTACTCATGTCAGCCACTTTTTCAATAATATGGCGCAGTCTGCCAATATCTAAAGGGTAAACTGCTTTATCGCCGCCATAATTATCGTATGTGGCATTTTGCTCAGTTACATCAACAATGCGACTCGGACCTATAGTGTCTAGTAAATAGTCTTTTTGGTCGCGACCGGCTTTGTGCGCAGCTTCGCCAATAAATGACTGAATAGCAAAGGCATGAAAAATATTTGATACAGAGCGCATCCAACCAATTCGTGCTTTGGCTTGCGCATCACCGTTTTCTAACTTCATATTAGGTGTGTTAATAGGGTTATCGGTAAATCCTAAGCGCAGTTCAAAGCTTCCTGGCGTAGTCGCCCCTTCTGAAAAGGTAGAGGTAATTGGTGAAAACGCGGTGCGGTGTAAATAAGATTCTATAGCGCCATTTTTATCTAGCGATGCTTCAATGTGCTGAGCCGAAACTGCATGGTAAAAACCATGTTGTATGTCGTCTTCACGCGTCCACTGCACACGAATAGGCTTGCCTACTTTCATTGAAAGGTAAGCTGCTTCTGCTGAAAAGTCAGGTTTTGACTTACGCCCAAAACCGCCTCCTAACATGGTAACGTGAACATTAATTTTGCTCTCATCCATGCTAAGCATTGCCGCCACTGTTTTCATATCGGCTTGTGGATTTTGCGTAGCAGCCCATATATCAACACTGTCTTTGTTGTACATCGCTGTTGCACAAGGCGGCTCCATTGGTGCTTGAGCAAGATGCGGCGCGTAATAATCAGCTACGAGTTTATTGCTCGACTTACCCAACACGCCCATGGCATCGCCTTTATCACGTATGTTTGCCTGTGGAGTTTGTACCGTTTGTAATAATGACTTTTTAAATTCTTTTGAATTGTAATCGCCATTTTTGCCATCATCCCACACGACTTTTAATGCTTTACGCCCTTGCCATGCAGCCCATGTGTTTTTAGCTATAATCGCAATGCCACCTTTTGGCTGAAACTGCGGTGCGCCTTTTGGTGCAGGTATTTCAATAACATCTATAACGCCGTTTATCGCTTTTGTAGCACTGGCATCAAACGACTTAACAACACCGCCTACTACCGGCGGGCGTTCAATTATAGCCACCAGCGCTTGTGGTTCGCGTACATCGGCTGCAAATATAGCTTTACCTGTTACTAAATCGGCTAAATCTATGTGTGCCATGCCGGTATTAATGTAGCGCCATTCTTTGCGTGTTTTAAGCGTTAGTTTGTCAGCTTCTGGTGGCGTTATTGTAAGCGCTAAGTCGATTAAATCTTTATAAGTAAGCGATTTACCTGAGCTGTGTGTAACAACGTGTTGATTAGCAGTACAGGTTTGTGGATCAACTTTCCAAAACTTAGCGGCAGCATGCTGCATCATGTAACGTACACTTGCGCCCATTTCACGCAGGCGCTGCATGTTGTAGCGAATACTGCGCGAGCCATCGGTATTTTGATCGCCGTATTTAGGGTCGCCCTTACCCTGAATAACAATAACCTTATCCCACGCGGCTTCCATTTCATCGGCAACTATTTGTGCAATCGCGGTGCGAATTTGCTGACCCATTTCAGAGCGATGACAGGTTATTTCAACCATGCCGTCTGGGCGCAGTGCAATAAATAAGTTTGCGCGTTTTGCCAGCTCAGATGGCTGCTCTAACACGCCAGCAAATGCTCTTGGCGCACTGCCAACAAAATAAGTACCCAGCACTAGCGCACCTAGGGCACTAGTTTTTAAAAACTTACGGCGGGTTAAATCAAAGTATTTGTTATCTTGGTTCATACTTCTTCCCCTTGTTCATTTGGGTCGAAATACTGAACACTCGCCATTGTTTTAGCAGCTGATTTAATTGCTTTATGAATACGCGGGTATGTACCACAACGGCAAATATTTCCCGACATATTACTTACTATTTCATCATCGGTAGGGTTTGGATTGGCAGCTAATAAGCTTGCAGCTTGCATCATTTGGCCGCACTGGCAAAAACCACACTGCGGTACTTTATGCTCAACCCATGCTTGTTGTACTGGATGGTCGCCCTGCTCGCTTAACCCTTCAATTGTTGTAATTGAAAGACCCGCTACTGCCGCTACAGGTAATACACACGAGCGCTGAGCTACCCCATCAATATGCACAGTACACGCACCGCACTGAGCCATACCACAGCCAAATTTAGGGCCGGTTAAATTCAATTCGTCTCGGAGATACCATAATACTGGCGTTGACGGATCGCCAGAAAACTCATGTTTATTACCATTAATGGTAAGCGTGATCATACTAAACTCCTTGGCAAAGCGCTTTACAGGAGGGTTCCTTGTTGCGCGAGAACTATTTTTAATTACTTACTATTTTATACTTACTACTTTTAGCCTACCACTTAGATCTATTTTATAAAAATACTAATTATTAGAACGTTTTACTGTTAAAAACAGATCTACATTATCAAGCATACTAAAACATACATTAATGAGTGCTTATAACATCTTCAAATAGTAATCGCTCATCGTCTTTATAAACTTCAAGCCAACCTGGTGGTGATGTATCGTAGCCAATAATGGTTACTTGTAGCACATAACTATAGCGACCATTTTTAAACGTATAGTGATGATTCCCGCCGCTACCCTCAAATGTAATATCGCCGTTTAGTAAAACCATATCAGGCTTATCACTTGGCTTTTTATTAATACCCCACGATGCATACCGATAATTATGCCCCCCTAAATCATCAACACGAATATGGTAGTTAGCCGTTTTCCAATCAAGTACTGGTTTTTCAAAAGTGTTGATACTTGCGTGCAAGGATTGCTTATCGTGTTCGATTAAGCTTTTAGCAAGTGCCTGCTCTTTAGTATTTTGTGTATTTACAGCAATAATTTTACCGTCAGTATCAACCCACATAACGCCGTTATTTAGCATAATGCCGCGCCAACCAACTTTATCCCAATCGGTATTAATGTTTGAGGCGGCAATAACTTTGGCGAGTTCATCGTCAAACACTTCATCAAAGCGGTTAATAAACTCAGCTTCATTTTTAATGTCAGGTATGGGGTACTGTCGTTTTAGCGGGTAGCTAATAAGTGCAGCAATCGCAGTTTTATCATGCGTTTTAAAAGCAGCAATAACAGGTAAAACGCTCTCGTGATATTTTTGCTCAAGCGCAAATGTGCTAGATGTGAAAAGTAGAGATAAGCAAAGGAATATGTAATTTAGATACTTCATTGATAGTCCTTCAATTAAAGTCATTGAAAATGAAAGATTTGAGCCCTTTTGTTATTAAGTACGAAATGAAACAGAAGCGAGTAAAATTACAAAGTTCTCCCTAAGTACAGTTCGTTTAAAACCTTATTAAGAGCCTGTTATAACTTCATATTCTGCTCTGCTAACATTTGGTACTGCAAAATTGGGAACTATATCTCTAGTGTCTGGTATAGCTCTAGTTTCTATTGGAAAATGCCAAATGTTAAACATATTATTTGGTCTAGTATCGTAGGCTAATTGATCCCAACCTAAAATTGAAGCCATTCGAAAAGTGGCTAGTTTTTTTGCCATTTGCATATCAGATTTGGGGTTGAAATATAAAAGATAACCAGTATTAACTGCCCCAGTTAGTATATCAACAGCCTGTAAACCCCAATGGAGCTTAGAGTCCTGCATAGATACAAGCTCAATTTTTGAAGATGTTGGTAATTTAGCAAGCATATGATTAGTAATAATTTGAATTACTTCATCTTGTTTAGGATATTTTGTACTTTTCTGGTCTATATATACTTTAAAGTTAGCGTTTAAACCTTTACTACTTTGATTTAGAAGTTGATTATACGTTGTGTAAAAAGCCGCTTCTTCATCTCTATGCCATTTTTGATAAGGCGCTTTTGATACCGCAATGGCATGGAAAGTACACGGGCTACTTAGTACAAACTTTAAGATATTTAAGCATAAATTAATCTGTCCTGAGCTTTTTCTTATTTTTTCCCATTTTATCTCACCTCGAATCCCACTCGATTTATAAATTTGTTCAATTTTAAAATTGAATTCATCTAAATATCCACTTGGAACATTTAAGATACCGATAGTATAACAAGGTGATCCTTTTGAAATTCCACTTTCATCAGCAAATGATACTACATCGTTCACTTCATTCTCCTTATCTATAAGCATTAAATAGCCTATTATGTTCCACTTTTGGAGGAGTTATAACATCCCAAAAATGCTTATATTCGTTTGTTTAATAATTTCACTAAATAAACTTTTTGTAAATATATGATTATTTGGATAAGAACAGGTCTTTATTATTTTTCACCAGAACAATATTTATTAATGTCGTGTGACAAAAACAAAAAAGCGAGCTTAATTAAGCTCGCTTTTGTTTTAACGGACAGCTGTTCTATTTACTCCGGATCATACCCCAAGTTAGGCGATAGCCATCTTTCTGCCTCTGCGAGCGTCATATTAGTTCGTTTAGCGTAGTCTTCTACTTGATCGCGTTGTACCGCTGCTACTGCGTAGTACTTAGCTTCTGGGTGTGAAAAGTACCAACCTGAAACAGCAGCACCTGGCCACATGGCGTATGAGCTGGTTAACTGCATGCCAATGCGTTTTTCGGTGTCGAGCAACTGCCAAATTTTCTTTTTCTCGGTGTGCTCTGGGCACGCAGGGTAACCTGGCGCTGGGCGAATACCTTGGTAGTTTTCGCGTATTAGCTCATCGTTTGCTAGGTTTTCGTCTGGTGCAAAACCCCAATACTCTTTACGTACTTTTTCGTGTAGGTATTCTGCAAACGCTTCTGCGAGTCTGTCGGCAACCGCTTTAATCATTATTTTGTTGTAGTCGTCTTGCTGTGCGTCAAACGCATTTGCTAAGTCGTCCTCTTCTAAACCGCCTGTTACTGCAAACGCGCCAAAATAGTCTGGTGTGCCTTTGGGTGCTATGTAGTCGGCTAGGCAGTAGTTAGCAAAGTCGGTTTTTTCGGTTTGCTGACGTAAATGGCATGAAGTAGTTAACAGCGTTTTGCGTGTTTCGTCGGTGTATATTTCTATGTCGTCCCCAACGCGGTTAGCAGGGAATAAACCTATTACGCCAAGTGGTTGCAAACTGCCGGCTTTTTCAAGGTCGTCTAACATGTCGTTAGCGTCTTTAAATAAGCTTTGCGCTTGCTCGCCTACGACTTCATCGGTCATTATGCGCGGGTATTTACCGGCGATTGACCACGTCATAAAGTATGGCGTCCAATCTATGTATTTACGCAAAGTAGCGATTGATACGTTTTTAAACTCGATCACGCCAAGCTTTTTAGGCACTGGTGGCGTGTAGTTATCCCAATCGAGTTGTGCTGCGTTATCGCGTGCGCGCTGGATTGTAACAGGCTTAGAACGTGGTTTTTTACGCGCTTGTTGCTCGCGTACTTTTACATACTCGGCTTTTGTTTTTTCTAAAAAGGCAGGTTTTAGCTCTTTAGATAACAAGCTTGATACCACACCTACTGCACGGCTGGCGTTACTTACGTACACTACGCCCTTGTCGTACTGTGGCTCAATTTTAACGGCAGTATGCGCTTTAGAAGTAGTAGCGCCACCAATCATTAATGGGAGCTCAAAGCCACGGCGTTTCATTTCTTTTGCTACGTGCACCATTTCGTCAAGCGATGGGGTAATTAAGCCCGACAACCCAATAATATCGGCTTTTTCATCGATTGCGGTTTGCAGTATTTTATCGGCAGGTACCATTACACCTAAATCGATTACTTCATAGTTATTACATTGCAGTACAACACCCACAATATTTTTACCTATGTCGTGTACGTCACCTTTTACGGTCGCCATCACTATTTTACCGTTAGTTGAGCCTTCTTCTTTTTCAAGCTCAATGTAGGGGTCTAGGTAGGCTACGGCTCGCTTCATTACGCGCGCCGATTTAACAACTTGTGGTAAAAACATTTTTCCTGCGCCAAATAAGTCGCCTACTACGTTCATGCCGTCCATTAACGGCCCTTCAATTACGTGAATAGGTTTAGCTGCTGCGGCGCGGCATTCTTCGGTATCTTCATCTATAAAGGTAGTAATACCTTTAACAAGCGCGTGCTCAAGGCGTTTTGCAACAGGCCATGTGCGCCACTCTAAATCTTCTACTCGCTCGGCTTGCGCCATACCCGAGTATTTTGGTGCAAGCTCTACTAAACGCTCGCCTGCGCCTGAGTCGGTGTTAAGTATTACGTCTGTAACGGCTTTGCGTAACTCTTCTGGTATGTCGTCGTAAACGGCTAGTTGCCCTGCATTTACAATACCCATATCCATACCAGCTTGAATAGCGTGATATAAAAACACCGAGTGAATAGCTTCACGTACGGGGTTATTACCCCTAAACGAAAACGATACATTTGATACACCGCCCGACACTTTACAGTGCGGCAAATTTTGCTTAATACGGCGAGTGCCTTCAATAAATTCTACGGCGTAGTTATCGTGCTCTTCAATACCGGTGGCTACGGCAAATATATTAGGGTCGAATATAATATCTTCTGGCGCAAAGCCAATGTCTTCTACCAATATTTTATAACTGCGCGCACATATTGCGAACTTACGGTCTGCCGTGTCGGCTTGCCCGTCGGTATCAAACGCCATTACAACAGCGGCTGCACCAAAGCGTTTTATTATTTTAGCTTGGCGAATAAACGGCTCTTCACCCTCTTTTAGCGATATTGAGTTAACAATTGCCTTGCCTTGAATACACTTTAAGCCTGCTTCTATTACTTCCCATTTTGAGGAGTCGACCATAATTGGTACGCGAGAAATATCAGGCTCTGAGGCTATTAAGTTTAAAAACTTAACCATGGCGGCTTTTGAGTCCAACATGGCTTCGTCCATGTTTATATCAATAACCTGTGCGCCATTTTCTACTTGTTCGCGTGCCACTGTTAGCGCGGCTTCAAAGTCTTCTTCCATGATTAAACGTTTAAACATGGCAGAACCCGTTACATTGGTACGTTCGCCGACATTAGTAAATACTGCTATTTGTTGGGTCATGCTGGCTCCTTAATTTAAGTTACAGGCTTCAAGGCCTGATAAACGCATGCGTACTTCAAGCTCTGGTAGCTGGCGTGGTTTAACGCCCGCTAAACCTTTTGCAAAAGCGCGAATATGCGCAGGCGTGGTGCCACAGCATCCGCCTACTATATTAATAAAGCCCGATTTACCCCAATCGATAATTTCGGTTGCCATATCGCCCGCTTCTAAGTCGTATTCACCAAACTCATTTGGTAAGCCCGCATTAGGATGTACCGATGTAAAGGTTTCGCACACGCGCGATAACTCTTCTACATACTGGCGCAGTAAATCAGGACCAAGCGCACAGTTTAAACCAATTGAAATAGGCTTAATATGGCGAATAGAATTATAAAATGCTTCGGTTGTTTGCCCCGAAAGCGTACGACCAGAGGCGTCGGTAATAGTACCCGAAATCATAACTGGTAATTTACGTCCTGCTTGCTCAAAGGCTTCTTCTACGCCAAACGAGGCGGCTTTTGCGTTAAGGGTATCGAATATAGTTTCGATTAGTATTAAATCGGCGCCGCCTTCCATTAATGCAAGTGTTGATTCAATATACGCAGTAACCAGCTTGTCAAAGGTGACATTTCGGTAACCCGGATCGTTTACGTCTGGCGAAATTGAACACGTTTTAGATGTCGGCCCTAAAACACCGGCTACATAACGTGGTTTTTCTGGCGTTTTAGCCGTAAATTCATCACAAATGGCGCGTGCTAATTTAGCCGACTCTAGGTTTATTTCACGACTTAGGCTTGCCATGTCGTAATCTTCCATCGAAATAGTGGTCGAGTTAAACGTATTGGTTTCGATAATATCGGCGCCCGCTGATAAAAAACCACGATGAATATCAGTGATTAAATTAGGCTTGGTTAGGCTTAATAAATCGTTATTACCTTTAATTAATACATGCCAGTCTTTAAAACGCTCTCCGCGATAGTCTTCTTCTTCTAGCTTATGATCTTGGATCATGGTGCCCATAGCGCCATCTAAAATTAAAATGCGTTCTTTTAATGCGGCGCTTATTTCGGCTTGCTTATTATTTGTAGGAGCGTTATTCGGCATAGTTGTTAGTCCTCACGTCTTGGCTAACTAAATTAATATCATACGGTGTGGTTTGGTACACGTAGTAATTTAACCAGTTCGAAAAAAGTAAAAAAGCATGGCTTTGCCACGTTTTTGAAGGTTGTTTGGTTGCATCGTCATCCGGAAAATAATTTTCGGGTTTTGGTGCATTAGGGCTTTTTTTACAATCGCGGTCGTATTCTGCTTTTAGCGAGTTGGCGTCATACTCAGGGTGACCGGTTATAAACACTTGGCTACCCGATTTATTTTTAAGTAAGTAAGCCCCTACTCGCTCAGAACCTGCCAGTACAACTAGCTCATCGCAGGCGTTTATTTTATTTATATCAATGTGACCATAGCGTGAGTGCGGTACTAAAAAGGTGTCGTCGAACCCGCGAGTCAGTGCGCCGTGATCAAAGTAACATTGGTGAGTAAATACGCCACACAGTTTGTCGTCTTTTAAATCGCGCTTTAAATTGTAACGATGGTATAGCGCTGCATGTGCTGCCCAGCACGAAAATAACGTAGAGGTAACGTGTTGCTCAGCCCAATCAATAATGACCTTTAGCTCATCCCAATACGCTACATCGTCGTATTCTAAATGCGCAAGTGGCGCGCCAGTTACTATTAATGCGTCGTAATTGTTGTCTTTAACCTCAGAAAAATAACGATAAAAGGTATCAAGGTGCTCTTCTGAGTTGCTACTACTGCGGTGAGTGTCGAGGCGCAGCAGCTCTACGTTTACTTGCAAAGGCGAGTTGGCAAGCAAGCGGATAAACTGAACTTCGGTTTCTACTTTATTAGGCATTAAGTTTAAAATAGCCAAACGCATTGGGCGTATTTCTTGCGTTTTTGCACGTGTTTTAGGCATTACAAATACGTTTTCTTGACGTAAACGTGCAATTGCCGGCAACTCGTCTTTTACTGTAATTGGCATACTTTACTCCTGCTCATAAAAACCGAAGCTTAATTATGAACTGAAAGTAAAAAATATCAACCTCTAGATGTATAGATGTCTAAATGAAATTTATTCATGATTTTATACTTTACTTACAAGCATGCTTTAGTGCTTTAAAACCCGCCATTCGTTGACTGTTTCACCTGTCAGCCACTACAATACAACATTGAAATTTTTATTATTATTTGAAGGCTTTCCTCCATGGTTTTACCTGATAAATTTATATTCTCGATGAGTCGAGTATCTAAGGTTGTGCCACCTAAGCGCACTATCTTAAAAGATATTTCGTTACATTTTTTTCCTGGCGCTAAAATTGGTGTGCTTGGTTTAAACGGTTCTGGTAAATCTACGTTACTACGTATTATGGCCGGTGTTGACCAAGATTTTGAAGGTGATGCACATCCTCAGCCTGGTACAAAAATTGGTTATTTACCGCAAGAGCCTGTTTTAGACGAAAGCAAAACAGTTCGTGAAATTGTTGAAGAAGCTGTTGGCGAAGTTAAACACGCACTTAAACGTCTTGACGAAGTGTATAACGAATACGCCATGGAAGACGCTGACTTTGACGCACTTGCAAAAGAGCAAGGCGAGCTTGAAGCTGTTATTCAGGCGCACGATGGTCACAACATTGATAACGTTTTAGAGCGTGCTGCTGATGCACTTCGCCTGCCAGAATGGGATGCTAAAATTGAGCACCTTTCAGGTGGTGAGCGTCGTCGTGTTGCTATATGTCGATTACTGCTTGAAAAACCAGACATGCTTATTCTCGATGAACCTACTAACCACTTGGATGCTGAGTCGGTTGCATGGTTAGAGCGCTTTTTACACGATTACGAAGGCACTGTTGTGGCGGTTACGCATGACCGTTACTTCCTTGATAATGTAGCTGGTTGGATATTAGAGCTTGACCGTGGTGAAGGTATTCCATGGGAAGGTAACTACTCTTCTTGGCTTGAACAAAAAGATGCGCGCTTACAGCAAGAACAAAAATCTGAAAAAGCACGTCAAAAATCAATTGCGCAAGAACTTGAATGGGTTCGTTCAAACCCTAAAGGTCGCCAAGCTAAGTCAAAAGCACGTATGGCTCAGTTTACTGAAATGCAGCAGTCTGATTACCAAAAACGTAACGAAACTAACGAGATGTTTATTCCACCTGGCCCGCGCTTAGGCGATCAAGTGCTTGAAGTAACGAATCTTCGTAAGAGTTTTGGCGATCGCGTTTTAATTGACGATTTAAGCTTTAGCATGCCAAAAGGTGCCATTGTGGGCATTATTGGTGCCAATGGCGCGGGTAAATCAACGCTGTTTAAAATGATCAGTGGTGAGCAAAAGCAAGACAGCGGTAGCATTACCGTTGGCGAAAGCGTACACCTTGCTACTGTTGATCAGTTCCGCGACGGTATGGACGAAAGCAAAACTGTTTTCCAAGAAATATCAGACGGCCAAGACGTACTAAAAATTGGTAACTTTGAGTTCCAAAGTCGTGCGTATGTAAGTCGCTTTAACTTTAAAGGTAACGATCAGCAAAAGTTTGTTAAAGACCTATCAGGTGGTGAGCGTAACCGTTTACACCTTGCTAAGTTATTAAAAGCTGGCGGCAATGTGTTACTACTCGATGAGCCAACCAATGACTTGGACGTTGAAACATTACGTGCGCTAGAGAACGCTATTTTAGAGTTCCCTGGTTGCGTAATGTGTATCTCGCATGACCGTTGGTTCCTTGACCGTATTGCTACGCACATTTTAGATTACCGCGACGAAGGTCAAATTAACTTCTTTGATGGTAACTATACTGAATACGAAGAGTGGCTTAAAAAGACACTAGGTGCAGCAGCAACTGAACCTAAACGTATTAAGTACAAAAAAATTGGTTAATATTTACTGTAGCTAATTTATTACAGTAAAACTAAGCCCTGCATTTATGCGGGGCTTTTTTATGCCACCAGCATTACAGGAGCATATCCTGCTAGCATGTAGAGAATTACCCGCTATGCTTAATTTATTATAAAAATAGTAAGGCTAAATTAGGTTATGCAAAATCGTCGTCAGTTTTCTCGTGTTTTATTTTCAACCGATGCACAAGTGATTTTTAATGATCACCAATACCCATGTAAATTACTTGATGTATCTTTGCATGGCGCATTAATCACTAAATGTGATGCTTTTATTGGCAACCAAAATAGCCAAGCTGTTCTGCGTTTTTCGCTGCCTCAAAGCGAAATAGAAATAAAAATGGAGGTTGTGGTGTGCCATATAGAAGCGGATCATATTGGTTTAAAGTGCCACCATATTGATATAGACAGCATTACTTATTTAAAGCGTTTAATAGAGCTAAACTTAGCTGATGACGAACTATTACATCGCGAACTCGCTATGTTGATTCACGACACACAAGAATAGACTCATTTGGATTAGTTGATTACCATAGTGCAAACTTTTTAACTTGTGCAAACATGACTTTAAATCCACATTTACCTTTGGTGTATCACCCTAACTACTCGTTTAATTTCGATCCAAAGCATCGTTTTGCAATGAGTAAGTTTGCACATTTATATCAGCATGTAGCAAAGCTTGGTTTGATTGGCGATAACCTGGTTGAGCCAATATTAGGCACGCCAGAGCCACTGGAGCTAATACACTGCGAAAATTACATACATGATTTGTGGAATAACCGCTTAGATGAAAAAGCAATGCGTCGCATTGGCCTACCTTGGTCAAAAGAGCTTATGGCACGTACCTTTACAGCACCTCAAGGTACTTTGCAAACAGCTCGTTTAGCACTTAAACATGGTATAGCCTGCCACTTAGCCGGTGGTACACACCATGCGCATACCGATTTTGGCTCAGGCTACTGCATGGTTAACGATTTAGCCTTTACCACGCAAACTTTAATTGAATCGGGTGAAGTAACTAACGTACTTATTTTTGATTTAGACGTGCACCAAGGTGATGGCACAGCCGCAATGTTACAGCATCAAGCATACGCTTATACTTGCTCTATCCATTGTGAAAAAAACTTCCCTTTCAGAAAATCCGCTAGCGATTTAGATATTGGCTTAGCCGATAATATGAAAGACGACGAATACCTTGCCGTAGTTGACGACACCTTGAGTTATTTACTTAAAGAGCTAAACCCAAGCTTGGTACTTTACGATGCTGGCGTTGATATTTGGCAAGGCGATGGCTTGGGTAAATTAGATATAAGCTGGGATGGCATAGTTAAGCGCGACCATTTAGTGCTAAAACGCTGCCTTGAACACAATACACCCGTTGCTACAGTAATAGGTGGTGGCTACGATAAAGACCATCTTCGCCTCGCTAAACGCCATGCTATTGTTGTTGAGCAAGCCGCTCGCTTTTAGTTTGAAATAAAATTGTTAAATTCTCGTTCTTATTTAATATGTAAAATAAGAACGAACATATTATGAAACAATTCTTTATTGCCATTACACTCATTTTATTAAGTTTTACAGCTTACGCACAAGATAAAAATTCAGAAGCAACATACCCTAAATTACCTACATTAAATTTACAAATGGCCGATGGATCTGCACTCAATACTCAAGATTTATTAGGTCAACCTTACGTTTTACACTTTTGGGCAACGTGGTGTCCGTACTGTAAAAAGCTTCAGCCAGCACTTCAAAAAATTGATGATATGGGCTTAAAAGTTATTGCCGTGAGCTTTAAAGAGGATGACGATGCTACTCCCGCTAAAGCGCTTAGCGATAGAGGTTATACTTTTAAAACAGCCGTAAAAGCCGATGCAACAGCACAGCAATTAGGTATACGAGGCACACCTACTACATTGTTTGTAAATAAAGAAGGTAATGTAATTTGGCTGACTAATACGTCAAACCCAGAGGACGCAAACCTACATTTAAAGGCACGAACATTGTTGCACTCCATATCTGAACAATAATATAGGTCTAAATTTAGTTTAAAAATATAAGTAATATAAACTTTATACTACAATTTAAGCTCATAAATTAATTGAGATTATAATGCGCTTACTACTTACTTTATTACTAATTACTTTAAGTGGCTTTGCCGCAGCTGAAGAAGAAAAAGCAGAACTTCCACCGGTAGACCCCGCTTACAATGCTGAGCACCCTATGGCTTTGGTTAATCAAGGCTCGTCTATTATTGCAATGAATTTACCCACCTATAATTTACCCAATGATGTGCAAGTTGTTTATAAAATAGGAAACCCCGATGTTCCATTTTTAGGCTTTGTTAGAAATGCCGAGTTAATCACCGTAAAGCCACAAGCGTTTAATATTCAGCATTTAATGCGTGGTGAAGAAATTACAATTATTGCCGATATTTACGAGGGTGATTATCAACAAGGTGGCAGTTTAATTTATTCAAAAAAAGAGTTGGTCTTGAGTAAGCAGCTGTATGCCAGAGAACTAAAAAAATTAAGTGAATCATCGCAATGGCAAGACTACGACATGATTACACTAAGCGGTACTGAGCGTATTTATATTCATAAAATTCAAAAAGCGCCGAGCTATAACCATCTTATTTTTGTCGATTTAGTTAATGCATGTATGCAAAAGCTTCGTACCTCAAAACGTGTCCCAGCTGAAAATGAGCTTACTTATAAATTTATTAATTGCGGCACCCTTAAACCACTTTATTACAATGCTGATGATTTTAAAAAGTAAAATAGCGAGTATACGAATGCTAAATAATTTCAATATTCAGGCATAAAAAAAGGCTCTTTCGAGCCTTTGGATTAACTTTGGAATGTTAAAGTTTTTAAATTAGGTAAGTGTTAATAGCTGTGGAGCAACGCTATGATAGTCAACAGCCATAGCAATACTTAACGCTGTAATATTAATGATAGAAAACGCGAACACTTTACGTGCCCAACTGGTTACATCAATATTTCGACGATACCCTCTTAGTGCCATTAGCAACCACCAAAAGCTGGTAATACAAGCAACAGCCATAAAAGCAGCACCTGTGTAGCCAGTAATTGGCAGTAACATCACAACTAACGCGTATACAGCAATATAAAGCACAATGTGGCGTTTTGCTTTGTCGATACCTTGCGCTACAGGTAATACTGGAATACCTGCAGCTTGGTAATCTTTAAAGCGAAAAATAGCGATGGCATAAGAGTGCGGCATTTGCCACAAGCTAAACATAACCAGCAGTATTAACGCGCCCATATCGAACTGGCCTGTTACGGCGCAATAACCGACTACTGGTGGTACTGCGCCCGAAAGGCTACCTACAAAAGTGCCATATACTGAGTTACGCTTCATGTAGAGGCTATAAACCCCTACATAAATTACGTAGCCAAAGGCTGCAAAAAATACCGCGGCTTGAGTGGTATAGGCGATAAGTAAACCAAAGCCCACAACACCCAATAAAATACCGTGACTAAGTGCAGCAAAGGCCGACATTTCGCCTGTTACTGTTACTCGCGTACGAGTACGCGCCATGGCTACATCTATGTCTCTATCTATAACATTATTGATAGCACAACCTGATGCAACCACTAGCGACAAACCAATTAATGTAGCAATCATTAACCATGGGTTTATATCACCGCGCGAGGCAAGTAAAAACCCGCCCGCTACGCTGATCAAATTGCCCATAATAATACCCGGCTTTGTCACTGATAAATAACGACGAAACATCTTCAACTCCTAGTACATCATCATTGCGTTAGATTCATAAATGATCCAAACAGATAACCCAACCACCATTACGATGATCAGAGCACTGAATAGGAATGAGAAAGTACTTGCACGGCCATCTTCGGTCGTAAAATTAAGGTGTAAAAAGTACTTTAAATGCACCCAAATTTGTACGATTGCTAAAGTAACAATGCTCCAAAGCGTTGTTGCCTTTGTGAAGTCGCCTTCCATTACCATCCAAAATGGAATGGCTGTCAAAATTACTGATAACACAAAGCCAATTAAGTAAGTTTTAACACTGCCATGAGATTCATCATGATGATCACTGTGCGTTTGCTTTAACGCATGCGTTTCGCTGTGGCTCATTACATTGCTCCCATTAAATAAACAACGGTAAATACACAAATCCAAACAATGTCTAAGAAGTGCCAAAATAGGCTTAAGCAACTTAAACGCGTTACGGTTGCTTTACCTAGACCGCGTTTAGCAACTTCTATCATCATTATGGTCATCCAAATTAAACCGGCTGTTACATGTAAACCATGTAAGCCAACTAATGAGAAAAACGATGTTAAAAAAGCACTATGTTGCGGACCATGCCCGTTCACTATTAGGTGATGAAATTCGTATATTTCCATACCAATAAACACAGCACCTAAACAAAACGTAATAAATAACCAAGTAAGTGTGAGCGCCTTTTTTTGCCCTTGAGCGGCAATCATGGCAAAACCAAAGGTAATACTACTAATAAGTAGTGCAGCTGTTTCTACTGCTACAAAGTCGAGTTCAAAAATATCTTTACCCGATACACCACCGGCTGTGTTCATAAATAACACGGCGTAGGTTGCAAAAAATGAGGCAAATAATAAGCAATCGGTCATTAGGTATAACCAAAAACCGAATACGGTATCGCCCGATGTATCGTGATGATCATGCTCGTGCGCATGATCATCGTGAGATACAGACTCTAAATTTGCAGATTCTAAATTTGCAGAAAGTGTACTCACGCTTTTAGCTCCTTATTCCCACTTGAATTGTATGCTGCTTCAATTCGTGCAATTTCATCAGGTTGTATATAGTAATCAACATCGCTGGCGTAACAACGTTTGATAAATAAAGCAATTGCGCCAATAAAACCAACAGCTGCTAACCACCAAATATGCCAGATCATCGCAAAACAAAATGCGGTTAAACTTGCTGCCATTAGCACGCCTGCTGATGTATTTTTAGGCATATGAATAGGGCTGTAGCTTGCCTTATCTTGGTAAGCTTGACCTTTTTCTTTCATGTCGGTCCATGCATCAATATCATCAATGTGCGGAATGGTAGCAAAGTTATACACTTGTGGAGGTGAGCTTGTTGCCCACTCAAGTGTGTGTCCGTTCCACGGATCGCCTGTTGTATCGTCAAGCGCTTCACGGTCTCTAAAGCTCACATATAATTGAACTGCTTGGCTAATAATACCAAACATAATAATGACAGCACCGCCTGCAGCAATGTATAGCCAAATGTTCCAATCAGGATTATTAGTGTGGTTTAAACGACGTGTCATACCTAAGAAACCAAGTACATACAACGGCATAAATGCAACGAAGAAACCGATAATCCAACACCAAAATGATGCCTTGCCCCATTTTTCGTTAAGCTTGAAGCCCATCGCTTTAGGGAACCAAAATACAAAACCTGCTAGGTAGCCAAATACAGCACCACCGATAATTGTATTATGAAAATGTGCAATTAAGAATAAGCTATTATGCAGTACGTAATCGGCACCAGGAATAGCAAGTAATACGCCAGTCATGCCGCCTACGGTAAAGGTAACCATAAAACCAAGTGTCCAAAGTACCGGAACGGTTATACGTAAACGACCTCGGTAAATAGTAAATAGCCAGTTAAACAACTTAACGCCTGTTGGTACGGCAATAACCATGGTCATTACCCCAAAGAACGCGTTAACGTTAGCACTTGAGCCCATTGTGAAGAAGTGATGTAACCAAACAATAAACCCTAAAATAGAGATTGCACCGCTGGCGTAAACCATCGATTTATAACCAAATAAACGCTTACCTGCAAATGTCGAAATAATCTCAGAAAAAACACCAAACGCCGGTAATACTAAAATATATACCTCAGGATGACCCCATGCCCAAAACAGGTTGATGTACATCATGGCGTTACCGCCCAATTCATTGGTAAAGAAATGGAAATCGAGATAACGGTCAAGCGTTAACATAGTAAGCATTGCGGTTAAAATTGGGAATGATGCTGCAATTAAGATGTTTGCCCACGTACATGTCCATGTGAAAATTGGCATTTTCATTAAGGTCATGCCTGGTGCACGCATTTTGATAACGGTCGCTAAAAAGTTTACTGCAGTTAAGAGTGTTCCAAGACCGGATATTTGCAAAGCCCAAATATAATAGTCGACCCCCACCCCA
This sequence comes from Pseudoalteromonas sp. SWXJZ10B, assembly GCF_015864475.1. Lineage (NCBI taxonomy): Bacteria > Pseudomonadati > Pseudomonadota > Gammaproteobacteria > Alteromonadales > Pseudoalteromonadaceae > Pseudoalteromonas > Pseudoalteromonas sp. SWXJZ10B. Next base: position 124,195 of record NZ_JADYXD010000008.1, read on the forward strand.
GGGCTAAAGGTCAGCTCCGAAAGTGGCGGATACGCCACCCAACCTGTTTTAGCAAACTCACCAAAAACCAGCGACATATTAATTAAAATAGCACCACCGGTAGTTAACCAAAAACTTAAATTGTTTAAAAATGGAAAGGCAACATCGCGAGCACCAATTTGCAGTGGTAGTACAATGTTCATTAAACCAATCATAAATGGCATCGCCATAAATATGATCATAATTACGCCGTGAGCTGTAAATATTTGGTCGTAGTGCTCTGGTGGTAAATAACCGGGCGCGCCACTAGTAGCAAGTGCTAACTGAGTACGCATCATTATTGCATCAGAAAACCCACGAAACAGCATTACTAAAGCTAAAATAATATACATTACGCCTAAGCGCTTATGATCCACAGATGTGATCCAGTCGCGCCAAAGCACGCCCCATTTTTTATGCTTTGTAATTAGCGCAGTAATAACAATTGCAGCTATTAAAATAGCTGCCATCGTAAACACAAGAATCGGCTCGTGAAACGGTATTGCATCGAGTGAAAGTTTACCTAAAAACGACATTATTATTCCTCGTCCTGGCTGTGTGATGGTTTCGCTGAATGTTTGTCCATTGCGTGATGTTGCATACCCATCTCGCCATGTTCGCTCATCGCATTGTGCTTTTTATTCATATCGCCATGCGCCTGCATATATTTCATGATAATGGTATGAAATAAGCTGTCTTCAACTTTACCGTAATAAGCAACAGGATTATTTTCGCTCGCTTTTGCAAGCTCAACATAATTTGCATGAGTCAGATTATTAGCGCTTGAATTCGCTTTTACATCACTCACCCACTTATCAAAACCAGCTTGAGTAGGGGTAGCAATGGCATTAAACTTCATACCAGTAAAACCTGCACCACTGTAATTTGCTGAGAAACCTTTAAACGTACCTGGCTCATTTGCAATTAAGTGAAGCTTGGTTTCCATCCCAGCCATTGAGTATATTTGACTACCCAATTGCGGAATAAAAAATGAATTCATTGTGCTCTCTGACGTGATTTTATATTCAACAGGTACATTTGCCGGAAACACTAATTCATTAACCGTAGCAATACCTTGCTCAGGATAAATAAATAGCCACTTCCAATTTAATGACACCACTTCAACAGTAAGATGCTTACCTTTACCTTCAATGGGTTTGTAAGGGTCTAGCTCTTGGGTAGACACCCAGGTAATAACACCTAAAATAATCACAATAACAATAGGAACAGCCCAAACTGCGGCTTCAATTTTATTTGAATGAGCCCATTTTGGAGCGTAAATTTCATGAGTTTGCGTGTCTCTATATTTCCATGCGAAATACAAAGTCATCACAATAACGGGAACGACTACAAGCAACATAAGCACGGTTGCGATGATAATTAAATTTTTCTCATCTATGCCTATCTGCCCTTTTGGATCGAGTATCCCGCCTTTACAGCCTGACAACGCCAGCACGGTACTAGCTAAAGCAATATTACAAAGGTTACGAATTAACAAGGGAGTATCCTACAAACCTAGAGTTTCAGTTTGCTGCTTTGCATAAAAACCAAAGCAACGATTTTTCAATAAAAACCCAAGTTAACTAGAATTAAATTATAAAAATAAGGGGGCTATTCAAAACCTAAAGCTCATGCCATTAATGACCTAGCAACAAACCCAGCTTTCTAAACGCATTTATATAACGTAATAAAAGTTAACTTGGGTGAGTGGTGGTTGGCTGAAGTGTGCTTAAAAAACACAGAGCTACTTTGTTTTAGCTAACCTTAATTATTTACAGCAAGAACAAATAATTAAAACCAGCAACAAGATGCAGCCTTACAGACAACCTGTAAAGCTAGGTGGAGCACGACAACCATGTGCAACATGCACTGGCTGAAGAACTTTAGCCTCGCTAAAAGCAAAGGCTGCTTTACGGAGGATAATTCCAGCACGACGCGCTGGAAAAATATGGAACAATAACCAACAAAGGCCAATAAGTAACTGACTTGAAATGATTGGATGAGCTAAAAATCCGGCAATAGTAAGTAACAGTGGCTCTACAATAAACCCATCACTTAATAGCGCCTCAAGCTTGAAGGCATCCTCTAGTGCACCGCTTAACAACATGACCGTATTAAACACTAATAAAGTTATAGCTACACACACGCCCTTACCCGCTTTATTCAAGCGTTCACACGTAACTGGCTCGCTTGGGGCGAGATCAGTATTGGTATGATGTAAAGAAAGTGTGTTCAAAGACATTAACCTACTTAAATGACTATAACAAAATTAAAGTAATACAAAGCAATGGAAAAATTTGAAAAACATTGCTGCTGTAAGCCCAAAAATCAGGTGCTGAATACGATCAAATCCGGTTAGCACAAATTCACCTTGTGAAAATTGATCCGTATCAATCAAACTTTCAAAACTTACTGAAAGTTCGAACGTGAGTATAACAAAGAGAATTTTCTGTTCAACTAAAAAACAATAAATTTGAGTTAAGCTTTAGAAGCTATTTTGTTAATAAAAAATAACAACTTAAAAAACATAGGGTTAATTTAAATTAAAAACAATTTAAAGAGGTATATTTAATAAAATTATAGGTTTTTTGGAAGGAATAATAATTGTGTCGCACAAATAAAAACAGCCTAAATTCAGTCACCACCGAAATTGAGCCGCTTTTCACACTGACAACATCTTCACACACAATATAAAGATTCTTGGTTTACACTGCGTGGCATTGTAGGGAAATAAAAACAACTCAAATACAGTCACCACCGGATTTGAGTTGCCTTTCACACTGACAACATCTTCACACACAATATAAAGATTTTTTGTTTACACTGCGTGGCATTGTAAGGAAATAAAAACAACTCAAATGCAGTCACCACCGAATTTGAGTTGCCTTTCACACTGACAACATCTTCACACACAATATAAAGATTCTTGGTTTACATTACGTGGCATTGTAGGGAAATAAAAACAACTCAAATGCAGTCACCACCGAATTTGAGTTGCCTTTCACACTGACAACATCTTCACACACAATATAAAGATTCTTGGTTTACATTACGTGGCATTGTAGGGAAATAAAAACAACTCAAATGCAGTCACCACCGAATTTGAGTTGCCTTTCACACTGACAACATCTTCACACACAATATAAAGATTTTTGGTTTACACTGGGTGACATTGTAGGGAAATAAAAACAACTCAAATGTAGTCACCACCGAATTTGAGTTGCCTTTCACACTGACAACATCTTCACACACAATATAAAGATTCTTTTAAGCGAGACCAACTTTGCCTCAAGCTTATGACTAGAGCCTTGCTCTGTGTCTATGATTAAACTTTAGAGTGTTAGCTCCAATTTGACAAACGAGAAAAATAAACCTAATAGGTGAAAAAAACTAAACTATAGACGTTTGTCTAATACATTAAGATTGGATTACTTATGAAATAAAAAAGATAAGAGGTTTTACAGACACAAAAAAAGCGCTATAAAGCGCTTTTTAATATTTAAGAGAACTTAAATAATTTGATTTTCTTTCCAGGCTTGCTCTTTAGCTAAACGGTTTTTGCGTTTATCACATGGATCATCGCAATCACAGGCTTTATCAATACCAACCGAACCTAAACCACCACAGCTACTTGCCATAGATTTTTTTTGCACGATCATACCAACGGCCATTGCCGACACTATTAAAATTAGTAAGCCAAAAGTAAGAAGAAAAAGTGACATTGCTTAGCCCCTATTGATCAGCAATTAATTAAACTCAAACATTTTTGAGCAAGTGTTATTATATACCCAAATAATCTGGAAATAAACAAGGCTGCACCATACTATAAATAAGGTTTAAATGCAGGGCTTGAATAAGTAACTAAACCCTCTTCTGATTTACCTATTAAATACACTGGCAAATCGTGCTGCTGAGCATATGCCTGAGCTTTCTCCATACCCATCACAGTAAGAGCAGTCGCTAAACCATCTGCTGTCATAGCGCTTGGATGAAGCACAGTTACCGACACTAAGTCGTGCTTAATAGGCATGCCGGTTACAGGGTCAATTAAATGAGTATAGATCTCCCCATCCATTTTATAAAAAATACGGTAATCACCTGATGTTGCGATCCCACTTGTACCTGGTGATAAAACACGGTGTACTTTACGCTCTCCAGGTTGTGCATCTGGTTGTTCTATCGCAATTTTCCAATCCTGGTTATTTGGCTTTTCACCCGCTATACGTAGCTCACCACCAATCTCAACCATGTAGTTAGTAATACTGTGGCTTTCTAATAGCTGCGCTACTTTGTCGATACCGTAGCCTTTAGCCGTTGCTGAAAACGAAAGCTCTAACCCATTAACTGTTTTAGCTAAACCCTGTCCATTTAAAATAAGCTTATCAATACCTATTTTTTCAACCATTGAAGCAAGCTCTTCATCTGTTGGGCGATTGGTTGGTTTTTTATCAGGACCAAAGCCCCATAAGTCAATGAGAGGTCCCATGGTTACATCAAGTGTTTTAGTTGATTCACCTAAGCGAATAGATTCGCTTATAACAGCCCTAAAATCTTCGCTAATTGGCATCACTTGATTTGCAGGTAATCTGTTAAATGTATTTATTTCAGAGTCTTCTATATAAGTAGACATAGACTGATTTACATCTTTTAAAACAGCGTCTATTTGCAGCTGTAATTGTGAGGCCGATAGCTGGGTTTGCTCATCATAATATTTAATATGATAAGTGGTTCCCATAGTCTTACCTTCTAAAAAGGTTTCCCTCGACTCTGGTTTTTCACCACACCCAGACAGTAATAAGGTCAGTGTGATTAGTAAAAAGGCCATTATGCCTTGTGAAGTACTTACTCGATTCATAACAGCTCTACTTAATAGATTGATAAAATTAAAGAATAAAAAAAGCCTCGTAACACAAGTGCTACGAGGCTGGTATTTTAACCAAAACTAAACTGTTTTGGTATTAGTGTTAGCCACCAAAATCATCTAATAAGATATTTTCGTCTTCAACACCTAAATCTTTAAGCATAGTAATAACTGCCGCGTTCATCATTGGAGGACCACACATGTAGTACTCACAATCTTCCGGCGCTTCGTGATCTTTAAGATAGTTCTCAAATAACACGTTATGGATAAAGCCAGTATAGCCTTCCCAGTTATCTTCAGGTTGTGGATCTGAAAGCGCTGTATGCCATACGAAGTTAGGATTTTCAGCGGCTAGGCCGTCAAAATCTTCTACGTAGAACATTTCACGTTCAGAACGTGCACCATACCAAAAGCTCATCTTACGTTTAGAGTTCAAACGTTTAAGTTGGTCAAAGATATGTGAACGCATTGGCGCCATACCAGCACCACCACCAACAAAGATCATTTCTGCATCTGTGTCTTTAGCAAAGAACTCACCAAATGGACCTGAAATAGTTACCTTGTCGCCTTTTGTAAGTGACCAAATGTACGAAGACATTTTACCACATGGCAAGCTTAGGTTTCTCGGAGGCGGAGCAGCAATACGCACGTTAAGCATAATGATGCCTTCTTCTTCTGGGTAGTTAGCCATTGAGTATGCACGAATAGTTTCTTCGTCTACTTTTGACTCCAGATCGAAGAAACCAAAATGGTTCCAGTCGCCACGATATTCTTCAGGAACATCAAAATCTGCATATTTAACATGGTGAGGTGGCGCTTCAATTTGGATGTAACCACCCGCACGGAAAGGCACTGACTCATCACCAGGGATTTGCAGTTTAAGTTCTTTAATGAACGTTGCTTTGTTATCGTTAGAGATAACTTCACAATCCCATTTTTTAACACCGAAAATTGACTCTTCAAGTTCAATTTCCATGTCGTTTTTAACATTTACCTGACACGCTAAACGACAGCCTTCACGGGCTTCACCTTTAGATATGTGATCAAGTTCAGTTGGCAAGATATCGCCGCCACCTTCTTTAATGTGAACACGACACTGACCACAAGAGCCACCGCCACCACAAGCAGATGATACGAAAATACCTGACTCAGATAATGCACTTAAAAGCTTATTACCTGCTGATGTAGTAATGGCTTTGTCTTTATCGCCATTAATACCGATGATGATGTCACCGCTTGCAACTAACTGAGATTTAGCACCAATGATCACTAAAACTAGTAGTACAACGATAGCGATGAAAACACCAACGCCTAAGAAAATCTGATAATCCATGATTTATCCTCGCTACCCTTTACAGTGAAATACCAGAGAATGACATAAAGCCAAGTCCCATTAAACCAACAGTGATGAAGGTAATACCTAAACCACGTAAGCCGTCTGGCACGTCTGAATATTTCAGTTTCTCACGGATACCTGCAAGTAATGTAATTGCAAGTGCCCAACCAACACCAGCGCCAATACCATAAACAACAGACTCGCCGAAGTCATAGTTACGCTCAACCATGAAAGATACCGCACCAAATATTGCACAGTTAACTGTGATAAGTGGCAAGAAGATACCTAATGCGTTGTATAGTGCAGGGAAAAACTTATCTAATGCCATTTCAAGAATTTGCACAAGTGCTGCAATAACACCAATGAAAGTTAAGAAACGTAAAAAGCTAAGATCCGCATCCGGGTAACCTAACCAAGTAAGTGAACCTGGTGCAAGTACCGCATGGTAAACCAAGTTGTTAACAGGTACAGAAATACCCAATACAACTATAACCGCTATACCTAGGCCAATTGATGTAGTTACTTTTTTAGATACTGCTAAAAAAGTACACATGCCTAAGAAGAATGACAACGCTAAGTTCTCAATAAAAACGGCTTTTACAAATAAACTAATATAATGTTCCACTATTTGCCCCTTACGCTTTAGCTTCTACTTGGTCTTTCTTATAAGTACGAAGTACCCATATGAATAAACCAATGATGAAGAATGCACTCGGTGGTAAGATCAATAGACCCATAGGCTGATACCAACCGCCATCTTGTACTAATGGGATAATATCAACACCGAATAGTGAACCCTTACCGAATAGCTCACGAATGAAACCAACAGTAAGTAGTACTACAGAATAGCCTAAGCCATTACCAATACCGTCAAGGAAAGACATAATTGGTGGCGACTTCATCGCATATGCTTCAGCACGACCCATTACGATACAGTTAGTAATGATTAGACCAACGAATACAGAAAGCTCTTTTGCCGTAGCGTAAGAGAATGCCTGTAATACTTGGTCAACAACGATTACCAATGATGCAATAATTGTCATTTGTACGATGATACGAACAGATGATGGGATCTGGTTACGAATAAGCGAGATAAAGAAGCTCGAAAACGCTGTTACTAGTGTCAATGCAATTGACATGATTAACGCATTTTTTAAGCTAGACGTTACCGCTAGCGCTGAACAAATACCAAGTACTTGTAGTGCGATTGGGTTGTTAGCTAAAACCGGACCAAATAGGACCGCCTTCATTTCTTTAGTATCAGCCATTATTTCAATGCTCCTTTACGTACTTTCGCAAGGAAAGGGCCAAAGCCATTTTCGCCAGTCCAAAAATCAACTGCATGATCAACACCGTTAGACGTTAATGTAGCACCTGAAAGACCATCGATCTTATGCTCATCATTGCCCGCAGTACCTTTAACAATTTGAATTGGAAGTTCTTTACCTTCCCATGTAGCCGTCCACTGTGGATTCTGAATTTCGCCACCTAGACCAGGGGTTTCATTATGCTTGTAAAAGATAATGCTCTTAACAGTTTCAGCATCGCTTTCAAGCGAGATAAAACCGTACATTAAGCCCCATAAACCGTAGCCTTGGATAGGAAGAATAATTGCATCAACTGAACCATCTTCTTTTTTAGAGATATACACCGGCGACTCTTTAGTCACACGTTGAATACCAGCAATATCTTTAACGCCTTTCTCTTTAAGAGAAACACTTAGCGCTGCATCATATTTGCTTTTTTCAAAGTCAAAGATTGTTGGGTCTGTATCTACAAACTCACCTGTAGTCATGTTTACAACGCGCGCTTCGATTTTTGCATCAAATGTTTCTAAAACATTTTCAACTTTATCGATACCCGCAGCAGCCAAGATATTACTTTGAATATCTTTTTCTTTATTAGCTTGCTGTAAAGGACGAAGCTGTACAGAAGCAAACGATACAATGATTGCACACACTAAACATAGTGCGACAACAACTGATAACGTTTTACCGATTGATTCGTTATTACTAGACATTACGTGCCAACCTCCGCTTAATATTAGCCTGCACTACAAAGTGATCGAACAGTGGAGCGAATAAGTTAGCAAATAAGATTGCTAGCATCATACCTTCTGGGAAAGCAGGATTCACAACACGTATCATAACCACCATAAAGCCAATTAATAGACCATATGCTAATTTACCTTTGTCAGTAAATGCAGCTGATACAGGGTCAGTAGCCATAAAGAACATACCGAACGCAAAGCCACCAAGTACTAAATGCCAATACCAAGGCATTGCAAATACAGGGTTAGTTTCTGAGCCAACAGCATTTAGTAAAAATGCAGTTGCTACCATACCTAGGAATACACCTAGTACGATGCGCCAAGAAGCGATACGAACGTAAATTAAGAACAAACCACCTACTAATAATGCAAGTGTAGATGTTTCACCTACAGAACCTTGAATGAAACCGTAAAACGCATTCCACCATAATTCCATGTTTGCAAAATCAAGTGTGCCAGCAAATGCTTGGCCTAGCATAGTTGCACCAGAGAACGAATCTACTGCTGTCCATACTGTGTCACCTGAGATTTGAGCTGGGTATGCAAAGAACAAAAATGCACGGCCGGCTAAAGCAGGGTTTAAGAAGTTACGGCCAGTACCACCAAAGATTTCTTTAGCGATAACTACACCAAACGTAATACCTAACGCAACTTGCCATAAAGGAATCGTTGCTGGCAAAATAAGTGCAAATAGCACTGAAGTAACGAAGAAACCTTCGTTAATTTCATGCTTACGCACAGAAGCAAATATTACTTCCCAAAAGCCACCAACTGCAAATGTTACCGCGTAGATAGGTAGGAAGAAACATGCTCCATAGAACATCTTAGCGCCCCAGCCTGCATCAGCGGTTAATTCACCACCGAATAACTGGAACAAACCAACTTGCCACGTGTTTGCTAGTTCAAAACCTTGTGCTAAAGCACCTGCGGCCTGATGGCCGATATTGAACATACCAAAAAACATAGCTGGGAACGTCGCCATCCACACTAAAATCATCATGCGTTTTAGGTCGATGTTATCGCGTACGTGTGTCGCGCCTTTATTTACGTAGCCTGGTGTATAAAAAATAGTTGCAGCTGCTTCATACAGAGCATAAAATTTTTCATATTTACCACCGGCTTCAAAATTTGGCTCGATATCTTCTAGATATTTTTTTAAACCCATCTCTCTAGCCTTCCTTCTCGATCGTAGTTAAGCAATCGCGTAGGATAGAACCATACTCGTATTTGCCAGGACAAACGAAGGTACATAACGCTAAATCTTCTTCATCAAGTTCAAGCGCGCCTAATGAAATTGCACTGTCTAAATCACGCGCAATTAAGTCACGTAATAATAGAGTAGGCAAAATATCCAGCGGCATTACGCGCTCGTAGCTACCAATTGGTACCATGGCACGTTTTGAACCACCTGTTGACGTTGTCATTTTAAATAAACGACTCGGCGCAAGGTGAGAAAGGAATGTACGCGTTACAGAGAATTTATCACTACCTGGTGCAATCCAGCCAAACAATTCTTTTTCGCGACCTTCAAGTAAAACAGATACTTGAACGTGGTAACGACCTAAGAATGCATGAACACCGTTTGAAATAGAACCTGATAGAACAGAACCAGAAATAACACGGTTATCTCCGTCTTCTAGCTCACCAGCCACTAAATCATCCAATGAAGCACCTAGTTGTGTTTTCACTAAACGTGGGTTTTTAACGCGAGGACCTGCAAGCGAAATAACACGATTTGTGTAAATTTCACCAGTAAGGAATAAGTGACCATACGCAATAACGTCTTGGTAACCAATATGCCAAACTTGTTTGCTAACAGAAACTGCATCAAGATGATGGATATGAGTGCCAACGAGGCCAGCCGGATGCACACCACCAAACTCATGTACTTCTACTTGAGCTATAGATGAGCTAGGAACTTGGCTACCTGCTTTTTTACACACAAATACTTTGCCATCGGTCAAACGCGAAATAACAGCAAGACCCGCTTCAAATGCTTGCGCATTTTCGGCAATTATTACTGCAGGATCTGCAGCTAATGGGTTTGTGTCAGTTGCGGTCACAAAAATAGAACTAGGATTTGCATCCACAGCCGCTACTTTGCTGAATGGGCGAACACGAAGTGCTGTCCATTGACCAGACTGGATAAGTACTTCTTTGGCTTTTTCACGCTCTAAGCTCGCAAGCTCGTCTGCTTTGAAAGAGTCAAAGGTGATTTGCTCACTGCCGTTAACTTCAATAACAACAGATTGCAGCACACGTTTAGCACCACGATTTATTTCTTTTACTGTGCCAGAAGCTGGAGCAGTAAATAGGACGCCTGGGTTCTTTTTATCTTCAAAAAGTACCTGGCCTTTTTTGACTTGGTCATCCACACGAACATGCATGGTTGGACGCATACCGATAAACTCTTCACCAAGCACAGCTACACGTTTGACAGCAGAACCGTCATGTATAACTTGCTGTGGCGAGCCCTCTAAGGGTAAATCCAGACCTTTTTTTATATTGATCATACGCACTTGCATTACATTAAAGGAAAGAAACTGAAAAATCGTATCAACCACGTCGCCATTTGAGTTATTCCAAGTTATATCAAGGTACAAAAGAGCAGCTTGCTAGAAATATCAAACAAGCAACGTAGTAAAACTCATCACATATTGTCGAGATTTTAACATCATTTTAGATGACTATGCGAGTGTATTTATAAAAATTATACGACAGAAACACTTATTTGGTTTTGTTAAGTGACTTTAATTAAAATCAAGTTAGACCAAAGTGGTAGCCTAAGCAATTATTGTTCCTGATTTCATCGTAAATTAAACAAATCGCATAATATAAAAAAGCCGCTATAGCGGCTTTAATACCTAGGACCTGTTGACCTTTCAGGATTAAAATTTGTTCAATCTAGGGGCTATTTAATCGCGGCGTGAGGTTTGTAACCTAGTGGGCTAAGTAAAAACCGAGCAACAAAGAGTAAATAGCCCCTAGGCAGAACCCTTTGGGCAGCGCATGTTTGGCATTTATTCCACGTTATCGCCCATTTATGGGGAATAACCACACTACGTAGGCTCTGCCTTGCCTAAATACCAAACAGACTGCTGCAAATTTAACCTCGAAAGATAAACAGGCCCTAAGCTCTGTTAGTCAATCATATTAGCAATTGGCTTAACTGAACCTATGTCTTGCTCGTAGTCAACACCGTCTATACCAAAACCAAATAAGCGTAAAAACTCATTATGGTAACCAACATAGTCTGTTAGCTCATCAAGGCTGCTTGTATCAACACTATCCCATACAGCTTGAACGCGTGCTTGCACATCGTCCTCTAGCTCTTTGTAGTTTTGGAATAAATGCCCGCCGTCGTCAAAACGAGGCGATTCACCATACAAGTTTTCACTAAATAATGCGTGAATTTGCTCAATAGTGCCTTCGTATGTGCCATCTGCTTTCATAACTTTAAATAAAGCAGAAATATATAACGGCATTATAGGAATAGCAGAACTTGCTTGGGTTACTACTGCATTAAGTGATGAAACATACGCCTCACCCTTTAAATTTTTTGTTGATTCTTTAATAGCAGCCGTTGCACGGTCTAAGTCTTCTTTAGCCTTACCAATAGTCGCGTGTCCGTATATTGGCCATGTTAACTCTTTACCAATATAAGTGTACGCAGTCGTTTTAAAGTTATCGGCTAATACATCTGCTTCTTTTAATGCGTCTATCCACATTTCCCAATCTTCACCACCCATTACTTTAATGGTATTGTCGATATCGTCTTGATTTGCAGCTTCAACCGTAATTTCATCAATTTCACGCTTTGATGTATTTAAGTTTTTTGTTGTTACGGCATTACCAATTGGCTTAAGTGTAGAAGAAAACACTTCACCGGTATTTGGATCAGTACGACGAGGAGACGCTAAGCTGTAAATAATACAATCTACTTTGCCCAAGTCAGCTTTAATGGTGTCGATTGCTTTTTGCTTGATTTCGTTAGAAAACGCATCGCCATTAATATTTTTAGACCAAAGGCCCGCTTCGTCTGCTGCATCTTGAAAAGCAGCGGTATTGTACCAACCAGCAGAACCTGTTTTACGCTCTGTACCCTCTTTTTCAAAGAAAATACCTAATGTTTTAGCACCACCACCAAACGCAGCAGTAATGCGCGATGCCAAGCCGTAGCCTGTTGATGCGCCAATAACTAATACATTTTTTGGTGCGCTTTTTAATGCACCCTGTTGTTTTACATAGTTAATTTGTTCTTTAACATGCTCTGCACAACCAGCTGGGTGTGCGTTTGTGCAGATAAATCCACGAATTTTAGGCTTAATGACCATTGATCATCCTATATCTTTTACAATAAAAATTAGCGCTAGTTTAAAGGCTAATACTAAAAACACTGATCTGATCAGTTAAACACCGACTAAATTCCCTATTTATTTTAGTTAAGCTTTGAGCCGCCCATACAATTAGGAGAATCAGGCGCTTCACCGCCCTGCTCTGTATATTCGTCTGGTGTATATGTATGAATAGCGAGTGCATGAATATGATTTGCTAATTCATCTTTTAAAATTTCGTTAATTTCACGATGGCGTTGTAATAAGCGCTTACCCGCGAACTCTTCGCTAACCACTATAACTTTAAAATGCGACTCAGTACCGGCACTGTGCATATGACTTTCATTGATTACGTTTAAATGTTTACACGCAATGGCGCTGCTTATTTTTTCTTGGATCTGTTGCTGCATTGACATAAAAGACCATTTTAATTAGCTAATTAATAGGCTTACTATAACAAGTTAAATTAACTAACTAAATTGCTTTTGCTTAATGTGCTTAATAAATCGGTAAGTTAAACTTATTCGCGGGTGCGCAAGCGTTGTTTGCTTGGGTATTGCATGTTGATAATCTCGTTGACTGTCTCCATTCATTATTAGGCAACTACCGCTTTGTAACTTTAAATCAGTCACTTTATTACTCGCTTTGTGCTTTAACTTTAAAACCCTATCAGCTCCTAGCGACACACATACAATTGTTGGTTTATCACCAAGCTCTATTTCATCATCACTGTGCCACCCCATCGTATCATTTCCGTCTCGGTAATAATTAACCAGTAGTGAGTTTAGAGGCTGATTTAAATGTGCTTCTAATCGCTTTCGCATATTAAGTAGAAACTCATCCCACGGTTCTACTATTTGCTTACTACTTGAATAGCCGTATTCAATATTTAAATCGCTCATGAAGCATTGAAGTCGTGGAATGGGTCCTGTTTTGCCATAAACGGTTACATCGGGCTGTTGCCAATGTAGGTTTTTCTGCAAATAATAAAACAGATCGAGGCTTTTTTGCGCACTAAGTGCCCTACTTTGATAAGAAAAGCCATTTGGTAACTGTTGGGGGTTGGCGTTTTGCCGTTGCATGTTAGAATTTACCTACATTAGATTACTGATCAACGAACCATTATGACGACGCAAGCCCAGCTAGGCGATAAAACCTTTACTCTTGAACGCTTTCCATTGGATCAAAAAAACCGCAGCTTACAAGCTTGGGATTCGGCAGATGAGTACCTTATCAATTATGTTAACGAACATCACCCTGATTGTCGCTCATTGCTTATTCTAAACGATAGCTTTGGTGCACTTGCTTGTTATTTTAATAAGTTAACGGTTTGTTCAGTTAATGATTCTTATATTAGCCACCAAGCTGCGGCTTATAACTTACAAGAAAACAAATTGCCTACTACAGATTTTACACAAGTAGATAGTTTGTCGGCATTACCAGAAGACGTTGATTTAGTACTTATTAAAATCCCTCGTAATGTGGGTTTTTTACAGTTCCAATTAAGTGAACTTAGTGAAGTACTTGCGCCTGGTACACCAGTAATTGCGGCAGGTAAAACAAAAGAAATTCATAATTCAACAATAAAATCATTTGAGCAATTTATTGGTGAAACAACAACAAGCCTAGCAGTTAAAAAGTCTCGCCTTATATTAAGCACAGCTAAAGGCGGATATAAAGCAGCAGACTTCCCTATAACATGGGAGCTTGAAGGTACTGAGTTTAATATAACAAATCATGCAAATGTGTTTTCGCGTGATTCGTTAGATATTGGTGCGCGCTTCTTTTTTAACTACTTACCAGAAACACCTAAAGCTAAAAGCATTATTGATTTAGGCTGTGGTAACGGCGTTGTTGGATTAATGACGCTTGCTCGTTGCCCTAATGCATCAATTACCTTTGTTGATGAGTCTTACATGGCAGTAGAGTCAGCCCGGTTAAATGTAGAAATTAACCTAGGCGATAAGTTTGATAACTGTGAGTTCATCGAAAACGATTGTTTAACAGGCTTTGAAAGAGACAGTGTGGATATGGTGCTTTGTAATCCTCCATTTCACCAAGCTCAAGCTGTTACCGATCACATTGCTTGGCAAATGTTTAAACAAGCAAAAGATACTTTAAAAGAAGGCGGCGAGCTGCGTATTATTGGTAATCGTCATTTAGATTATCACGATAAATTAAACCGTATGTTCGGAAACTGTAAGTTGTTAGGCTCAAACAAAAAGTTTGTCGTTCTAAGTGCAACTAAAAATAGTGGAATGCTATAAATGAAATTAACAAACATTATAATTGGGTGTTGTGTATTGCTACTACTTGGTGGCTGCGCTAATCAGCCTAGCCAAGTAATACTCAATCCTGTTTATAAAAGTGGTCAAATAAGCACTATAAATAGTAGCTTAAGCACCAGTGTAATTGATTTACGTGGCGATTCGTCAACACTTAAACTTATTGAATCAGACAAAACTAAAACCTTTGCAAGCCAAGGCCTTACTGAATCAGTTAAAAGTGTTTTAGACAGCGCCCTTAGCCGCAATGGTGCCAGTATTTCTAATTTAGCGTCTGTACGCTTTGAAGTAGATATTCATGCACTACAAGCGGTGGTAACCGAAAAACTAGTGAGCCATACCAGCGAAGCCCATATAGAGCTTGGCGTGCGCGTTATTCGCGCCTCAAGTAATTTTAGTAAAGTGTATAGAGGCAGTGCTAATTTAGAAGGTCCGTTTAGTCACGAGCGAGTAAAAATAGAAGGTCAGCTCAATAAGTTGACTGAGCAAATTATTACCCGCATTGTATCTGACCCTGAATTAATAGAATTTTTAGAAGGTTAACTATGAAACGACTTTTTTTAATCTGCTTAGGCCTATTTTTTAGTGTAAGTAGCTTGGCAGCCCAAGAAGGCCGCTTTGTGCAAAAAGACAATATTTTTCCACGCGTCGAAATCGTAACAACGATGGGCAGTATTGTTGTTGAACTGGACCGTTCAAAAGCCCCCATTACGGTCAATAACTTTTTAACTTACGTGTCAGATAAGAGCTATCAAGGCAGTGTTTTTCATCGTATTGAGCGCGATGTGGAAAATGACCGCGACTTTGTTATTCAAGGTGGTGGCTACGATAAAGATTACGACGGCTTACACGAAAATGACCCTATTTTTAATGAAAGCGGCAATGGTTTAAAAAATGATATGTACAGCATTGCTATGGCGTATCAAGACCGTGAACCGCACTCAGGAACACGCCAATTCTTTTTTAATATGGATAACAACGATCACTTAAATCCAGGGAAAGATTGGGGTTTTGCAGTATTTGGTAATGTAATGGATGGCTACGATACCCTTGATAAGATCATGGCTGTTGAAACAGGGTTTAATGAAAAGATTGGTTACGATTTTGTTCCTAAAAAACCGGTGATCATCTTAAATATTAAAATGCTTGAACAAGTTCCACTGTAATTTATTTAAGAGCAGCTTAGCTGCTCTGCATCAAAGCCAATGAAGGCCCTATGAGCAAATCTCTCTCTATTAGCGAATATTTTTCTTACTTTAAAGACAAACGCTTAATCCATATTTTTATATTTGGTATGAGTAGCGGTTTTCCGTGGGTATTAATTGGCTCTGTTATGTCGGCTTGGCTAAAGGATGAAGGGCTAAGCCGCAGCATGATTGGCCTATTCGGCATTGTATTTGGCGCTTACAGTATAAATTTTTTATGGTCGCCTTTAATCGATCGTACAAAACTCCCTATTTTATATAAATGGCTAGGCCAACGTCGTAGTTGGATACTATTTTGCCAGAGCTTTATTTTTATTGGCACCTTATTATTAGCTGGGCTTGATTTAAAAGCTAATTTAGCAATTGTTGCTGCAATTTGTTTGTTAATCGCCATTGCTTCTGCAACGCAAGACATTGCTATTGATGCATTCAGAATAGACACACTTAAAGCAAACGAATCTCACAAAGCAACAGCGGCAGCCGCTATGGCAACATCTGGTTGGTGGACAGGTTATGCGCTTTTAGGTGCAATTCCATTTTATATGGCTGATATCCCCTCGCTCGACTGGCCACAAATTTATTACTTTTTAGCTGCTGTAATGCTGCTGCTAATGAGTGGAGCATTGTTTGCAAAAGAACCTGAATCAAATAGAGAAGCGGTACATGCCGAGCTTGAACGTGTGTACCTTGAAAAACTGTCCTCTACAAAACAAACCCCTCTTACAAAAACTGTTGCGTGGCTCGCGGTAACCGTTATTGATCCCTTTAGAGCTTTTTTTACTAAAAATGGCGTTAAAACGGCACTGGCATTACTTGCGTTTATTTTTTTATTTAAAATAGGCGAAGCGTTTTTAGGGCGAATGTCGATTGTTTTTTATAAAGAAATTGGTTTTAGCAATAGCGATATAGCTACATTCTCAAAGGTAGGTACTGCCGTACTTACAATCATATTTACCTTTGTTGGCAGTTTATTTAATCAAAAATATGGCATTGTTAAGGGTTTGTTTGTTAGTGGCATTGCGATGGCGGCCTCAAACTTAGCCTTTTCGTGGATTGCTTTAGTTGGCCCTGATTTAAGACTGTATGCCTTTGCTATTGTTATTGATGGGTTTACGCAAGCATGGTCGCTGGTCGCTATGGTGGCCTTTATTTCGATGCTATGCGATAGAGCATTTAGTGCAACACACTATGCATTACTGGCGTCATTAGGGAATTTAGGACGAACGTTACTTTCGAGCTACAGTGGTGTAGTAATTGATGATTGGTTAATGGGAAATTGGTCGCTGTTCTTTGTTTTAACAGCCTTGATGGTTATACCTTCGCTGATATTTTTATACCTGATTAGGCATAAACTATATGAGCTTGAGAAAAATTATCATAAAAATATTTAATGCATCCCTGCATTAACATATTGCTTAGCACTATCAAGTGCCCCTTAAAGTGTACTAAGCAATGTTTGAGTTAATCTACTTTTAGCAAGCTAAGTGCTTCATGTGGATCAACTTCTAGAGCTGTACAATAACGAACAAACTCAATCACATCTAAACGGCGTTCTTGATTTTCAATCTTGCCGATAAACGAATGAGGCGTTCCCAGCACTTGTGCTAGGCTTCGCATTGTATGACCCTTTTCGTGGCGCTTACTTTTAAGCCACTTTGTTAGCTTTGCATTTTCTTCAGAAGAAACTGTTTTGCCCATCATTTTACATCTCCTACTAGATGATTTGACGTACCTATTAAAGCAGTAGTCTCTATCAATAGCTGTAGGCAAGTAAGCAGTCATACCATATTTTCAATAGCAAGCTATTGCTTAACAAAGCATGTGTTGCTACTCACTCCACCAATATAGCTAAAAAACTACGCTAATAATGTGGTAAAGATTTGTTTTTATTGAGAATGAAATTTTGCCCGTCTCATTCTTGGATACATTATATACTATTAACACTTTGGTTAAATAACTAATTACATACTCGGTACAAATATGAACACGAGTGAATATTTATAAACGCTGAATATTGACCTAAGTACTCAAAAAGTATTAATAAATTAATTTCTAGTTATAAAATATTTAAATGAATTTTTATAACAATTTTGTTCCAATTTATCGTCACATGTTTATGATTAAGCAATAATTAGCACCAAAAAGGCCGAATAATGTTCAGACTTCTTTTTTTATTACCGATTGTGTTGTGCTTGGGTTGGTACTTTTTTTTGCGCCACAACGGCGTACCAATTAAGCAAGGCAAAAAAGGCTTCATATACATTTTAGCGTTTTCTGCTTTTGTACTTGGCTTTTTTGTATTGATAATGCAAATAACCGAATATGCCCCAACCGATTTGTAGGCATTAAAAAAGCCGCAAAGCGGCTTCATTCTATTTAGCGTTTGGCTGTTAAACGCTAAAGCTTGCACCACAACCACAGGTTGTTGTTGCATTAGGATTAGATACAAAAAAGCGTGCGCCTTCTAATCCTTCAGTGTAATCAACTTCACCGTCAACCAAATATTGAATGCTCATTGGATCGATAACGAGTGTTACACCATTTTTTACAATTTCTAAATCGCCAGGATTCGCTTTTTCATCAAAAGTAAAACCATATTGAAAACCAGAACAACCACCACCTGTTACATAAACACGCAGTTTTAAATCTGGATTTTCTTCTTCGTCGATTAACTGTTTAACGCGAACAGCAGCTGCATCGCTGAACTTAATTGGTAATTCTTCAGACATTTTAAAACCCTCAATATCGCAATGGCGTGATTATCTAATACCCGAGTGTTTTAATCAAGTATAGTAAAACAACTCTTTACTCTAAGTTATACCTATAAATTAGTAAAAAAGTGGCTAAACATTAGCTCACTAAAGTAATACTTAAGCAAACTAAAAGCGACCCTTGTAAACTATAAATTCATTAAAAATTTTAGTTATAAAAAATAGGTCTTAATCTTTACTGCAAATTGTTAATATAAGTTACGAAAAATTCAAAATCACAAGGACTTAACTAAACTCTTTTGCTAAAATGCTGCTGAAAA
Source organism: Pseudoalteromonas sp. SWXJZ10B (assembly GCF_015864475.1). Classification (NCBI taxonomy): domain Bacteria; kingdom Pseudomonadati; phylum Pseudomonadota; class Gammaproteobacteria; order Alteromonadales; family Pseudoalteromonadaceae; genus Pseudoalteromonas; species Pseudoalteromonas sp. SWXJZ10B. The sequence goes on from NZ_JADYXD010000008.1 coordinate 143,315, forward strand.
ATGCGGCGAGGAAATAATGCATGTGGCTTGAGCAACTCAGGCGTCGACTGGCAAAACCTAAAACATCTGTACAATTATGCTTATTAGGCGTAGTTGCCGGATTAATTGCTGCATTTTTTATTATTTTATTTCGCTTAACTATTTTGTTTTTTCAAAGCTTATTTTTGGAAACACCTGACGACTTTACTACCCTACCCACTCTTGAACGCGTTTTAATGCCATTAATAGCCGCATTTTTAATTGCGTGCTTTGCTGCATTTACTGGCTTTAAACATTACCGTTTAGGCATTCCTTTTGTTATTCATCGTATTAAACGCCATTACGGGCAAATGCCTTTATACAATACGGTTAATCAATTTGTTGGTGGCGCACTTGCACTCATTAGCGGTTTTTCGGTTGGCCGAGAAGGGCCTTCCGTACATATGGGCGCAACAGGTGCGAGTATTTTAGCGGATAAACTACATTTACCGCATAACGCCATGCGTACTTTAAGTGGTTGCGGCGTTGCAGCAGGTATAGCCGCTTCGTTTAATACCCCACTTGCAGCCGTTATTTTTGTAATGGAAGTGGTACTTCGAGAATATAAAGTACACATATTTGTGCCAATCATGCTTGCTGCTGTTACTGGTGCACTCGCTACGCAGTTTGTTTTTGGTGAAGGCTCTGAACTTGCACTCATTACAATAGCGCCATTAAGTGGTTGGCATTACCCTTATTTAATATTATGCGGTATGGCGCTGGGCGCTATAGCATTTAGCTTTAATCAAAACTTAATGCTAATTATTAAAACATTTAAACCTTTAAGTATGTTTCCTCGTTTACTAATCGCAGGCTGTATTGCCAGCTTGATAGCTTACGCGGTGCCTCATGCTATGGGTTCTGGTATGAGTGCGATTACTATCGCGGTTGAATCGCCTGATAACGTAAAGCTGCTTACTACCATTTTAATCGCTAAACTACTTGCCACATTGTTTGCTATTGGTTTGGGTATTCCTGGTGGCTTAATTGGTCCTGTAATTGGGCTTGGTGTATTAATTGGGACATTAATGGCCTTTTTTGCTCAATATATTAGCCCGGGTACTGATATTGCGGGTACGTATGGGGTTTTAGGTATGGCTGGATTATTAGCGGCTACACTGCATGCACCACTTGCTGCATTAACAACAGTAATGGAGCTTACATCATCACCTGAAATAATCGTTCCTGCGATGATAGTTATAACCACTGCATATGTAACTGCATTACAATTTTTTGGAAATCGCTCCATATTTTTGCAGCAATTAGATTTTCAGGGATTGCCGTACCATGTATCTCCTGCTACCGAAGCATTACAAAAAGTGGGAATAATGGATGATATGGATGAAGACTTTAAATTGCTCTACTCAGACGATAAAGAGCAAATAAAAAATACGCTTGATGCAATGGATAGCCAAACACCCTTGATTGTTTTTGACGAAGAAAATGGCTATCGCCTCGCTGAATACGATTTAACGCTAATGTCTGATGAAGCAATAAATATAAATTACATTAGCTTGCAGGGCATCAGCAGCCAAGCCACCCTAGCCGATGCATTCGATATACTAAAAGATAAAAGAAGTGGCGCGCTTTACGTTTATAACCTTTTAGATAATCAACAAATTATGGGGCTATTACGCTGGGATCAAATTCATCATATTTTAACCATTCGTAACAGCTTACTTTAAGCAATAAGGACTATTATGAGCGCATTATTGATTTATAAAACACTCCACATATTTTTTATGATTGCGTGGTTTGCCGGTATTTTTTACTTGCCTCGATTATTTGTATATCACGCAATGAGCGAAGAAAGATCATGTAACTCTATGCTTAAAGTTATGGAGCGCAGGTTACTTTATTTCGTAACCCCATTTGCTGTTTTAACGGCTGTATTTGGTGTGTTAACCATTGTTGAATATGGTCGTGATTGGTTTAAATACAGTATGTGGCTACATTACAAACTTGTACTGGTAATTATTTTATACCTATACCACGGCTACTGTTTTAAGTTATTAAGTGACTTTAAACATGACCGAAACACTAAAACAGACCGCTTTTACCGTATTTTTAATGAGCTCCCTGTTATTGCGCTGCTCATCATAGTGGCACTTGCGGTAATAAAACCTAATTTATAAGCGTTTCGGTGCATGTTAAACTGCGCTGCAATTTACAATACTTACTATAACACGCGCGATTGCGTGCTCCATTTATGGATTATCGCGCCCATTTGATTGATTAGGAATTACCCCATGTTAAGTTTCCAAGGCGAACATATACTGTCTGTAAATCAGCTAGACAGAGACTGCATTGAACGTATTTTTGCAGTAGCTAAAAAAATGGAGCCTTATGCTAAAAAACAAAAGCAAACAACGGTGCTTAAAGGCGCTATTTTAGCAAATTTGTTTTTTGAACCAAGTACTCGCACGCGAGTTAGCTTTGGTACAGCCTTTAACTTACTAGGCGGGGGTGTACGTGAAACTACAGGTATGCAAAGCTCAGCGCTTGCAAAAGGTGAATCACTTTACGATACCGCGCGCGTTATTTCAGCTTACGCCGATGCTGTTGCTATGCGCCACCCCGATGCAGGCTCAGTAAGTGAATTTGCTGATGGCTGTACTGTGCCAGTTATTAATGGCGGCGACGGTCCAAATGAGCACCCGACTCAAGCATTACTTGATTTATTAACCATTGAGCGTGAATTACACCGTTTTGATCAAAATATTGATGGCATGCATATAGCGCTTGTGGGTGATTTAAAATATGGTCGCACAGTGCATTCTCTATCAAAGCTATTGTGCCATTATAAAAACGTAAAGTTTTCGATGGTCGCGCCTGATGGCCTACAAATGCCAACGAGCATTTTAGATGCCGTAGAAAATGCAGGACACAAAATTGAGCTAGTAAACAAGATGGAAGGTAATTTAGCAGCCGATATTGTTTACCAAACACGTATTCAAGAAGAGCGTTTTCCTTCACAAGAAGAAGCAAATAAATACCGTGGCGGTTTTAGAATTAGCCAATCTATTTACAGCGCTCATTGCAAACCTAACTCTGTACTAATGCATCCGTTACCACGTGATAGTCGCTTAGAAGCCAACGAGCTTGATAACGACTTAAACAGTAACGACAATTTAGCAATATTCCGCCAAGTACAAAATGGCGTATTAATTCGTATGGCACTGTTTGCTTTAACACTCGGCGTAGAAAATAAAGTCGATAAGTATGAAGTGGACGTACCTTGGTTTAGCCGCAAACGCGACAGCTAAACCCTCTTTAAGTGACAATTTATAGGATTTTTCATGACAATTAGCCAAGACTTATTTGAACGCGCTCAAGCCTCTATTCCAGGTGGCGTAAACTCGCCAGTTCGTGCTTTTAACGGTGTAGGCGGTACGCCGCTATTTATTACAAAAGCAGAAGGCGCGTTTACATTTGATGCCGACGGTAATCGCTACATTGATTATGTTGGCTCTTGGGGGCCTATGATCATGGGCCATAACCACCCTGCAATTAAACAAGCCGTGCACGAAGCAGTAGAAAATGGCCTTAGCTATGGCGCGCCAACTGAAGCCGAAATACTAATGGCTGAAAAAGTAAAAGAGCTGGTTCCATCAATCGAAAAAGTACGCATGGTTAGCTCAGGCACTGAAGCAACAATGAGTGCAATTCGTTTAGCGCGTGGCTTTACCGGCCGCGATAAAATATTAAAATTTGAAGGTTGTTACCACGGCCATGCTGACTCGTTATTAGTTAAGGCAGGCTCTGGTGCACTAACAATGGGCGTACCTAATTCTCCTGGTATTCCTGAGGACTTTGCTAAGCATACACTTACTGTGTCGTTTAATAACCTAGATGAAGTAAAAGCTATTTTTGCAAAATACGCTGACGAAATTGCCTGTATTATTGTAGAGCCAGTAGCCGGTAACATGAACTGCATTCCACCAGTACCTGGCTTTTTAGAAGGTTTGCGTGATGTGTGTGACGAATATAAATCAGTACTTATTTTTGATGAAGTAATGACGGGTTTTCGTGTTGCACTTGGCGGCGCTCAAGCGTATTACAACATTAAACCAGACCTTACGTGTTTAGGTAAAGTCATTGGCGGCGGCATGCCCGTTGGCGCGTTTGGTGGTAAAACCGAAATAATGGATTACATTGCGCCTGTGGGCCCTGTTTACCAAGCGGGTACTCTTTCTGGTAACCCTATTGCGATGGCTGCAGGTTTAAAATCACTTGAGCTATTATGTGAGCCAGGTCTACACGATAAGTTAGAAGCAACGTCTAAAGCAATTTGTGAAGGCTTTGAAGCTGGCGCTAAAAAAGCAGGCATTGCATTAACAACTAATTATGCTGGCGGCATGTATGGATTCTTTTTTACTGATGCTGAAAAAGTAACGACATACAAACAAGCTACTGAATGCGACCTAGAGCGCTTCAAACGTTTTTTCCACCTTATGCTTGAAGAAGGTGTGTACCTTGCTCCATCAGCATTTGAAGCTGGTTTTGTATGTGCTGCGCATACTGAGCAAGAAGTAAAAGAAACAATAGCGGCAGCAGAACGCTCGTTTGCTAAACTTTAAGTTAAAATTACTTTTTATATTTTATAAGCGCTTGTTTTTACAGTGTGTAATTAAGACTAAAGATTGAAAAAAGCCCGAAAGGGCTTTTTTTATTTGTAAAGTACTATAAATGAATGATAATTAAGCATAACAAGGTCTATTCACCTTTACCCTAATTACAAAAATACAAGAGAGCCTTATGTCAGGATTACGCCAATTTTCTTTTCCCGCTATCCAGCTAATGGCAAATTTAAAATACAAAACTAAAATCAGCTTAATGTTTGGAATTTTACTCGTTCCTCTCGCACTTAGCTTGTTTTTTTTAGTCTCATTATTAAGTGAAAGTATCGCTGTTTCAAAAATGCAGCAACAAGGTTTAAAAGGCTACAGGTCAATACTCTCAAATCAAATGCAGGGGGAAGCAAATCAAAATATAAAAATAGCTCGCTCACTCGGTTTTGATATAAAAGACGATCAAGCAAATGATGTACTTGAACTTGTTTCTATTCAGTCTAACTTAGCATTAGATAGCCAGTTAGCTAGTGCTTACGTAAACCGCTCTTTAGTCACGCCAATTCCTGCACTTATAATGCAAATAAACTCGACAGCGCAAAGCGCAAATACTGTTTTGGCAAGTAATCGTTTTACGCCAGATACGTTTATAGCACTTTCAAATTTTAGTAAGTCACTTCCTTTATACGAAAAACAACTCGATAAAATACTCAATGTAGCCACCAATGCAGACAAATCAGTAAATAAAGCGCTCATGCCCTCGTTAGATAATTTACACAGTGCTGTTGGCGCATTTAAAAAAGCGATAGATGAAAAACTACTTGAGCCAGACGATATTTTATTAACTCAATCAGAATTTACTAAACTAACAAACAATGTTCACAGCAGTATTAATCAACTTGTTAGTAAGAGTATTCCAACGCTTGAGAGCCTTATTGAAGCAAAACTGCAAACTCAACAGTGGACTCGAAATCTTGTTTTAGCCGCTTCATTGATTAGTTTGTTATTTGCATTTTATTTAATGATTGGTTTTTATTTTGCAGTTGTTGATACCATTAATCGCTTTGCTGATGCAGCGAATAGAGCCGCGAATGGCGACTTAAATGCCACTATCGATTCGAGCACTAATGATGAAATGGGAATTATTGCATCGCGCTACAACGCATTACTTAATGCATTTTCACATTTATTAATTGATGTTAAAGCAAGTACAGAAGAGCTATGCGGCGCAACTAAATCGCTATCACATGCGAGTAGCCAAACAAGCAATGATGTTTCAAAACAGCAAATCCGAGTAAATGCCATTTATAATGCACTCAGCGAAATGGCTCAAAACGCACTTGCAGTTGAAGAGTCAGCCCATCAAGCAACGCTTACCGCGCAAGATGCTGCTGCGCATGTAAAACAAGGTTCAGACAATACAATGGAGCTTGCTAAATATATGCAAGATCTACAAATTGAATTTGCAGAGAGCCAACAAGCGCTCGATAAGCTAGCACAAGATAGCCAAGAAATTAGCAAAGTAAGTAAAGGTATTAGTGAGATAGCCGATCAGACAAACTTGCTTGCACTAAATGCCGCTATTGAAGCTGCACGAGCTGGCGAGCATGGTCGAGGCTTTGCCGTTGTAGCTGATGAAGTAAGAACTCTTGCTCAGCGTACACAAACACAAACACAAGAAATTCATCAAATTATTAGCTCCTTACAACAAGCATCTGACGACACTCAGCAAAAAATGCGTTCAAGTGTTGAAAAAATGGAGCAATCGGTAAAAGCAGCCAATCAAACCAATGAAGTATTGCAAAGCGCAGAGCAAAGTATGGGCGACATTAAACATCAAGGTGAAGTTATTGCAGAGCGTGTTAAACAGCAGTCAAATGCGACAACACAAGCATTAAATGATTCGCAAGAGGTGAGTAATTTAGCAGATCAAACGCTAACATCAGCTCAATCAACGCTGCAAGATGCACAGCAGCTAAGTCGCTTATCTAATGATTTAACCAAATCAATGCAGTTTTTTAAATCTTAAGCGTTAACTACAACTCACAAAAAAGCCGCTAAATAAGCGGCTTCGTTGTTTAAAGTAGTCTTAGATTAACGAATACATTGTGGTCTTGGCTCAAACTCACTCGCTCTAAGTGGTAGCTGAATCACCTTGCCACATCCTGGTGGTGCCTGCTTACCCGTTTGCTCATTTACAAATGCCCAGCGTATTGATGGCGGACGCGTATCGGCTATTGCTTGTGGATTAAGTGGCTTTAAGTAGCGAATATATGCTTCTAATGCACCTACGCTGCCCGTTAAACCCGTGCTTTTGTTGTCGTCTCGACCAAGCCAAGCTACCGTCACTGTATTTTGATCAAAGCCTGCAAACCAACTATCACGTAAATCGTTACTAGTGCCAGTTTTGCCTGCAAGTTGGATTGATGGGAAGTGTAAATTTAAGCGTTTAGCAGTGCCGTCTTTCGTTACGCGTTTCATCGCGTATTTAGTCATATACATTGCAGATTTATCAAAACGAGGCTCTGCATTTACTTTATGCTTATAAAGTACTTTACCAACCGAGTCGGTTAATGCCGAAATTGCAGTAAGCTTTTTATATTCGCCATCTGCAGCAATTGTCGTATAAAGCTGAGCAACTTCAAAACTCGACATTTCAACAGCCCCTAAAAGCAACGATGGGTATTCGTTTATCGCCCCTTTAGCGCCTAATCCTTTTAGTGTATTCGCGACTTTATCAACACCTACATCGAGGCCTAAATTAACCGCTGGAATATTAATACTGTTACTAAATGCTTTATAAAGAGGTATTGCACCACGGTATTGATGATCAAAATTTTCTGGTTGCCACACTTTTCCCTGCTCATTTGTAACCTGTACTGGCGAGTCATCAAGCAAAGTAGCTAAATTATAATGTGGTAATTGCAGTGCGGTTAAATACACAGCAGGTTTTACCAGCGAGCCAATATTACGTTTTGTATCTAAAACACGGTTAAATCCTGAATAACGAACATCGCGCCCTGCAACAAGTGCAGATACACCGCCCTTTTCTACATTAACAGAGATCATGGCTGCTTCTAGTTTTTCGGTTCTAGGACGATTTTCCAGGTACGGTAAGCTCTTTTCAATAGACTCTTCCATTGCTGTTTGCTTTTGCAAATCAAAATAAGTAAATACTCTTACACCTGCATCAAGTGTTTGCTGATCTGGCAATAATTCATTTAATTCTCTGTTTACTAACTCTAAATAGCCTGGATATGATTTTTGTAAACTCGCTTTCATTGGCGCAATATCAATTGGGCGATTAAGCGATGCACGGTACTCTTTTGTGCTAAGTAGCTTGTTTTCAACCATAAGGCGAAGCACTAAGTCTCGGCGCTCCATTGTGCGCTCTTTATAGCGACGTGGGTTGTAATAAGATGGACCTTTAACCATTGCTACCAGCAAAGCAATTTGATCGTACTCAAGCTCATCTACCGGCTTTGAAAAGTAAAAGTCAGCAGCAAGCCCCATACCGTGCACACCTTGGTTGTATGACTGCCCTAGGTATACTTCATTTAAGTAAGCTTCCAATATTTGATCTTTTGAATAACGATAATCTAAAATAAGGGCAATAAAGGCCTCATTTATTTTTCGTACTAAAGAACGCTCACGTGTTAGGTAAATATTTTTAGCTAACTGTTGAGTAAGCGTACTGCCACCTTGAACGGTGCGCCCCGCTTTAATATTAGAATAAAGCGCGCGTAAAATAGAAAACACTGATACACCATGATGTTCGTAAAAATCACGGTCTTCAACCACCAATAGCGTATCTTTTAGCATTGCTGGAAACTTATCTAGTGGTACAAATTCTCTATCTTGTTTAGAGTCATTACCAATACGCGCTATTTGCACAGGCTCTAGACGAGCTGAATTTAAACGCCTACCAAACTTATCTTTAATGGTCGCAACTTTTTGCCCTGCAAAGCGAAGTTCAATAATATGTGATTCTTCAAGGCCATCATAAAATTCAAAATCACGACGATAAATCTTGATGCTATCTGCTGTTTTAACAAACTGTCCTGTGCGGCTTAATCTATTAACCGATGAATAATTTAAACGCTCTAGCTCAAACACTACTTCCTGGCTTGATAAAAATTGCCCCGGATAAAACTCCATAGAACGAGCATACACTTGCGCTGGAAGTTGCCATTTATTACCTTCAAATATACGCGTTGTTTTTGAATCTAAATAAATGAAGTACATTGCCATTGCAATAAAAACAGCCAAGCTTAGTTTCCAAAACACTGACCATGTTTTTCTCATAAAAGAGCGTTTAACAGTGGTTTCCACTGTTTTTTTACTGCCCTTTGAGGTGCTTTTCTTTGTCTTGCTTGACGATTTACTTGCACGTTTAACTGCAGGTTTACTGGTAGGTGTTTTTTTATTATCGGCCATTTAAGTGTAATTTATTCCAAGGGTTATTCACGAGTGTGAGCTTAGCATATTGGATATATCCTAACATCCGAAAAGTTAACCCCCCCTGAAACAAAAAAAGCCCTACCGAAGTAGGGCTTTGTGTAAACACACTATTATTTAAATAAACTATTAGCTATTTCGAACAGAAACAAACTCTGGGTAGGCTTCAATACCACAATCGTGTTGATCCATACCGTTTAGTTCTTCTTCTTCGGTTACTCGTATACCCATTGTTTTGTTAAGCACAGTCCAAACAATAAATGATGCTACAAATACAAAGGCAAGAATACATACTAGACCCGTTAACTGATTAACAAAGCTTGCGTCACCATTGGTTAGCGGTACTAACATAATACCTAATGCGCCACACGTACCATGAACAGAGATAGCACCCACTGGATCGTCAATCTTAACTTTATCAAGTGCTATGATACTAAATATAACAAGTGCACCACCAAGTAGACCAAGTAGACATGCCATTAATGGTGATGGAGATAGAGGGTCTGCTGTTATAACAACTAAGCCAGCTAATGCACCATTTAAGACCATTGTTAAATCTGATTTACCCCAAAGTACTTTACATACAAACAGTGCTGCAATAGCACCCATTGCAGCTGCTGCATTGGTGTTAAGTAATATTTGGCCTACTGCAGTTGCGTTTTCTTTATCCGAAAGTAGTAATTGAGAACCACCGTTAAAGCCAAACCAACCCATCCATAAAATAAATGTACCTAGTGTAGCAAGTGGTAAGTTTGAACCTGGAATTGGGTATATTTCACCATTCTTACCATATTTACCTTTACGAGCACCTAGGATTAATACACCAGCTAGTGCAGCTGCTGCACCTGCGCCATGCACAATTGCAGAACCTGCAAAATCAACAAAGCCCATTTCAGATAAGAAACCACCACCCCATGTCCAGTAACCTTCAATAGGGTAAATAAAACCAGTTAGTACTACAGCAAAACCTAGGAAAGCCCACAGTTTCATACGCTCAGCAACAGCACCCGATACAATCGACATAGCGGTTGCAACAAATACTACTTGGAAGAAAAAGTCAGATTCTAAAGAATGGTCAGCATCGGCAGCTTGTGTACCAATTAAAGCGCCTATTGAAGGAATAAAACTACCTTCGGCATTGTCTACATACATAATGTTGTAGCCAACTAATAAAAACATCGTACATGCAATTGAATATAGCGCGACATTTTTAGTTAAAATTTCAGCTGTGTTTTTAGAGCGAACTAAGCCCGCCTCTAACATGGCAAAACCTGCTGCCATCCACATTACTAATATACCTGATATTAAAAAATAGAAGGTATCGAGTGAAAACTTTAGTTCTATTATTGTATTTTCCATGAGACCCCCTTAAATTGCTTCTTCGTCAAGTTCGCCAGTACGGATACGAACAATTTGATCCAAGTCGTACACGAAAATTTTACCGTCACCAATTTTACCTGTTGATGCAATTTTAGTGATTGCTTCAACAACGCGTTGACAATTTTCAGTACGAGTTGCAATTTCAAGTTTGATCTTAGGAATAAAATCTACTTGGTATTCTGCACCACGATATAACTCAGTATGACCTCGTTGACGTCCAAAACCTTTAACATCAACTACTGTCATCCCCTCAATTCCTAAATCAGCGAGTGCTTCACGCACGTCGTCTAATTTAAATGGTTTTATGATTGCACTAATCATTTTCATAGCGGCCCCCTCGGACTCTTTATTGTTATCCTATTGGGTTAAACAATCCAACCTTTGTGCCACTATTTTATATCAATTAAAAACAGCCACTTAGTAAAAAACACGAACTCAAGATCAAAAAAAACGCACCAATTAGGTGCGTTAATTTAACAAGTCAGCTACATTGGTGCGTGCTATATCTCTATATATTTATCACGTACCTAGTTTTGTTTAAGAAGGGTTATACCACGCAGTTTCTGCCTTGGTTTTTAGCTTCGTATAATGCTTTGTCAGCAACACGCATAGCCTGCGTTAGACTAGTGTCTTGAAAGTCAGCCAAGCCTATACTAGTGGTAATTTTAATTGATTTATCGCTAATAGAAAAATCGTAACTAGCCATCTTTTTCCTAAATGCTTCAAAGTATTCACGACCGCGTTCTAGCTCTATTTCAGGTAATATTATGGCAAACTCTTCTCCGCCAACCCGTGCAACCGTAAACTTTGAAAACGTAGATCGTATTAATGAACCAACCTGCTTTAAAGCCTGATCGCCGCCTTCATGGCCTAATGTATCGTTAATGTTTTTGAAAAAATCGATATCAAGCAATGCCAAAGTATTTTTCTGGTTTTTACTTTTAAGGAGCTTTTCTGCATATTGATAAAAGTAGCGTCGGTTATGAAGCCCTGTTAAGTGATCCCTATGTGCGCTTTCTTTAATATCTGAAATTAACGACAGTTGCTCCATTGTTTGAAGTACTCGACAATGAAACTCTTCATTCATAAATGGCTTTGTTAAAAAGTCATTGGCGCCGTATTTAATAAATCGTGCTGATAGGCCATGCTTTCCCGCGCCCGATAAGCCAATAATTGCTAAGTCGTCTCGGCCTCTAAAATTACGTACCGCTTTGACAAGTTCAAAGCCATCCATAGAGGGCATAGCGTAGTCGGTCATAAGTAGCTTTATATCAGGATTAGCTTTTAATATTTCGAGTGCTTGTTGTCCATCGTGGGCATCTGTTACATCAAACAATTGCTTTTCTAGCATTTGCTTCATTAACGAGCGACTTAGTAATGAGTCATCTGCTATTAGTGCTTTACAGCCTTGATTTCTGAGTAATTGCGCAACGAGCTTAACGGCATAATGGTAAGAATCGCGATTATCTTTAATAACATAATCAACTACGCCCAATTCAAGCATTTGTTGGCGCTTGTACTCATCTATTTTTGAGGTTAAAACAACCGTAGGAATTTTTTTAGATAAAGTATATTTTGCAACTTCACCGTGCGGAGCATCTGGCAAAGTTAAATCAACTAACGCAAGCGTATAATCGTGCTTTTCTACGAACGTAGCGCATTCTGCTAAAGACCAAGCAAAATCAATTACTACATCAAGGTATTGTGCAGTTAAGTGGCGAAGCACCTGCTGCACTACTTTACTGTCTTCAACCACTAATACTCTTTGCATAAAGCTTCTCTTTACCTTTAATTAATTTTGTAACAAAACGACAAATACAACGCTATTACTGCAATAGCATTAGTCATAAACATCCGGTGTAGAGTGCACTTATGTGCTTGAAAGCGTAATCCATTAGATTTTTTTGGTGATAGCTTGTATATAAAATCAATACAAGTAGGCCCGCAATATACCTGAATTCTGTGATTAACTAAATAAAGAAACCAAATCCTAAATAACTATAAAAGTGGTTAGCACGCGTCTCTAAGCGCATTAATACCTTACTTAACTAGTATTATCGGCCACTAGTCTCAATACTTTTGTTATTTAACTCATTAATGTCTTTAATGGTGTATCAACAATAATAAGGACACCTAATGAAGCTTAGTCGTATTATCAGTTTACCGATAACCGTTATTGCATTAATAATCAGTACAAGCACGCTTGCCGATAACCAACGTCGTATTGATGTAGACAGCAAAGTTGTTACTCAACATAAAGCTAAAATCAACGGTCAACGCTTTAATTACACCGTTGCCACAGGCACACAACCTGTATGGGATGATAAAGGCGACGCGGTTGCGACATTGCAATACACCTACTACACACGCGACAAAGTTGACGACAGGACAACTCGCCCATTACTTATTTCATTTAATGGCGGGCCAGGCTCGGCTTCTGTATGGATGCACCTTGCTTATACTGGTCCTCGCGTATTAAAAATTGATGACGAAGGCTATCCAATTCAACCTTATGGCGTAAAAGACAACCCATATTCTGTACTTGATATTGCCGATATTGTTTACGTAAACCCTGTAAATACAGGCTACTCTCGCGTACTTGAAAACGAAAAAGGCGAACTTCCTTCTAAAGCAAAACAAAAAGAGCTATTTTTTGGTGTTAATGCCGATATTAAGTACCTTGCTGAGTGGTTAAATACTTTTGTAAATAGGGCTGAGCGCTGGCGATCGCCTAAATTTTTAATTGGTGAAAGCTACGGTACAACACGTGTATCGGGCCTAGCTCATGAGCTTCAAAATAGTCAATGGATGTACATAAACGGTGTTGTTCTCGTATCACCTACTGATATTGGTATTAAGCGCGACGGCCCGATTAAAGCCGCTAACCGCCTACCTTACTTTGCAGCAACTGCTTGGTATCACAAAGCACTTAAAGCCGATTTACAAGCTAAAGATCTAGATGAGTTATTACCTGAAGTTGAAGAGTTTACTGTAAACGAATTAATCCCAGCGCTTGCCAAGGGTGGCTTTATTAATGCTGAAGAAAAACGTCGAATTATTACAAAAATGGCACACTACGCTGGCTTATCAGAAAAGTTTGTTGAACAAAATAACTTGGATATTCCAACTCAATTTTTCTGGAAAGAGCTACTACGTGAGCGTGGTCAAACTGTGGGTCGCTTAGATTCTCGTTATTTAGGAATAGATAAACGAGGCGCGGGTGAATCCCCAGACTACTGGGCTGAACTTACCTCTTGGTTACACTCTTTCACTCCTGCAATTAATCACTACTTACGTGAAGAGCTAAACTATAAAACAGATGTAAAATATAATTTATTTGGTAATGTTCACCCATGGGATAGAACCGGTAATAATACGGGCGAAAATCTACGTTTAGCAATGGCGCAAAACCCTTACTTAAACGTGATGATTCAATCAGGATACTTTGATGGTGCAACCAATTACTTTGACGCTAAATATACGTTATGGCAATTAGACCCAAGCGGTAAAATGAAAGACCGTTTGAGCTTTAAAGGCTACAGAAGTGGGCATATGATGTACCTTCGCCACGCTGACTTAGAAAGCTCTAATAACGATTTACGTGACTTTATACAGGACGCTTTACCTAAGAAAGGGGAAGCGGCTAAATACTAAAATATTTTAAACATAAAATGGCTCTTTATGAGCCATTTTTTATGTGCGTTTTTCATATCGTAAACAATAGCTTTTAAGTTGCGTTACTACATCGTTGAAGCAGGTCTCGAGACTTTGCATTTCATTGTTATCAATAGATTCATTTTCTGCATACGTTTCGATCTGCTGGCATATATCAGCCAGTTTAATAGCCCCTACCGATTTTGACGACGACTTTAAGGCATGGGCCTGAAAAGCCAAATCAACATAATTTTTACTCTTAGCATACGCATTAGCTAATTTAATTTGCTCCCCTGCCGTTTGTAAAAACGCATTAAACACCATGCAGTGCACAGTAGGATCATCACCAAGCATTGCTTTTAATAACGTGATATCTAGTTGATCAAAACTATCTGAAGCTATATTTTCACCATCAGATTTTTCTGATCGCGTGTTGACCACTGTTTGAGAGTGCTCCATCAATAACGACTTTAATTTAACAAGCTCAATGGGCTTGGTTAAAAAGCCGTTCATTCCACAATCATAACAATTATCTATATTGTTTTTGGTAATGTTGGCCGTAATTGCAATTATAATAAGTTTATCAAAATGAGTGTTTTCGCGTATTTTTTTGGCTAACCCTAACCCATCGAGTAAAGGCATTTGAATGTCGGTTAGTAAAATATCGAAGTGTTTATTTTGCAGAGTTTCCCAGGCTTGTTCCCCATTACTTACAAAAGTAGAACACACTCCAAGCATGGTTAATTGCTGCCTTAATACTTGCTGATTTGTAACCTGATCCTCTGCTACTAAAACCTCAAGCGTAGGAAGAGTTACTGTATCTAAACTTTGAAGTGTTATTTGAGGAGATTGCACTTGTGCTGGCAAATCAGTTTGATCAAAGCTGTTAAAGTTTAGTGTAAAACAAGAACCTTTGTGCTGCTCACTTTGCGCGCTTAAAGAACCCTGCATACGCTCTACCAGCTGCTTAGTTATCACTAAACCAATACCGGTTCCATTTACTTTACTGGTTTCAGCTCCTAAGCGGTCAAAAGGTTTAAATAAGCGAGAAATGTCATCAGGAGCAAATCCACATCCGGTATCTATTACATCTATTTCGCATTGTTTATTACTTAACACCCGGCAATTTATATTAATGCTGCCATTTGGTTTGTTGTATTTAATCGCATTTGAAAGCAAGTTAAGCATCACTTGTTTAAAGCGGCGCTGATCAATGTAAATACTCAACCCTTCTAAGGAATCGAAACCTTGGGTATACAGTGTTATTGATTGCCCTTTAATAAGCTCAGTGAGGAGCTCTACTGACTCCTCTAATATGCTTTTAATAGGCACATAAGAAAAACTAAACTGCATATTACCCGACTCAATAGCCGTTAAATCAAGTACATCGTCTATAAGTAATAGTAAATGTTCTCCAGCTTGATAAATGCTTTTCGCGTTTTCTTTTTGTACTTTATTAGCACTCTCATCATATCCATACAGCTGGGCTAAGCCTAAAATTGCATTTAATGGGGTTCTCAATTCGTGGCTCATACTGGCCATAAAATCTGACTTTGCTTTACTTGCAGACTCGGCTTGAATTCGTAATACATTTAATTTTTGATGGTTATTAGCAACCTCATCAACCATGTTATTAAATGCACTTATTACACTGCCTACTTCATTTTGTTGTTGTTTATCTATATGGCAATCAAAGTCACCTTTGGCTAAACGTGAAAACCCCTGCTTTAAAGTCCTTAAAGGCGACGTAACCCTGTAATCCACCAGCCAAGCTAAACCTATAAAAACGATAACTAAAATAATAAATTGTATATATATTAAGGTGTAATGAAGTTTTGAAGATTCGTTTATTTCATTCGTAAAATTAACAACCAAGCTAATATTAGCCAGCGGTTTATCTAAAAACACCACCTGCTGAGATAACAACATGTCGCCGTTTTCATTTGCTCCAACCCAGTTTTCAAGCGGGTATAATTGGTTATTTGAATCCACATCAACAATTTTAATACTTTTCCAATTAGGGCGAGTTTGGAGTTGGCTGTCTATTTCTTCATACAGCTCTGCATACTGCCTAGTTAACAGCGGAGTCGTTATAGAAGTCGATAACTGCGCTAAAGAACGCTGAGCAGCCTTTGAAAGCCCATCGTTTACCCAACGCGCTTGCTCAGGTAAGGCGTAAAACATAAAAAGACAGGCCATAAGCAAGCCACAAAGCAATACAACAATAAAGCTTTGCGCCCTTAGACTACGAAACCCTCTAATTTTCAACATAAAATGAGCGCAAGCCCCACTGAGTTAACTGCTGATACTCTGCTAAAGTTGCAATACTAGGTTTAATAATTGGGATACCTGCAAGTAAATGTTTATGCTCTGGGCTTTGCCCAATATCTAAAATAGCTTGTTGCACTTTTAACTGTATTGCAGGGTCAACCCTTGGGTGGACTACAATTGGATGGCGACTAATTTCACGCGTTTTATAAAGAATTTTAAGCTTATTTTGCAAGCTTTCTGGTTGTTGTTTAAATGTGCCCATTACACCACCGCCCGCCATTGTTGAATGCAGTGCTACATTTAAATATACCGAAGGGTGGGTTTGAACATATACAGGCTTTATTGTTAGCCCATATAACAATGCTAAGTCGGCTCTCATTAATAATGACGCACCTAATGCATTAGGTGCAGGGAATGCTATTTCGGCGCCCTCTAGTTGGCTTAAATTATCAATATTACTGTCTTTGTTTACGAGCAAAATACCTTGCAGCTTTCGCCCTGCATCTTTTATTAGTGGCAAATATCCCTGCTTTTCATATGCTACAACACTGTGCCATGGATTCATGTATGCAAAGTCGTATTCGCCATTAGCAAAGGCTTTTTCAAATACCGGAATAGACTCAACTGTAATTAGCTTTATTGATACCCCTGTTTGCTTACTTACTTGCTTTAACAAAGGTTGCCAAATAGCATTTAGCTTTTGCGGCTCATATTGCGGCACTACACCAAAAGTATATTCTTGAGCCAATAAGAGTGAGCTGTGCATCAAACATAATATAGCCACTAAATACTTCATCAATTCTCCAAATAATAGCGTGTCATTATTGCTTAAGCGTAGTTAAAGACTACTCAACACACCATAAAATTATTATATATTCGATATTTAGCACTGACCTACTTTGATTACAGGTAGTTTTGGAGTGTATTTTTATGTGTGAGCATATGATGTAAATTAATAAAGATGTCGTAAGTACTTTTTAGGCCGGCTTTATTGATTACAGGTAGTTTTGGAGTATATTTTTATGTGTGAGCATATGATGTAAATTAATAAAGATGTCGTAAGTACTTTTTAGGCCGGCTTTATTGATTAGCCAAGTAGGGATTGATCCATGAGGCAAAGCTGGTTGGTATTTCGCTCATCTGCGCTTTTACTTCAAAAATATTATCACTGTGGCTTTGATAATACACACTTACGCCATTTTTGTTTTTATACAAATGCCATGTTGGCTCAGCGTAAGTGTTAAAAATAACGAGTTAAAAAATAACGGATAAGCACTTTTGTAACTGAATTTCATTACAAAAGTGCATCATTTATTTTTGCCAGTAAGGTTCTATGTCAAATGAAGCAAGGCGACTTTGCTCCATCGCACTCACCAAATATTCAGACTTTTGTTCAAGCCATGACTGGATTTTAGCAAGCTGTTCGTCTTCTTGCCCAGCACATAACTGCTTTAAATACTCAAGCGTACTTAACTCATAAATACCATGAGAAATATCAAGCCAAGGCAATCTAAACTCTAGGCGTTCCTCTTTATCAAATAACGATCCTAAGCAGTTACCGCTCAGTAAACTATTTTCAAGTTGAGTGCGCAGGTTTAAATACGAAGCGACATCGAGTGTTTGTTCTTTAGGCAGTAATTCGTGCAGATTTTTCCAGTCTTTATTAAAAAGCCGACTCGCAATAGACGACACGTTTTGCTCAGCCGCTTGAAGCTCTATTTGCCCCCAATCTTTACGCCACTGTTTATCAATTAACCACGTAGTTAACGACAGTAATAAACGATTATAACGCGCGCTATGAAACAGTGCATTTATATCGTCAATGCTTGGCTGTAACTCTTTTAAATCATCAATGACTTGAGTAAGTGCTGGAGCAGCATTAATTTTTTTATAAAAAGCATGGCGTTTAGACGTGTACGTTTTTAATTGAATCGCGTTTTCTACCCACGCTAATTCGCTTAATAACCATTTAAGCTCTGTACGTAAATGTTCTGTACTTTCTTTGGATACTATATCGTCGTACAGCCAAAAAGTATGGCGTATTAGGCTAATGCCGTCAGTTACGCGTTTAAGCGTTTTTAAACTTGGCTTATCGAAATAGCATTGCTCATGCTTTTGCACAAAGCGAATGCCAAAGTTCATGGCTTCAACTAAAGCACGCTCTTGGGTAGTCGACTTTGGTAATTGAACAAAACCAATAGATTTGCTGGGTGTTAAAGGTTTTTCATCTGCAAGGCGATAACCACGCGCGGCCTTAGAGTATAATCCTAAACGGATACAGTTCTGGCTAACCAGTACATCTGCAAACGCAAACAACTCATTACGACTGCCCTCAACAAGCTCAATTTCAAGCTCGCTAATAATTTCAATTTTACCCGAAGCCGCAATTTCACCTTTATCGAGTACAACTTCAATTTTAGCGCCACTTTCGGTTTCAATTAACCAAGTACGACGAATAAAGTTAGTACTAAATATTGGATACAAGTTTTTTGAGATTGCGCTTATTTGCATGCCATGAGGCCAAATATCAGCATCAAACGCCATTAAATTAGGGCGACTTGATTCAATTGGTAAATTGTACTCTGGACGTTGGTGTAAACCACCTACAACTTCACCTGCAAGCTTTATAGTTTGCTCGCATTCGCTGTCAGAACAGCGAGTTCTAAAGCCTATGTCAAGCGCTCTAAGCTCTCGGCTTGGCGTGTCGTAGTATGCATTTTGTAAGCTGCGTGACGGTTTATTCTTCACCGTTTTTGCAAATTGAGTAATTAACGAGGGGATCAGTGGAATAACGGCATCTGATACCAAAAATTTCAGTTCTATCTCAGTATCCATTCGGTTTGCGGATTACCTTTAAAATAAATAAGTGCTCAAAATAAACAAAGCACACTAACAATGCAAATTTTTTAGCCTTATTTTAGTGCCTGTTGACCTTTGTGGATTAAAATTCGTTCTATCTAGAGGCAATTTAATCGCGGGGCGAGGTTTGTAACCTAGTGGGCTAGGTAACTGCTACTGGGTTACAATATCAGTCTTGCTATTGAGCTATTTAATCCATACTATCTAACTACTTATGTGAAATGAAAATCACGTTCATAACGGACGCAGTTAGATCAACAAGGTAGATAAATGCTAAAACATTGTTTATTAGGGCTACTTTTAACAGCCACCACATTTATGAGTTATGCAGAAGAAGCAAAACCTGCAAATTCAACTAATGCAAACACCGCTTATATTATCGATAATTTATATACTTTTATGCGCTCTGGTGCGAGTAAGAATTATCGACTACTCGGCTCTGTAGATGCTGGAACAAAGTTAACCTTGTTATCTGCTGAAGAAAACGGCTTTATAAAAATTAAAGATGATAAAGACCGCGAAGGTTGGATAGAAACTAAGTTTGTTACCAAAACGGCAGGCTTACACCAACAGTACAAAACACTAAGTAGCGAAATGAGTACTATGCAAGAAAACCTGCGCCAAGCTCAAATAGAACTTCCGCAGCTACAAGAGCAAAACCAAACTTTAACTGATCAAAACCTGCAGTTATCGGCCCAAATTACTAAGCTTAAAACAACGCTAGAGCAAGAGCGCACCCAAAAAGAAGCTGCTAGCTCAAAAGAGAAACGTCAGCTACTTACTTACGGTGGTGCTATTGCGTTTTTAGGCCTGTTTTTAGGTATTATATTAACGATAGTGTTGTCACGTCGTAAACGCTATGAAGGTTGGGCATAACCCTCCTTTCTATTGAATACAAAAAAGCCGCTTTATAGCTGTCTCTTATACACAAATCCCTGCTAAGAAATTAGCGGGGATTTTTTTGAACTAAATCTCAATGTCATGATCAGATCTTCAAATCTTGTTTGAGGGCACATTATGATTAACGAACATACTCATTGGGCAAAACAACAATTCGGTAAATCGGACTTAGGTGATCCAAGAAGAACAGCGCGTCTGGTAAAGTTAGCATCAACGCTTGCAAATGAACCAGGAAAACCACTTGTGAACATCACTCAATCCCCCGCCGATATGGAAGGTGCCTACCGCTTTATTCGCAACGAGAATATTGACGCAACGGCTATAGCAGAGTCAGGCTTTAAAGCCACGGTTGAACAAGCAAAAAGTCATAACTTATTGCTCGCATTAGAAGACACGACCACACTAATTTATAAACATTCCTCCATT
>NZ_JADYXD010000062.1:0-713 GCF_015864475.1 Pseudoalteromonas sp. SWXJZ10B
TCAGATGACTTTGATAATACACCGCCGACACTCACTGTTGATGTTGCAGCACAAAGCGACAGCAACACGCCAATCATAAGCGGCACAAGTGATGCGGGCGAGGGGGCACAAGTGACTATAGTGGTTACTGATAGCGCAGGCAACCCACAAACTATCACCGCCCTTGTGGATGCAAATGGTGATTGGAGCGCCACACCAACCACACCGCTAAGCGAAGGTGAAACGACCATTGAAGTAAGTGTGCGCGACAGTGTCGGCAACGAAACCACCGGGAGTGACACCACCACCATCGACACGCAAGCGCCAACACTCACCATTCAAAACGTGGGCGATATAAGTGATTTAACACCAGAGCTGCAAGGCACCAGTAATGAAATTGGTGGCACCGTTACATTAACTATCACCGACAGTGAAGGCATCAATCAAACCCTTAGCACCGTTGTAGGCAGCGATGGTCACTGGGCAATCGAAGTCTCGACAGCCCTTGCACAAGGTGAGTTTAGCGTTGTTGCCAGCATTACTGATGTTGCAGGCAACGACACCACCGCGAGCAGCAGTGGTAACGTAGACACCATCACACCGGTTGTCACCGTTGATGCACTGGGTTTGGGTAACGACAGCACTCCAGTGATTAGTGGTACCTCAACAGAGCCTGCAGGCACGGTTATAAACATTGTTATTACCGACAGTAACGGTGATGAGCACCCAATCAC
>NZ_JADYXD010000063.1:0-693 GCF_015864475.1 Pseudoalteromonas sp. SWXJZ10B
GGTGTTAAGTACTTTAGAGTTATAAAGTGGCGGGCAAATAAGCTTCTATATAAAATATAACTCAATTAATCAGTATTATATAAAAAATGCCGCTTAGTAAAGCTAACACCGATCAGTTAAGGTATTTTTGATCGGTTGACCGATCTTTTGGTTGCTTCACAATACCCTTATCATCTTTTGATTATGAGGGTATTTTTATGCTCAGTCATTGGTTACTTGATACGGATATATTCGCCACTCCTGACTCTTTATCTACATTTCAGAAACATATCCCTCTTGAGTGGATTTCTAATGTGCTCGAGCAGACCGATAAAGCAAGTATTCGCAAACGTAAGTTACCTGCTGAGCTTGTCGTCTGGCTTATCATTGCAATGGGTCTTTTTCGCGACCGCTCTATTAGTGACGTTGTTGAGAAGTTAGATTTAACACTCACTGATACCCTGGGCGATACGGTTGCTCCAAGTGCTATTCCTCAAGCGAGACAGCGCCTGAGTAGCGACCCCCTCCAAGCCTTATTTCACCTATGTGCGGCCCATTGGACACAAGAAGAAGATGCTGATGATACGTGGTATGGACTCCGGTTATTTTCTGTCGATGGAACGCAATTTCGTGCACCTGATACACCTGCTCTTGCTGAGCACTTTCACTATATTAAGCACAGTAAAAACCGTCATACAGAATATCCTATTGTAC
>NZ_JADYXD010000064.1:0-643 GCF_015864475.1 Pseudoalteromonas sp. SWXJZ10B
TGTTGTTCCCAAAATTTCACAAATTGCCTAATGATGGATGCCAAGCACCTCACAAGGACCCGGTGAATCACATTTTTTTTTTTCCGAGGTGGGCTAATCTTTTCCTGGCCGAGTAAATGAGAACATGCCAGTGTCGGCCGAAACACAGTCTCGGTACAGCGCGCACGAAAAACCCTAGCCGACCTACATTGTAAAATCTTTTAGGCAACACCAAACAAAAAAACTTCCTCTACCCTAAAGAAATATTATCGGCCAGCGTTTGTAAAAAAAATTGCGCAATGTCGGCTGAAAAATATCAGTCGCGGCTTTACAACGACCGATGTCGGCTATTGTATTTTCTATTCAATCCCTGAATAATATTTGGATGACGTCTATTAGGAAATGTTCGATCGGCGTCATCCGGTGATGCTTCTTTTTTAGACCTCGATCGGTCATCTTTCCTGGCCGACGTCGACTGTCATTTTTTTCGATCAATATCGGTGAATAATATTTTTTTGCCGAGATGGGCTAATGTTTTCCTGGCCGAATAAATTGGAACATGTCAGTTTCGGCCGAAACAAAACGTCGGTTGAGCTCGCACACAAAAACCTAGCCGGCCTACATTGTTAATTTTTTATGCAATACCAATACAGGAAAACTTCCT
>NZ_JADYXD010000065.1:0-639 GCF_015864475.1 Pseudoalteromonas sp. SWXJZ10B
TTTTGCTCAGTTGCATTGGCTGTCATGGCTACTCTCTATCAGTTTTTTATCAGTGAAAAGTGGTCAATAAAATAGGACGAAAATACGCCCGAGTCTTTAAATAAGGGAATAATGAAAAATTTAAAAAAGCTATCAATGTTTACGTATGATACGAATAATATTAGGATTTATGCCTACTAGGGCGTGTCTTCATTTTAAAAATGGTGATAAAAATGAGATAAATTGCCGTCAAACAAGGAAAATAGCGCAGATAATATCGAGATATTAGTCAGCTATTTGACGCCGTTTGGCAAGATTTAGCCATTTTTAACCCATTTAGATAACTATCGATTGAATTGAGGACACGCCCTAGCGGCTCAGATGATTGCCACAGAAAAGGACACGATATTTATATGGCTGTTATTAAGATAACTATTAAGATTGCTATGAACCTTATTAGGGCTGCTATTCATACTATAGTCGATTCAATTTAAAAGTAGTACAAGGCAACCGAGTGTAGATGTATATTTGATACTTCAAGCGAGGTTAACGCTGTCATACTTTTATAGTGGAATGACTATTAGGGTTACAACTCTCGCCAGTGCAACCAAAGCCGCGTATCTAGCTCAAACTGGTGATATTCAGGCTCCATATGGCAGC
>NZ_JADYXD010000066.1:0-590 GCF_015864475.1 Pseudoalteromonas sp. SWXJZ10B
ATTCTGGTGTAAATCGACGTCTCATTTTATCTGCCTCTATTAAAAGTTAGAGGCGACAACTATCCTGACACAGGGGGGTCAATGAACCACTTAAAGATCTATTACACAAAGAAAAGTAAATGAGAAGACATAAGCCCGGGTTTATTAGTTTAGCTTAGCTTTATTACTACCTCTAAAAGCGCAGCGCCTCTTAAACTCTTTGTGAATAAATTACTTATTTCTGGCGTTGCCAACAAATAAAATCTTATAAATTATATTTTTGAGGGGGGAATAGAAGCTGTCGCTTCTCACGCGAGCAAGCTCTGCGGCTACAGGAGTGGTAGTTTACATTTCACTTTATTTTAGGCACAAAAAAACCGACTTAATGTCGGCTTGTTTATGGAAGTGGCGGGCGCAGGACGTATCTTGTAAGAGTGAACCTCCGACTTCTTAGTTCTCAATCCTCCTAAACTCTACATTTCACTTTATTTTAGGCACAAAAAAACCGACTTAATGTCGGCTTATTTATGAAAGTGGTGGGCGCAGGAGGATTCGAACCTCCGACCGCTCGGTTCGTAGCCGAGTACTCTATCCAGCTGAGCTATGCACCC
>NZ_JADYXD010000009.1:0-163820 GCF_015864475.1 Pseudoalteromonas sp. SWXJZ10B
TTTGCAAGTACGTTAGTGATTGCTGCAGTTAGTGTAGTTTTACCGTGGTCAACGTGGCCGATTGTACCAACGTTTACATGCGGTTTTACGCGTTCAAACTTTTCTTTTGCCATCTTAAAAAATTCCTAATAAAGAAATTAAAGCCTGACTCACTATTGAGCCAGACAAGCTAAAATTATATAACAGCGCGAGCTGAAATTATTGTATCTGCAACGTTTTTCGAGGCTTCAGCGTACTTCACAAACTCCATAGAGTATGAGGCACGGCCTTGTGTTGCAGATCGTAAAGCAGTCGCATAACCAAACATTTCAGAAAGAGGAACTTGCGCATTAATTTGCTTAAGTCCACCTAATGCATCTTCCATGCCTTCGATTATGCCGCGGCGACGATTTAAGTCGCCAACTACATCACCCATATTTGAATCAGGAGTGAGTACTTCAACCTTCATTACTGGCTCTAAAAGTACAGGGTCAGCTTTACGCGCCCCATCTCTCATTGCCAGTGAACCTGCTATTTTAAATGCCATTTCATTCGAATCTACATCATGGAATGAACCATCATATAAAGTCGCTTTAACGCCAAGTAATGGGTAGCCTGCCAGTACACCTTGAGACATTTGCTCTTGGATACCTTTGTCTACCGCAGGAACGAACTCTTTAGGAACAGACCCACCTACGGTTTCGTTAACGAACTCGTAAATTGGTGACTCATCATCCGTAATGTCCATCGGTTCAAGTTTAAGCCAAACGTGACCATATTGACCACGACCACCTGACTGACGTATAAACTTCCCTTCAACCTTAACAGTTGAACGAATAGCTTCTCGGTATGAGACCTGCGGCTTACCAACGTTACATTCAACACTGAATTCACGTTTCATACGGTCGACGATGATATCTAGGTGAAGCTCACCCATGCCAGAGATTATAACCTGGCCTGATTCTTCGTCAGTTTGTACGCGAAAAGAAGGGTCTTCAGCAGCTAGTTTACCTAGCGCGATACCCATCTTATCTTGGTCAGCTATAGTGCGAGGCTCAACCGCAATAGAGATTACTGGTTCAGGGAATTCCATACGCTCAAGCGTAATAATAGAATTCGGATCACACAGTGTTTCACCTGTTGTTACGTCTTTAAGACCAATAGCTGCCGCGATGTCGCCTGCGAAAACTTCTTTGATCTCTTCACGAGAGTTTGAATGCATCTGTACGATACGGCCAAGTCGCTCACGCTTACTTTTTACTGGATTATATACCGTGTCACCCTGTTTAACAGTACCAGAGTAAACACGGAAAAAGGTCAAGGTCCCAACGAACGGGTCTGTAGCAATCTTAAATGCGAGTGCAGCAAACGGCGCTTTATCATTAGCAGGACGTTCTTCCTCAGTACCATTTTCTAAGATACCTTGGATTTGTTTCACTTGCTCTGGCGACGGCATATACTCAACAACGCCATCAAGCACAGCTTGAACGCCTTTGTTTTTAAATGCGCTACCACAAGTAACTGGAACAATCTCATTAGCTAATGTTCGTTGGCGTAAAGCATTTTTAATTTCTGCTTCACTTAACTCTTCACCTTCTAAGTATTTATCCATTAGTTCTTCTGTTGCTTCAGCAGCGCTTTCAACTAAATGAGAGCGCCATTCTTCAGCTAATTCCAGAAGTTCTGCCGGTATTGCCTCATATGAAAAAGTCATACCCTGGTCCGCTTCGTTCCAGTTAATCATTTTCATTTTTATGAGGTCAATAACACCTTTAAAGTCGTCCTCAGCGCCTACAGGCAACTGAATTGGAACAGGCGTTGCTCCAAGACGAGATTTCACCTGGCTAACCACTGCTAAGAAGTCAGCGCCCGTGCGATCCATTTTATTTACGAAGATCATTCTCGGAACTTCGTATTTGTTCGCTTGACGCCAAACTGTCTCAGTTTGCGGCTGTACACCAGATGAAGCACAAAGAACAACTACCGCACCATCGAGTACACGTAAAGAACGCTCTACTTCGATAGTGAAATCTACGTGTCCTGGAGTATCAATAATATTGATACGATGGGCGTCAAATTGAGCGTCCATCCCTTTCCAAAAACACGTTGTTGCAGCAGAAGTGATTGTGATACCACGCTCTTGTTCCTGCTCCATCCAATCCATAGTTGCAGCGCCATCATGTACTTCACCGATCTTATGAGAAAGACCTGTGTAGAACAGAACACGTTCTGTTGTGGTGGTTTTGCCTGCATCTACGTGAGCAACAATACCTATATTACGATAGCGCTCAAGTGGAGTTGTACGTGCCATATGATCCTCTTAAAGGTTAAAGACAGATTACCAACGGTAATGAGCGAATGCTTTATTCGCTTCAGCCATACGGTGAACGTCTTCACGTTTCTTAACCGCAGTGCCTTTGTTGTCAGCAGCGTCAACGATTTCTTGAGCTAAACGTAAGCCCATAGATTTTTCGCCACGCTTACGTGCAGCGTCTACTAACCAACGCATACCTAATGCGTTACGACGAACTGGACGTACTTCAACTGGTACTTGATAAGTTGAACCACCAACACGGCGAGATTTAACTTCTACCTGTGGGCGGATGTTATCAAGTGCAGTTTCAAAGATTTCTAGGTGCGACTTGCCTGATTTCTCAGCAGCCACGTCTAGCGCACCATAAACAATTTTTTCAGCAGTAGATTTCTTGCCGTCTAACATTACGATGTTAACGAATTTAGCAAGAAGTTCCGATCCGAACTTAGGATCTGGAAGAATTTTACGTTGACCGATTACGCGTCTTCTAGGCATTTTGTATCTCCGGTTTATTCAGGTTTGCTCTTTCGAGTCAATCACCCAAAACAATAATTATATATATTTAGTGCTTGGCCTTACTAACGGAATACAATTAGCCTTTAGGGCGTTTTGTACCGTATTTAGAACGAGCTTGACGACGATCGCTAACGCCTGCACAGTCAAGTGCACCACGAACAGTGTGAAAACGCACACCTGGTAAATCTTTAACACGACCACCACGGATTAGGATTA
Source organism: Pseudoalteromonas sp. SWXJZ10B (assembly GCF_015864475.1). Lineage (NCBI taxonomy): Bacteria > Pseudomonadati > Pseudomonadota > Gammaproteobacteria > Alteromonadales > Pseudoalteromonadaceae > Pseudoalteromonas > Pseudoalteromonas sp. SWXJZ10B. The sequence goes on from NZ_JADYXD010000009.1 coordinate 3,026, forward strand.
CACTATGCTCTTGAAGGTTATGACCTTCACCGCCAATGTATGAAGTTACTTCGAAACCGTTAGTTAAACGTACACGTGCTACTTTACGTAACGCCGAGTTAGGTTTCTTAGGTGTAGTTGTATATACGCGAGTACATACACCGCGCTTTTGCGGACACGCTTTTAGTGCAGCTGAGTTACTTTTCGTAACCTTGCTACGGCGTGGCTTACGCACTAGCTGGTTAATAGTTGCCATTTAAATAGCTCCTGAAATTAAAATTACTACTGAAAAAAATAAAAAATCCGCCCTTTATTTACGAGCCTGCATTGAGCACACAAGTAAATGGGTGGCGGAATTTTAATGAGCAAAGTTTAACCTGTCAACCTAAACTAACCGTAAGACAGCATATAACTGCCTCACGATCACTTAATCTATTGATTAAGAACAGTTTATTGATTTCCAGACAAATCAGCATTTAGAGCGTCTGTAAGTGCTTGAGTTGCCTCTTCTGCACTTACTGTTTGCTCTTCTACTACTACTTTGCTTTGTTTACGGCGAGCCATACGTTCTTGATGATACGCAAAACCGGTACCGGCTGGGATCAAACGACCCACAATTACGTTTTCTTTAAGACCGCGAAGCTCATCGCTCTTACCATTCACTGCCGCATCTGTAAGAACACGTGTTGTCTCTTGGAAAGACGCTGCAGAGATGAAAGATTCTGTTGCTAGTGATGCTTTTGTGATACCCATTAACTGGATTTCATACTTAGCTGGTATCTTACCTTGTTTTTCAAGGTCACGGTTTGCGATATTAACGCGCGCCACTTCGATTTGTTCACCGGCTAAGAAGTCAGTATCACCGCTGTGTATGATGGTACATTTACGAATCATCTGACGGATAATTGTTTCAATGTGCTTGTCATTGATCTTAACGCCTTGCAAACGGTAAACCTCTTGCACTTCGTTAACGATGTAGTTAGCAACATGAGTCACACCACGTAGGCGTAAGATGTCATGCGGTGATTCAGGACCATCGGCGATAACTTCACCTTTAGACACTTGCTCACCTTCAAACACGTTAAGTTGACGCCACTTAGGAATCATTTCTTCGTAATGATCACCTTCAGCTGGAGTAATAACTAAACGCTTCTTACCTTTAGTCTCTTTACCGAAGCTAATAGTACCTGTGATCTCAGCTAATATAGCTGGTTCTTTTGGCTTACGAGCTTCAAATAAGTCGGCTACGCGTGGTAGACCACCCGTGATATCACGAGTTTTCGAACCTTCTTGCGGAATACGTGCTAACACGTCACCTGGGTTTGCTGTAACGCCGTCAATAACTTCAATCGTCGTGAATGAAGGAAGACGTGTTTCTTGCAGACCGCGCTCTTCACTTTCGATGATAAGCTTTGGTTCTTTCGTATTTACTTTAGCAAGATCTTTTACAACTACACGGGTTAAACCAGTTAGTTCATCAGTCTGTGCTTCAGTATTTGAATCATCGATATCGCTGAACGATACTTTTGACTTATGCTCAAGAACGATTGGGTGACTATGCGGGTCCCAAGTAGCAACGATGTCGTTACCTTGAACTTCCGTATTGTCTTGCACTGTTAATACCGCACCGTAAGGTACTTTATAGCGCTCTTTCTCACGACCATGACTATCAATGATAGTAATTTCCGTAGAACGAGAAGTAATAACAATCTTACCGTCTGTGTTAAGTACGTACTTAGAGTTATGAAGTTTTAATGTACCGTTAGTTTTAACTTGTACATTATTTTCTGCAGATGCTCTAGATGCCGCACCACCGATGTGGAAGGTACGCATTGTTAACTGTGTACCTGGCTCACCGATTGACTGTGCCGCGATAACACCCACTGATTCACCAGCGTTGATGATATGACCACGTGCTAGGTCACGACCGTAACAGTTAGCACAAACACCAAAGTCATTATCACACGTGATAACAGAACGTACACGAACTTCATCTACTGAGTGCTCTTCTAAAAGGTCACACAGTTTTTCGTCTAGCATGATATTACGTTCAACAAGTACTGTATTAGTACCTGGAATTACAATATCTTCAGCAACAACACGACCTAGAACACGTTCACGAAGTGGTTCTACAACATCACCACCTTCAATAAGCGGTTTCATTGTTAAGCCATCTTCTGTACCACAGTCATCTTCATTGATTACCAAATCTTGTGCAACGTCTACTAGACGACGCGTTAGGTAACCCGAGTTTGCTGTTTTAAGTGCTGTATCGGCAAGACCTTTACGCGCACCATGCGTTGAGATGAAGTACTGAAGTACGTTTAGACCTTCACGGAAGTTAGCTGTGATTGGCGTCTCGATGATTGAACCATCTGGACGTGCCATTAGACCACGCATACCCGCCAACTGACGAATCTGTGCAGCACTACCACGAGCACCTGAGTCGGCCATCATAAACACTGAGTTAAATGACGGTTGCTCTACTTCTTCACCTTGTGCATTGATAACTGTGTCTTTCGACAAGTTAGACATCATCTCACGTGATAAGTTTTCGTTTACACGTGACCAGATATCGATAACTTTGTTGTACTTTTCACCAGCCGTTACAAGACCTGATTGGAATTGTTGGTTGATTTCAGTAACTTCAGCTTCAGCTGATTCAATTATCTGTGCTTTAACCGGTGGGATAACTAAGTCATCAATACCGATAGAAACACCTGACTTCATTGCATAATGGAAACCGGTGTACATAACTTGGTCAGCAAAGATAACTGTATCTTTAAGACCTAAACGACGGTAACACTCATTCAATAAGCCAGAAATCTGCTTTTTACCTAGCGGCTGGTTGATTGACGCAAACGGCATGCCTTTAGGTAAAATTAGAGACAGAATTGCACGACCAACAGTTGTATCGATAACAGTGATAGTGTCTTCTACTACGCCGTCTTCGTTTTTAACTGATTGACTAATACGTACTTTCACGATTGCGTGAAGGTCTGCATTGCCACTGCGGTATGCTTTTTCTGCTTCTTTTGGATCTTTAAATATCGCGCCTTCGCCTTTAGCGTTAATGCGGTCACGAGTCATGTAATAAAGACCCAATACAACATCCTGTGAAGGAACGATGATTGGCTCACCATTCGCAGGAGATAGAATGTTGTTTGTTGACATCATCAATGCACGAGCTTCAAGCTGCGCTTCGATTGTTAACGGTACGTGTACCGCCATTTGGTCACCATCGAAATCGGCGTTGTACGCCGCACATACTAATGGATGCAAATGAATTGCTTTACCTTCGATAAGCACAGGCTCAAACGCTTGGATACCCAAACGGTGAAGTGTTGGTGCACGGTTAAGTAATACTGGATGTTCACGAATTACTTCGTCAAGTACATCCCATACTTCCGGAACTTCACGTTCAACCATCTTCTTAGCAGCTTTGATTGTCGTAGCCATGCCGCGACGTTCTAGTTTGCCATAGATGAATGGTTTGAATAGCTCTAGTGCCATCTTCTTAGGAAGACCACATTGGTGAAGCTTAAGTGTAGGACCAACTGTGATTACAGAACGGCCTGAATAATCTACACGCTTACCAAGTAGATTCTGACGGAAACGACCTTGCTTACCCTTGATCATATCAGCAAGAGATTTAAGAGGACGTTTGTTAGAACCTGTAATTGCACGACCACGACGACCGTTATCAAGTAGCGCATCTACCGCTTCTTGTAACATACGTTTTTCGTTGCGTACAATAATGTCTGGTGCTGCTAAATCTAGTAGACGTTTAAGACGGTTATTACGGTTAATAACACGACGGTAAAGGTCATTTAGATCAGATGTCGCAAAACGACCACCGTCTAATGGTACTAATGGGCGTAGATCAGGTGGCAATACTGGAAGTACTGTCATGATCATCCACTCAGGGTTATTACCTGATTGGTGGAACGATTCCATTAACTTAAGACGTTTAGTGATTTTTTTACGCTTAGTTTCAGAGTTAATTGTTGGTAACTCTTCACGCATCTCAGCAATTAATTGAGCAAGATCAAGTTCACGAAGCAAGTCTAAAACTGCTTCAGCACCCATCTTAGCTTCAAATTCATCACCATGCTCTTCTAGTGAATCTAAGTATTCTTCTTCACCTAATAGCTGACCACGCTCAAGCGTTGTCATACCAGGCTCAGTTACTACGAATGATTCGAAGTAAAGAACACGTTCAATATCACGAAGCGTCATATCTAGCATTAAGCCAATACGTGACGGTAATGATTTTAAAAACCATATATGTGCAACTGGGCTCGCAAGGTCGATATGACCCATACGATCGCGTCGCACTTTAGTGAGTGTTACTTCAACGCCACACTTTTCACAGATCACACCACGGTGTTTAAGGCGTTTATATTTACCACATAAACACTCATAATCTTTCACTGGGCCGAAAATACGGGCACAGAATAAGCCATCGCGCTCAGGCTTGAAAGTACGGTAGTTAATAGTCTCAGGTTTCTTTACTTCACCGAATGACCATGAACGAACCATGTCTGGTGAAGCAAGACCAATGCGAATTGCATCGAATTCTTCGGTCTTATTTTGTTGCTTCAGAAACTTAAGTAAGTCTTTCACCTTAGCTCTCCTGTCGGAGTTAATCTTGAGGACGGATAATTTCGTCCCTACATTCTATTCAGCCGTAACAGATGCTGCAGCGTTAACTGCAGCATCTAATTGGCTTAATTTTCTTCCAACTCGATGTTGATACCCAGTGAGCGGATTTCTTTCAACAATACGTTGAACGATTCTGGCATACCTGGTTCCATTTTATGGTTACCATCAACGATGTTTTTATACATCTTAGTACGACCGTTCACGTCATCCGATTTCACTGTTAACATTTCTTGTAGAGTGTAAGCAGCACCGTAAGCTTCAAGTGCCCATACTTCCATCTCACCAAAACGCTGGCCACCGAACTGGGCTTTACCACCCAGCGGCTGCTGAGTAACAAGGCTGTAAGAACCAGTAGAACGTGCATGCATTTTATCATCAACTAAGTGATTCAATTTAAGCATGTACATGTAACCAACAGTTACTTGACGTTCAAACTGATCGCCAGTACGGCCATCATAAAGTGTAACCTGACCACTACGAGGATAGCCCGCAAGCTCAAGCATGTCTTTGATTTCGCTTTCTTTCGCGCCATCAAATGCAGGAGTAGCTATTGGTAAACCACCTTTTAAGTTTTCAGCTAGACGACGAATTTCGTCATCAGTGAAGCTAGCAATATCTACAACTTGGCGAGATTCGCCAATTTCGTATGCTTGCTTGATGAAGTCACGTAGCTCATGAAGCTCACGTTGTTCTTTCATCATCTCTTCAATACGTTCACCGATACCACGTGCAGCAAGACCCATATGTGTTTCAAGGATCTGACCGATGTTCATACGTGATGGTACACCTAGTGGATTCAATACGATATCTACCGTACGACCTTTGTCATCGTAAGGCATATCTTCTACTGGTACGATAGTCGAGATAACACCTTTGTTACCATGACGACCCGCCATTTTATCACCCGGTTGGATACGACGTTTAACAGCTAGGTATACTTTAACAATCTTAAGTACGCCTGGTGCTAAGTCATCACCTTGGGTAATTTTACGACGTTTGTTTTCAAACTTCTTATCGTATTCAGCTTTAAGCTCATCGTATTGTGCAGCTAGTTGCTCAAGCTCAGCTTGCTTGTCTTCTTCAGCAAGACTTTGCGTAAGTACTTTTTCAGCATTTAGAGATGCAAGTTTATCTTCATCAAAACCAGCAGCTATAAGTAGCTTACGTGCACGGTCTAAAACGCCTGCTTCTAAAATACGGAACTCTTCGTTGAAGTCTTTCTTCGCTTCGCGAAGCTGCATGTCTTCAACTTCTAACGCGCGTTTATCTTTTTCAACACCATCACGGGTGAAAACTTGCACGTCAATTACAGTACCAGTTACAGAATTTGGTACACGTAAAGAGCTGTCTTTAACGTCAGACGCTTTTTCGCCGAAGATAGCACGCAGTAGCTTCTCTTCAGGTGTAAGCTGTGTTTCGCCTTTAGGAGTCACTTTACCTACTAGGATATCGCCGCCTTTAACTTCAGCACCAATATATACAACGCCTGATTCATCAAGCTTGCCTAGTGCAGATTCACCCACGTTCGGGATATCTGCTGTGATCTCTTCTGGACCTAATTTAGTATCACGGGCAACACACTGTAGCTCTTGAATATGGATAGTCGTTAGACGATCTTCTTCAACTACGCGCTCAGATAACAAGATTGAATCTTCGAAGTTATAACCGTTCCATGGCATGAATGCCACGCGAAGGTTTTGACCAAGGGCTAAATCACCTAAGTCAGTCGAAGGACCATCTGCTAACACGTCACCACGAGTAACCGGTTCGCCAACCATACAAGTTGGTTTTTGGTTAATACATGTATTTTGGTTTGAACGTGTGTATTTGGTTAAGTTGTAGATGTCGATGCCCGCTTCACCAGGGATGCGTTCTTCTTCATGTACATTTACAACGATGCGACTTGCGTCAGCATACATTACTTCACCACCACGTTTAGCAACGATAGTTACACCAGAGTCTTTCGCTAGTGTTAACTCAATACCAGTACCTACTAACGGCTTATCCGCTTTCAATGTTGGTACTGCTTGACGTTGCATGTTTGAACCCATCAATGCACGGTTAGCATCATCGTGTTCTAGGAACGGGATAAGTGCTGCCGCTACAGAGATCACCTGTTGTGGTGATACATCCATATACTGCTGGTCCATGCGACCCATAAAGGTAGATTCACCTTTGTGACGACATGGGATAAGTTCATCAACAAACTCATTGGTTTCAGTTAAGTTTGAATTCGCCTGTGCGATAACAAACTGACCTTCTTCAATGGCTGATAAATAATCAACTTCATCAGTTACAACACCGTCTACCACTTTGCGGTAAGGTGTTTCTAAGAAACCGTAGTCATTTGTACGTGCGTACGTAGACAATGAGTTAATTAGACCGATGTTTGGACCCTCAGGAGTCTCGATTGGACATACGCGACCATAGTGAGTTACGTGAACGTCACGTACTTCAAAGCCTGCACGTTCACGAGTTAGACCGCCCGGACCTAATGCAGAGATACGACGTTTATGCGTAACTTCTGATAGTGGGTTATTTTGGTCCATAAACTGTGATAACTGAGACGAGCCGAAGAACTCTTTAACCGCTGCCGAAATAGGCTTAGCGTTAATAAGATCTTGTGGCATTATCGCGTCAAGGTCACCTAAGCTTAAACGCTCACGTACAGCACGTTCAACACGTACTAGACCAACACGGAATTGGTTCTCAGCCATTTCGCCAACACTACGTATACGACGGTTGCCTAAGTGATCGATATCATCAACATCGCCTTGACCGTTACGAATAGCAATTAATACTTTCATAACAGACACGATGTCTTCTTTGCTTAATGTACCAGGGCCTGTGTCTGTATCGTAACCAACACGGCTATTGAACTTCATACGACCTACAGTAGATAAGTCATAACGTTCTTCAGAGAAGAACAAGTTCTGGAATAAGGCTTCAGCCGCGTCTTTCGTCGGTGGCTCGCCTGGGCGCATCATGCGGTAAATTTCTACTAGTGCTTCTAAACGGCTGCTTGCAGAGTCAATGTTCAAAGTATTTGACATGTAAGCACCGCTGTCCACTTCATTGATATATAACGTATCAATTTTAGTGTAACCGGCTTTAACCAATTCAGCCATTAGCTCTAGAGTTAGCTCGTCATTTGCATTTGCAATAACTTCACCAGTTGACTCATCAACATAGTTTTTAGCTACAATACGGCCAATGATGTACTCATGTGGTACTTCTAATTGCTTAATGCCTTTCTTCTCGATGCTCTTGATGTGGCGAGCCGTAACACGACGACCGCTTTCAACAAATACTTCACCGTCTTCGCTCTTGATATCAAAAGCGGCAGTTTCACCACGTAAACGCGAAGGTACAAGTTCCATAAGAACTTTACCGTTCGTTACTTCAAACGTAGTGTTATCGAAGAACATATCTAGGATTTGTTCGCTAGAATAATCTAGTGCACGTAGGATGATAGACGCCGGTAATTTACGACGGCGGTCAATACGTACATATAAGTTATCTTTTGCATCAAATTCGAAGTCTAACCATGAACCACGGTAAGGTATAACGCGTGCGTTATATAATACTTTACCCGATGAATGGGTTTTACCGCGGTCGTTATCAAAGAATACACCAGGGCTACGGTGTAGCTGAGAAACGATAACACGCTCTGTACCATTGATTACAAAAGTACCGGTATCTGTCATGAGCGGAATTTCGCCCATGTAAACTTCTTGCTCTTTAATGTCTTTAACTGTGCCTGGTGCTTCTTTGTCCATAACAACAAGACGCAGTTTCACGCGAAGTGGAGCAGAATAAGTCACACCGCGAATTTGACATTCTTTTACATCGAAAACTGGCTCACCAATACGGTAACTTACGTATTGAAGCTCAGAATTTCCCGAGTAGCTTTTAATAGGGAACACAGAACGGAAGGCAGCTTCCAAACCATGATCGCCATCAGCGTCCGGCACTAAGAATTTTTTAAACGATTCTAACTGTGTAGACAGTAAAAAAGGTATATCCAAAACTTGTGGACGTTTACCAAAATCCTTACGGATACGTTTCTTTTCAGAATAAGAGTAAGCCATGGGGTTCCTCAGCTTGCTGATCTTTGACCCGACCTGTTCTTGTAAGAACAGACTTAACTGGCAGCTATGCCAAGATTTTACAACATTTAACTGTTGTTCTAATTAGATCCCACTTTAACACTAGCAAACTATAAAGCGTTGAAAGTAAAGAAAAAATCAGATTTTATTTGAACTAAAAGAGTGCATCACTCTATAGCGCAAAAAGGCCGGTGATTAAATAATCACCAGCCCTTGCCTGATTTCTCAGGCAGCGAACTTAGCAAAAGCTAAATTACTTAACCTCAACTTCAGCACCAGCTTCAGTAAGATCTTTTGCAAGTGCTTCAGCTTCTTCTTTAGATACACCTTCTTTAACAGGTGTAGGAGCAGCTTCAACAAGAGCTTTCGCTTCTTTAAGGCCAAGGCCAGTTGCGCTACGAACAGCTTTGATTGCAGAAACCTTGTTAGCGCCAGCGCCAGTAAGGATTACGTCAAATTCTGTTTTCTCTTCAGCAGCTTCAGCAGCTGGACCAGCTACCATTGCAGCTGCAGCAGTTACGCCGAATTTTTCTTCCATTGCTTCGATAAGAGCAACAACGTCCATTACTGACATTTCAGCAATTGCGTCAAGGATTTGGTCTTTAGATACAGACATTACAAATTTCCTAATAATTAACGGACATTACGTCCAAATAAATTTTACACCGAAAGTGATTAAACAGCTTAAAATTAAGCAGCTTGCTCTTCTTTCTGTACACGTACTGCTTCAATTGTTTTACACAATTTGCCAGCAGACGCTTCTTTCATAGCACTCATTAAGCGTGCAACAGCTTCATCGTATGTAGGTAATGTAGCAAGCATTGCTGCATCAACAACATTTCCTTCAAAAGCGGCCGTTTTAAGCTCGAATTTCTCATTCTTTTTCGCGAAATCTGAAAAGATACGCGCAGCAGCACCTGGGTGCTCTGATGAGAAAGCGATTAAGCTTGGACCAACAAATGAATCAGAAAGACACTCAAAATCTGTTCCTTCAAGAGCACGTTTTGCTAAAGTGTTACGGACAACTTTCATCCAAACACCATTTGCACGAGCTTCTTTACGAAGGGCAGTGATTGCGCCAACTGTTACACCACGAGAATCTGCAACAACTGCAGATAGAGCACCATTGGCTGCTTCGTTGACTTCAGCAACTATTGCTTTTTTGCCTTGAAGATTTAAAGCCATGGGTGTTACTCCTGGTTTAATGGGGATACCGATTATCGGATTCCCCTGTTCTACTCTTCCCTACCAAACAAGGTAGAGATGCTTTTTACGGCGAGAGCCAGAAGGATTAGGAAAAATCTATCTGGGGTCTACACCGTCTACGTAGGTGAATATTAAGGCCGAAGCCACCTACGGTCTTGGACGGAAGCCCAATTTATCGTTAACCCCGAAGGCTTAACGAAATTATGGACTTCAACCCGAATTCTTTACTTTGCTAATTAATAAATTAATCAACAAAATGGCGCGAAATTATAGTACAAATTTCACGCCATGTAAACACTAATTAAGCTACAGTTGTGCTTAAAGTGCCTTGGTCAACAGAAACACCTGCGCCCATTGTTGTAGAGATAGTTACTTTCTTCAAGTAAATACCTTTAGCTTGAGAAGGTTTAGCCTTCTTAAGCGCAACAATTAGAGACTCAAGGTTTTGTTGTAATTGCTCTGCAGTGAAATCAACCTTACCAATAGTAGTATGGATGATGCCATTTTTGTCATTACGGTAACGTACTTGACCTGCTTTAGCATTTTTAACTGCTTCTGCAACGTTAGGCGTTACAGTACCAGTTTTAGGGTTTGGCATTAGACCACGTGGGCCTAAGATTTGACCTAGTTGACCAACAACACGCATAGCGTCTGGTGATGCAACAACAACGTCAAAGTTCATCTCGCCTTTTTTAACTAGTTCAGCAAGATCTTCCATGCCTACTAATTCAGCACCGGCTTCTTTTGCAGCTTCTGCATTAGCGCCTTGTGTGAATACAGCAACACGAACGTCACGACCAGTACCGTTAGGTAGTACAGTAGCACCACGAACGTTTTGATCAGATTTACGAGCATCGATACCAAGGTTAACGGCAACGTCAACACTTTCTACGAATTTAGCTGTCGCTAACTCTTTTAAAAGAGCAACTGCTTCATTGATTTCGTAATCTTTTGTTACTTCCACTTTTTCGCGGATAGTACGCATACGTTTAGTTAATTTAGCCATTTCTTAGTCCTCTACGTTCAAGCCCATCGCACGCGCAGAACCTGCGATAGTGCGAACCGCTGCGTCCATATCGGCAGCTGTAAGGTCAGTTCGTTTTGTCTCAACAATTTCTTCAAGTTGAGCACGAGTTACTGTGCCTACTTTATCAGTGTTAGGACGGCCTGAGCCTGACTTGATACCAGCAGCTTTCTTAAGTAAGTAAGCAGCAGGTGGCGTTTTCATGTCGAACGTAAATGAACGGTCACCGTAAACAGAGATCACTACAGGAACTGGAGCGCCTTTTTCGATAGACTCTGTACGTGCGTTAAACGCTTTACAGAATTCCATGATGTTTACACCGTGTTGACCTAGTGCAGGACCTACTGGAGGACTAGGATTAGCCATACCAGCGGCAACTTGTAGCTTGATTAGAGCTTCAACTTTTTTAGCCATTATAAATACCTCATTTGGTGGGTCTCAGCCTTGTGCGCGCGAGGACGCGTACTCTAACGGCTTCCCAGTTTAAAAATTGGTTTCGTACTTTTTGCACAGTAAAAATAAATTTTTACCTTAATACAAAAAGGCCGCTGATTATAAGTTAATCAGCGGCCTTTTTCAAGCTTCATGCCAAAATTTAAATAAAAATTAGCGAAGCTTTTTTAATCAATTACTTATCTTGCTCAACTTGACCGAATTCAAGCTCAACTGGCGTAGAACGACCAAAAATAAGTACAGATACTTTTACGCGGCTCTTTTCGTAGTCAACTTCTTCAACTACACCACTGAAATCTGCAAATGGTCCGTCTGTAACGCGAACAACTTCACCTGGTTCAAATAATGTAGCAGGTTTAGGTGCTTCAGCATTTTCTTGAAGGCGATTAAGAATGCGTTCTGCTTCTTTAGGAGTTATTGGAGCAGGACGATCAGACGTTCCACCAATAAAGCCCATTACACGTTCAGTGCTGTTCACTAAGTGCCAGCTTGCGTCATTCATATCCATTTGTACTAATACATAACCTGGAAAGAATTTACGCTCAGATTTACGCTTTTGGCCAGCGCGCATCTCAACAACTTCTTCAGTTGGTACTAGTATCTCACCAAAGCTCGATTCAAGACCTTCGATTTTAATGTGTTCAGTTAACGTTTGAGCTACACGCTTTTCGTAACCAGAAAAGGCTTGTACTACATACCAACGTAACTTAATTTCTTTGTTCTCGTTCTCATCCGACATGGGATCAGATCTCCAATCCAGTTAAAAAGCCTACAGCGCGGAATAAAATGCCATCTAATCCCCAAAGGATAAGTGCCATAATCACTGTTGCAACCATTACAATTAATGTCGTGTGGGTAGTTTCTTGGCGCGTTGGCCAAATAACTTTGCGTACTTCAATTCGAGCTTCTTTAGCGAAAGCAAGAAAGTTACGTCCCTTAAATGTTTGCGAGGCAATTGCTAATCCGGCCGCTATTGCAACAACAACGCCGATAGCACGTAGTAGTACAGATTGATCTGCATACATGTGATTACCAACAACTGCGCCTGCAAGTAGCGCGATTGCTACTAACCACTTTACTGACTCCATCGCACTTGATGGTGTTTCTACATTCGTGCTCATAATATTATTACCTTAACTACAGACACAACAACCCTACACTACGGTAAGGTTAATCCATTAAAATCTAAACTTAAAAACAGACTTAATTTAAACCGGTTTTTAATCTCAGACTACTCAAACCACAAGTAAAACTGGCAGGGGCGGAGAGATTCGAACTCCCAACCATCGGTTTTGGAGACCGCTGTTCTACCAATTGGAACTACGCCCCTGCAAAGTGGATGCCTATTATACTTACGCAGTCCATTAACACAAGCCTAAAAGATACCCACATTGGAAAATCTCGGCATTGCATTAAAAAATCAATCTTAACATTGATTAAAAAGCAGTTTATGATTGTCCAAATTATAGGGACTCACAATTAGATGGGAAGTCTGTGAAAGCAATAAAAACAATCATAAGATATAAAATTATTAGCTTTTTATTATTATTTCATATTAGTTCTTATGCCCTGCCATTGTACTTAGATACATATACAAATGAACAAGGTTTATCACAAAATTCAATTACCTGCAGTACCACTGATGAAAAAGGGTTTCATTGGTTTGCTACCCAAGGTGGCTTAAACCGATTTGATGGGTATGAATTTAAGCACTATAAATTCAATCCTTCACAACCTAGTATTTCGGGAAATTGGATTACGGACTGCCTGAATTTAGGAAACGGCCACATTTGGTTTGCGACAACAAGTAATGGACTTAACTTATTAAATACTGAAACAGGAAGTTTTAGTGTTTTTAACCAGTACTCAGCTCCTCCTATTACAAATGAACGTATTTCATCAATTTCTTCTAATTCGCCACAAATCATTTGGATTGGTCACGATAAAGGGCAACTTACTCGTTTAGATACATACACAGGTACTACCGAATTATTTTCTTATCAGGGCACGAATCACTTAAATGTTGTTTTTAAGGATGTGCTTTTTGATGATCAAAAAAACCTTTGGTTAGCAAGTAGTATCGGGCTGATTAAGTTCGATACACAAACACATCGGTTCGAACATATATCTAATAGCCCTGAACAGCTCTGGCAATTAAAAAAAGTAACAAACGGCAAATTTATTATAGGAGGTAAGACTGGTCTAAGTGTTTTTGACTCAAACACACTCGCATTTTATAACTTTGAGCAACTCAAAAATGTTTGGGTCACAGATATACTTTTTGATGATGAAAAAAAATTATGGGTAAGCACTTATGGTCATGGTCTTTATTACCAAGCTACAGATAATTTACTAAGTAGCGAGTTTCGTCAACTTACTCACTCTCCAGATTTAAAACATGGCTTAGCTAACGATCACCTATTATCACTTTACCAAGACCCTCAAGGCATTATTTGGATTGGTACAGACGGCTATGGATTACATCGCTATGATAAAAGGCAGGCTCAGTTTGGTCATCAAAAACATCAAAGCAATAACCCAGCTTCTATCTCGAATGACTTTGTAAGAGCAATACTCAAAGACAGTAACAACTTACTTTGGGTGGGTACGCGCGACGGACTTAACAAACAAACTGACACAGGATTTAAACGCTATGAAACAGATAAAAATCAAGATATAGGCTTAACTAATAACAATATATTTAGTCTTTATGAAGATGCCAATAAACGCGTATGGATAGGCACATACGGAGGTGGTTTACTGCTTTACAACCCAATTAATGATAACTTTTCGGCTTTTACTGTGCAAAGCCATCAACTCAGTAGTAACCGTATTTATGCAATCGAAGGTGATCTAAGTGGTAATTTATGGCTGGGCAGTAACGAAGGCTTAACGCGATTTAATCCCGATACTTTACAGGTTACAAATTTTAAATACACCGCAGATAAAAATAGTATCTCAAATAATACTGTTTTTAGTATTACTTATGACAGCGACAACAACGCTATATGGGCAGGAACCCGCGCAGGGTTAAATAAACTTTCTTTACATGATGAAACATTCACCCATTACCAAAGCGATCTTAAAAAGCCTAATAGTTTAACGCATGACATGGTTACATCCTTGCATTTACAAGATAAAAACACTTTATGGGTAGGTACTTTTGGCGGGCTCAATAAGTTAAATATCCAAACAAACAAAGTAATAAACATTACAGAGTTTGATGGCTTACTTAACGATAATATTTTTGCAATTAAACAAGATAGCAGCGGTTACTTGTGGCTAAGCAGCAACCAAGGCCTAACCCGTTACGCTCCTCAAACCCAACAAATGCAGCATTTTTTACCCGCAAACGGTATACAGCATCATTCTTTTATTTTAGGTGCCGCTTTTCAAGCCGATGACGGCGAGCTATTTTTTGGTGGTATTAACGGTTTTAATCAATTTGATCCGTTAAAGCTGACTCTAGCAACTCAACCCCCAGAACCCGTTATTACAGACTTACTTATTTTTAACCAGTCAGTCGGGACACAGCAATATATAAAAAACAAGACCCAAACGGCTAAGCTTATAAGCTATACAGACAGACTCTTTTTTAAAGAAGAAGATGGTGTTATCGGCTTTAAATTTTCTGCTTTAAACAGTGCAGAGCCCCCTTCTCAATACCAATATGCTTACAAGTTAGCTGGGTTAGATAAGCAGTTTTTATACGCAAACAAAAACCAGAGGCAAGTTAGTTATTCTCAACTTCCCGCTGGAAGCTATCACTTTATTGTAAAAGTTAAAGATCAATACGGTCAATGGAGTGATGATAAAACAATGGTTGCGCTTAAAGTTACTCCACCTTGGTGGAAGAACAATGTTGCCTATGTAACTTACATCATTATCGTATTATTTATAATGTGGTTAATTATAACAGCAAGGTATAGAGCTAACGTTGCAGAGCAAGCAAACTTAAAAGAGAAAGAACTTAGCAACTTAAAAACCCAACTATTAGATAATGTTAGCCATGAACTTAAAACACCATTGAGCTTAATATTAGCGCCACTTGAGAGTTTACAAAAAAGCCATAAGGATTCAGACACCCAACAAAAACTAGCGATGATTCAACGTAATAGCTATAAGCTATTGGATCAAATAAACCAACTTTTACAGCTCAGCCAGCGCCCAAGCACAGCAGTGAAACACGTCACACCCTATGCTATAAAGCCGGTAGTTGAACAATTAATTGAAGATTTCACCCCTTTATTTAAACAAAAAAATATTACGTTCAAGTTTGAAGATTTAACACAAAAAACTATTCCCATTAAATTAGAGCTAAATCATACAATTTCTATTATCAGTAACTTATTGAGTAACGCACAAAAATACACTCCAAACACTGGCAAAGTATTACTTCAGCTATTAACTCAAAAACAAACATTAATCATCACAGTCTCAGATACTGGTGTTGGTATAGATAAAGAGCACCTTGAGACCGTTTTTCAACGATTTACACGCATAGATACGAGTAATCAAAGTGGTAGCGGTATTGGCTTAGCGCTGGTGAAGCAGCTAGTTGAGCAATATGGAGGAACTATTGAACTTAAAAGTGAATTAAACAAAGGAAGTTGTTTTACTGTTTCACTCCCAACAACTCAAACAGACGAAACCTCTAACCTCACTGCTCTTGCTGTGTCTAAAAACAATAATTTATGTGCAGTAAAAAGTAATAAGATTCTTATTATTGAAGACAACGATGAAATGCGTGATTTAATAACGTCACTATTTATTAGTAGCTTCACGTGTATAAGTGCAGCTAACGGAGAGCTAGGTTTAGCTTTATGTAAAAACGAAATGCCTGACTTGGTAATAAGTGATGTAATGATGCCTGTTATGGATGGCTATCAGTTTATTAAAGCACTGCGCAGCGACACGGCTATTAGCCATATTCCGGTGTTATTACTTTCAGCAAAGGCAGATACGCATAGTAAATTAAAGGGCCTAGACTTACTTGCTGATGACTATTTGAGTAAACCTTTTGAGCCGCAGCTGTTACTCAGCCGCGTTCAAGGGTTATTAACGATTAGAGAAGTACTTAATCAACATTTAAAACAACAACTACCTGCTTTATCACAAACAACCCAGCTCGACCCACAAATGGCGCAAAGTAAAGATTATGTATTTACCGAGCGTGTAAAAACGACAGTAAAAGAGCATTACCAAGACGAAGCATTTAGCGTAGAAGAATTTGCAGCAGCGCTCTACCTTAGCCCTCGCGCTTTACAATTAAAAATGAAAGCCTTGTACAACCTAACACCAAGCGATTACATTCGAAATATTCGTTTAGAATTTGCACAAGTGCTTTTAAAAAATAGTGAGCTTGCAATTGGTCTAGTAGCACAGCAAGTTGGCTTTAATTCACAAAGCTACTTTGCCCGGTGCTTTAAAGCAAAATATAATATGTCCCCAAAACAGTTTCGCGAACAATCCTGATAAATTTCGCCTGTGTGACTAAACATTTCGCACCAGTACTATTATTAACCTACTGATTTAACTAAATTAACATGAATTTAAATATTAAAGGAAATGCACTGCATTTCCCTTGAGCATATTAATTAAGGACAGTCATATGTTAAAAGCACCACAAAAACTATTATTAACGGCACTATTAACTGCCACTCTTAGCGCTTGTCAAAGCACCTCCACAAATGTTACGTCAGGTCAAAATTCACCAGACATAAACACTGTCGCCCAAGAACAATACAATGGGCCTAAAGCTCGTATTGCTGTTGCACGCTTTACCGACAAATCAAACAACTCAAAATGGTGGCGTAAAGAAATAGGCGACGGTATGGCTGATCAATTAACTACGGCACTTGTATCAACAAATCGCTTTATTGTTTTAGAGCGCCAAGCGCTTGATGCTGTTTTATCAGAACAAGACCTAGCAGCCTCAGGTCGCGTTAGTGCATCATCGGGTGCCGCTTATGGTGAGATTGAAGGCGCTGAAATAGTCGTTATTGCAGCGGTAACTGAATTTGATGACGATAGCTCTGGTGCAAGTGTTGGCAGTGGCGGCTTTATGGGTGATGTATTTAGCTCTGTATCTGCTGGTTTCTCAGGCTCGCATATGGCGATTGATCTTCGTCTAATAGATACACGCACATCACGCATTTTAGCTGCAACAAGTGTTGAAGGTGGCAGTAAAGATTTTGACTTTACTGGAGCCGCAACCAACTTTGGTGGCGCACTTGTTGGCGGTAATATTAGTGGATGGTCTGATACCCCTAAAGAAAAAGCCCTTCGTGAAGTTATTATTAAAGCGGTTGAGTTTTTAGAAACTAAAATTCCAGATACTTACTATCGCTATAACAGTAATAACACTTTAGCATCGGGTTACACTGCGCCGCCACCGGCAGCTGTACAAGCAAAAACAGCCAGCAAGAGCGCTGTAACAGTCGATGTACCCACTCATAGAATGCCACATTATGAAAAGATGGATTTAGCAATGTCGCGCCTAAGCTTGGTATGTTTGGGTTACCTAAGAAACCAGCCTGATTACGAAGAATTCGAAACACAGGATGTTGAGTACGATCGTAAAACAGTTATCGCACTTCGTGAGTACCAGCAAGACAAAAAACTAAAGGTAACGGGTTTAGCTGATGAAACAACTAAAAAATCACTTGATGATAGTGGTTGTATTGCTAAAACGAACAAATCAAGCCTCGAAAGTATAAGCAACATGTTTAAGTTTAATTAATAAATATTATCTTTAAGTTTAAAATGAAAAACGGCTGTTACTTAGAGCCGTTTTTCAATCTATACGTAATAACTCACCACGATAAAAATCACACACTAACCAAATTTGCTCAAATTGATAGGTTCTTGGAAAGTTAAGGTCATTGATCACAGCTTCAAAGTCAGCTTTGTGCCAAATAGTACTGGCGTTACGAATAACAAGCCAAGTACGCTCTGAATAATAACGTTTTTTCGCTTTTTGTTTCAGCAACCGCTCTAATGCAGCCCGCAATCTGTGTTCACTTGGCTTTTGTGCCATATCTGCCAAATCTCGTTGCATTTGCATTGACAACGATCGTCCTAAAACAGCCATCGCTTCTGTTTCGCTGGCATATAAATGAGCAATTTCTATATCAAGCTGTTCACTCTCTTGATAACAACTAACGTCAGGTTTATTAGGCTCATTATGCCAAATGTTGCGCATATGAACACCCAACTGCTGCTCATAGCAACGTAAAAACAATTTAGCAGCATCATGCTCTAACTGACGTTTTTCCTCATCACTGCTGCGTTTCATTCAACACCTTGTAAACATCATTCAGTAAGCTTGAAGCACCAAATCTAAATGTATTTGCTTGCAAATAATCATCACCCATTATTGCGCGCGTAAGCGTTAAATAATCACTGGCATCGGCAACAGTTTTAACACCACCGGCAGCTTTAAAGCCCACACGTTTATCCGAGTTTTTAATGGCTGTTAGCATAATTTTTGTTGATTCAAGGGTTGCATTAATGGCCACTTTACCCGTACTGGTTTTTACAAAATCGGCACCACCTTCAATAGCCAATTGAGTAGCCTGCGTTATAAGTGCTTCAGTTTTAAGCTCACCGCTTTCTATTATTACTTTTAGTTGGGCGCGCGACCCACATGCTTTTTTACTTTCGCTTACATAGCTAAGTACTGTTTGAACATCGCCCGCTATGAGTTTTTTGTAAGGAATAACCAAATCAATTTCGTCAGCGCCGCGCTCTATTGCAATAAGTGTTTCGTTAATTACATCACTCAGTGGCGCATCACCTGTTGGAAAATTAGTGACCGTTGCAACTTTTACGTAGTTAAGCTCACGTGCTGCGAGTGCTATTTTTGCATCATCAACAAAGTCGCTATAAACACATACTGCAGCAGGTGTGCCCAGCCTCGGGTTTATACTATCAACAAGCGCTTGAATGTTTTTGGTTGTATCGCTGGTGTTTAAGCTTGTTAAATCCATCAGTGCGACTGCTAATGCGGCATCTTTTTGGTGTTGTGTCATTAGAGCTCCGTTGCTTATGTAATACCAATTTTATTAAAAACATAATCATTTTAGCGTATTAAATAACTCACTAACTACGTTAAAAATTATTTATATAGAACAACTATGTATCATAATTTTAGCCTTGTTATTGAGCTATTTTCTCGTCGCTATTATAGATCACTAATTTAATGCAATTGGTATAAGTACAAAATTTGATATGCCTCCATATTAACAAATTAAACCAAACTCGCTATAGCTCATAACCAAACACTATAAGCTGTTTATTTTACTTGTAACTCGGCGCAATCCCTTGTTAACTAACTCTTAGGCCTAAAAAGCCCACCTATTATAACTTTTGGTTATATCAACTTGGTTTTAATTATTTTTTACTTATTGATAGCCGCTATATTCTGCTTATCAGAATAAAGCGTTTTCTTATATTTGAATTTGTTTAGGGGTCTTATTACCGTGCAGTATTTACCTATCTTTACCAAACTCGACAACAAACCAGTATTGGTTGTTGGCGGTGGAGAGGTCGCATTACGCAAATGTCGCGCGTTTTTAAAAGCGCGTGCCAGTGTAACTTTGGTAGCACCTTGGTTTTGCGACGAACTCAAAGAGCATGCACATAATAATGAAGTAACGCTTATTGATGCTTATTTTGATGAGTCGCATCTCGATGGCAAAATGCTTGTTATTGCAGCAACCGACCGCGATGAAGTAAACAACAACGTATTTGAACTTGCCAATGCTCGTAATGTGTTTGTAAACGTAGTTGATGACCAACCTAAATGTACGTTTATATTTCCATCTATTGTTGATCGCGACCCAATCACGATTGCTATATCAAGCGCTGGTACAGCGCCAGTGCTTGCACGGCGCTTACGCGAAAAGCTCGAAACCCTTATTCCGCATCACATAGGCCCACTTGCAACGCTTGTAGGTGGCTTTAGAGACAAAGTAAAAAAACGCTTTAAACATTTTTCTGACCGCCGCCAATTTTGGGAGGGCGTGTTCGACTCATCTGTCGTGAGTAAAGTACAAACGGGCGATACCCAAGGTGCTGAGCAGCAACTAGAGCAAATGCTAGATGCTAAAGCTGAGCCCGAAGGCGAAGTGTATGTAGTAGGTGCAGGCCCAGGCGATCCTGAGCTTTTAACACTTAAAGCACTGCAACTTATGCAACAAGCCGATGTAGTCGTTTATGACTTTTTAGTGTCTGACGAAATTATGGAACTAGTACGCCGCGATGCTGACCTTATTTGTGTAGGCAAACGTTTAGGCGATCATAGTGTTGTTCAAGACGACACCAACCAAATGCTGGTCGACCTTGCTAAACAAGGCAAAAAAGTATGCCGAATTAAAGGTGGCGACCCATTTATTTATGGTCGTGGTGGCGAAGAAGTACAAGTACTGGCTGCTAACAACGTAAATTATCAAATTGTACCGGGTATTACCGCCGCTGCAGGTTGTAGTGCGTATGCGGGTATTCCGCTTACACATCGTGACCATGCACAAGCCATTCAATTTGTAACTGGCCACTGTAAAAAAGACGGTCAAGAACTTGATTGGCAATCGCTGGCTAAACCAAATCAAACGCTTGCTATTTACATGGGCGTAATTAAATCGCCGCACATACAAAGCGAGCTTTTAAAACATGGCCGTAAAGCCAACACCCCTGTCGCTATTATCGAAAACGGTACACGCAAAAATCAGCGTGTAGTAACAGGCCAACTAGGCGAACTTGCCGACTTAATCCAGCGCAACAGCATTATATCGCCTGCGCTACTTATTATTGGTGAAGTAGCCGCCCTGCACTCGCAACTAGCGTGGTTTGGGAAAAACGAACAAACAAGCAGCTTTGCACAGCCGCTAACAGATGTATCAAATACATAACCGAATTTTAAATTTGTAACTTTTAATCATTTTAGTAGGACGACTAACAATGGCTTTAACTCACCTTCAGCAACTTGAAGCTGAAAGTATCAAAATCATGCGCGAAGTCGCCGCTGAGTTTGAGAACCCAGTAATGCTTTACTCTATTGGTAAAGATTCGTCGGTACTTTTGCACTTAGCACGCAAAGCATTTTACCCTGCAAAAATTCCGTTTCCGTTATTACACGTAGACACCAATTGGAAGTTTCGTGAAATGATTGAGTTTCGCGACCGTATAGCTAAAGAATACGGTTTTGACCTACTGGTACACAAAAATCCAGAAGGCATTGAAATGGGTGTAGGCCCGTTTACGCATGGCTCGGGTAAACATACCGACATAATGAAAACCCAAGGCTTAAAGCAAGCACTTAACAAATATGGTTTTGATGCAGCATTTGGTGGCGCACGCCGCGACGAAGAAAAGTCACGCGCAAAAGAGCGTGTTTACTCGTTCCGCGATAAACACCACCGTTGGGATCCTAAAAACCAGCGTCCTGAGCTTTGGAACACTTATAACAGCCAAGTTAATCCGGGCGAAAGCATTCGTGTTTTCCCGCTGTCTAACTGGACTGAGCTGGATATTTGGCAATACATTTACCAAGAAAACATCGATATGGTTCCGCTTTACTTAGCAAAAGAGCGCCCTGTTGTTGACCGTGACGGCACCCTAATTATGGTTGACGATGAGCGTATGCCACTTAACGAAGGTGAAGTACCGCAAATGAAGTCGGTACGTTTTCGTACATTAGGCTGTTACCCACTTACCGGTGCAGTTGAATCAACAGCAAGTAACCTAACTGAAATTATTGAAGAAATGCTGCTGTCTACGTCATCTGAACGTGAAGGTCGCGTTATTGACCATGATTCAGCCGGCTCAATGGAGAAGAAAAAACGTGAGGGGTATTTTTAATGTCTAGCCAAAATAACGATACATACAACGAAGTAAAAGAAATAGGCATAGACGCCTACCTAGCACGCCAACAAGACAAAAGCTTATTGCGTATGCTTACGTGTGGCAGCGTAGATGACGGTAAATCAACATTGATTGGCCGCCTACTGCACGACAGCCACCAAATTTATGAAGATCAGCTAGCTGCACTTCATAAAGATAACGAAAAAGTAGGTAATGCAGGAGAAGATCTTGACCTTGCATTATTAGTTGATGGCCTACAAGCTGAGCGCGAGCAAGGTATTACCATTGACGTAGCGTACCGTTATTTTTCAACGGCTAAGCGTAAATTTATTATTGCCGACACACCAGGGCACGAGCAATACACGCGCAACATGGTAACGGGTGCATCAACAAGTGATGTAGCCATTATTTTGGTTGATGCGCGTTACGGCGTGCAAGTACAAACTAAGCGCCACAGCTTTATTTGTGACTCGCTTGGCATTAAGCAGTTTGTTGTTGCCGTTAATAAGATGGATATCGTTGATTTTGACGAAACCGTGTATGAAAAAATTAAGGCCGATTACCTTAAATTTGCTGAGCAACTTAACGTATCAAACATTAAGTTTGTACCTATGTCGGCGCTTAAAGGCGACAACGTAGTAACGCGCTCTGCACATACACCGTATTACACCGACAAGCCGCTACTTGAATTACTAGAAGATTCGCCAGCAGCCGAAACAGATACAGGCTTTGAAGCGCGCCTACCCGTGCAATACGTAGTGCGTCCTAACTTAAACTTCCGTGGTTTTCAGGGCACACTTACATCAGGCAAGATACACGTAGGCGATGCAATAAAAGTATTACCGTCGGGTAAAACATCAAGCATTAAAGAAATTGTTACCTTTGATGGCAATTTAGATAGTGCTGAAGCAGGCCAAGCAATTACCGTTACCCTAAATAACGAAATTGATATTAGCCGAGGTGACGTAATAGTCCCTGCAAATTCAACAGCTGTGGTTACTAACCAGCTACAAGCTAAAATTGTGTGGATGCATGAGTCGCCATTAGTATTAGGTAAAAGTTATAACCTAAAACTAGGCAGCAAAAATACCTCAGCTATTGTTACAAAAATTGATTACACGATTGATGTAAACACGCTTGAACACGGCACTAGCGACTCACTGCAGTTAAACGAAATTGCGATTGTAACGCTTGAACTAACCGAAACTATTTTGGCAGACGAGTATCACAGCAATCACGAAACAGGTTCGTTTATCCTAATCGATCGGTTATCAAACTTAACGGTTGCTGCGGGCATGATTGAACAAGTACTGCAAAACCAAGCACAGCAAAGTAACTTTAGCGAATTTGAAGTTGAATTTAACACCTTAGTACGCAAGCACTTTCCGCATTGGCAAGCGCTTGATATTTCTAAGTTATAAGTTAACTTTAGCCTGTTAGGAATTTAAAAGCATGGTAGAACAGCTCGTTTTAACAGGCATTATGCTTACCTTAGTCGGGTGCCTTTTTGGCACCCGTATTAATCCAGCATGGTTATTTGTAAGCGCAATTGGCACCAGCTACTTAGCAGGGCTAATCGATCTTGAAAGCATGTTAGTTAATTATGCTAACCCGTCGCTTGTCACCTTAGTGCTATTGGTGTTAGTGTCGACCGCAATAGAAAAAACCACCCTAATTCAAAAGTTAGCGCAATCGCTATCTAAAGGTAGTTTAGTAAAATCGGTTACAAAGTTGGGGTTATCAACCGCCTTTTTATCGTCGTTTACTAACAATACCGCCGTTGTTGCATCGCTTATTACCGCGATAAAAGACAACCCAAATCACTCCCCTTCAAAGCTATTATTACCGCTGTCGTATACTGCTATTTTGGGCGGCACAATTACGCTTATTGGTACATCAACCAACTTAATCGTCAATGGTTTTGCGGTTGATGCGGGCATGGAACCGTTGGGCTTTTTTGATTTTACCTTAGTGGGTTTAGGCGCGTTAAGCGTAGGCCTAATTACCATTTTAGTAATGCTTAAATACTTACCCGACAACGGTAAAACCGACCAAGAAGTCGTGCCTTTTTACCTAGAAGGTAAAGTACAAGCAAATTCAAAATTAATAGGCCAAACCGTTGAAGAAAACGGCCTGCGTGATTTAAAAGACTTATTCCTTGCTGAAATTATTCGCGATGGCAGCCGCATTTGCGCAGTTACCCCGCAGCAAATTATTCAAAAAGATGACGTGCTGCTTTTTGTAGGTGACATAAAATCGGTACCATTACTTACTCGTTTCGATGGCTTAAAAGTAGTACACGAAAATCATCAAAAAGACATAGAACACTTAGTAGAAGTGGTTGTAAGTCAGTCTTCAAAATTTATTGGCAAAACTGTAAAAGAAGCCCGCTTTAGAGAACAATTTCATGCAGCCGTTATTGCCATTCGCCGTGGGCACGATCGCTTACAAGGCGGACTTGGGCAAGTGCAATTACAAGCTGGCGACTCACTAATACTCGCACCAGGTAAAAACTTTTACACCTTGCCTAATTTAAAGCGCGAATTTGTGTATATTTCAGGGTTTGACTTGCAAACCCACCTTGCACCTAAGCAATCAAACATTGTGCTACTAAGCTTTGCCGCAGTACTGGGTTTAAGCATTGTTGGCATAGTGCCGCTGGTTAAAGGCTTATTAGTATTACTAATTGGCCTAATGCTCAGTGGCACCATAAAACTTAACGAAGTAAAACGCCGTTTTCCTATCGAGTTACTCGTGGTCGTAGGTAGTGCCATTGGCCTTGCCAAGTTAATGATAGGCACCGGACTTGCCGGGCAAATATCCGACGCCATGTTTATGGTACTTGGGGATTTTGGCCCGTACGGCGCATTTATTGCGATATTTTTAATGACCGTATTATTTACCGAGCTTATTACTAATAACGCAGCAGCTGCCTTGTCGTTCCCTGTTGCTTACTCGCTCGCGGTTGGTTTTAATGTAGACCCGCTACCGTTTATTATGGCGGTTGCCTTTGGCGCATCAGCCAGCTTTATATCGCCATTTGGGTATCAAACTAATCTAATGGTTTATAGCGCAGGTAACTATCGCTTAAAAGATTACATAGTGATGGGCTTACCCCTTTCTATTATTTATTCAATCACGGTATTAACCTTGATCCCGCTGGTATTTCCATTTTAATACTGGCGCTTACAGCATAAGAGACATTCACTATGGATGAAAATATAGTTTGGCATAACTACGCAACTACAAAAGCACAGCGTAGTGAGCAAAAAAAACATAAGCCCGCTATTTTATGGTTTACTGGCTTTTCAGGCTCTGGCAAAAGCACCGTAGCAAACGCACTAGAAGCGGCGCTTAATCAGCAAGGTACGCACACTTACCTGCTCGATGGCGACAACGTACGCCACGGTTTATGTAAAGACCTAGGCTTTAGCGACGAAGACCGCATTGAAAACATACGCCGCGTAGGCGAAACCGCAAAGCTAATGACCGACGCTGGCTTGTTAGTACTTACTGCGTTTATATCGCCTTTTAGAGCAGAACGCGACATGGTGCGCAGCCTAGTAGACGAAGGCGAATTTATCGAAATCTTTATCGATACCCCACTGGATGTATGCGAAAGCCGCGATCCAAAAGGCTTATACAAAAAAGCCCGCGCAGGGGAGATAAAACACTTCACTGGTATCGATTCAAGCTACGAAGTGCCAAACAATCCAGAAATAATTTTAGATACAAGTAAAAACACCCTAGACCAATCGGTTACACAACTGATAACGTATCTAAAACAAAAGCACATAATATAGGTTAACCCCATGAATCAAACCGAACTGCTAGAAGAAACCCTCATCCTTGCCCGCAAAGCAGGCCAAGCGATAATGGGAATTTACGAAAAGGACTTTAACGTTGAGTACAAAGCCGATGAAAGCCCCGTAACCGACGCCGATTTAGCAGCTCATAAACTGATTGTGGCAGGGCTTCAACAGCTCACACCCGACATTCCAATACTCAGTGAAGAAAACGCCGACATAAGCTGGGATGTACGCCAAACGTGGAAAAGCTACTGGTTAGTTGACCCAATCGACGGTACTAAAGAATTTATTAAAAAGAACGGTGAATTTACCGTAAACATCGCCCTAATTAAAAACGGCACTCCTATTTTAGCCGTAGTAGATGCACCTGCCCTTGGCGTATCGTACCTTGCCGCAGAGGCCATTGGCGCATTTAAAGATAAAGGCGATGAGCGAATTGAGCTTAAAGTAACGACTAAACCTAACAAAGGGTTAATTCGAGTTGTAGGCAGCCGCTCGCACCCATCACCCGATTTAGCCGAGTTTGTAAAACGCTTTGACGAGGTTGAAATGGTGTCTAAAGGTAGCTCACTTAAGCTGTGTTTAGTCGCTGAGGGCAGCGCCGATATTTACCCGCGCTTAGGTCCAACCTGCGAATGGGATACCGGAGCAGGCCATGCAATCGCCGAAATAGCCGGTGCTAAAGTGACCCAACTTGATGGCAGAGCGCTTATTTATAACACCAAAGATGAATACTTAAACCCTTATTTTGTGGTGAGTGCGATAGAAGAGTAAGCGCAGTTTTAAGTGGTTAGCTATCAGTTGCCAGAAAGGCAAGTGATAGCTTTAACTATTAAAGTTGCTCAGTTAGCATAAAGGCAAATACCGTAGATATGCTTGAGTTATTTATTATGTATAAATTAACCTAATAAGCGTACTAAAGCACAGCAAAGTTATAAACAAACCAAGCGATAAAATAACCTTTTCTTTTAGGGTTTGCTCAGGCTTTTGGGCAAATACAAAAACAGTTCGGTAAAGCGTACTAGGTACTATTAAAACCAAGCCAATAAACGCAGGGAACATACCCAGTATAAAGCTATATGCAAAATCTGAATTTTCCATTTGGCCGAATATAGCGCTAAACCCAAACCAAATAATAGCAACTGCAAAAAACGCAACGCCTACTGAAATCGATAAAAGTGCCATATATTGATCTCCCAAACATAAAGGCTATGAGTAAATATATTTTTTTAAGAAATAAAGAAAGTAAAATAGCTACACGCACCGATAGCTATAATCAGCATAAAAAGCCGCTTTAATAAATTATCTTCAGTAGGAGGAATTTCCTCACCGGTATATGGTGCATAAAGACTCCTTTTTAAAATAAATGCATAGATATATCTATAACAGAAAGAAAATACAAACATGCAGAACAACAGCTTTTTTAATGACTCAAAACCTATAAAAAAAGCAGCCCCTAACACAAACCATATTATGCCGAATAATATAACAATCACTTTTATCTTATTCATCCCCACTTTCCTGTACTACTTTTTCTTTAAGTTCTGTATTTATAAACCCTAGAGGGCGTTTTAATTACTAAATTTGGAAGTGTTGCACCCCGTGAAAATCTAAGTAAAGTTTTTAACCTTTATTAAATTGCGTTGTTAGCGTTGGAATTTATAGTCGGTAACCCTAACTCTTTGGCTATCGCTGCAAATTGAGCTTTTGTGTATGGCCCATAAACAAACTCATTGTGTTCAGCAAACTTGTTATCTTTGGTTTTATCAATATAGTAAAAAGCACAAATTTTATGCGGACAAGCATAAGCCGAAATATATTTTTCGTTAGATTTAATATTTATTGGTTCATCGAGTCGCCCAATATATGCGCCCTGACCAAGGCTGTAACCTAACTTTTTAGTGCCGCTAATGTAATACACTTCATAAGGTTACTCCTCCCAAATTGGAGAACACCCATTAAGTAGTAATGATATTAAAACTAAAAATATTCTCACAAACTTCCCTGCACTCTAGTAACTTGCTCAAATTACACTCTTATAGTTAACTTGAGCGTATCCTTATTTTGTGAACATCTATTAGTAGCAAACTGTGTAAGTGATTGCCAATTATAAAATTATATTTAAGTGAGGTATTTTACTATGTGTAAAAGGGTGTGACCTACAGTAAGGCTATGTTTTTAGTTTAGGGAAAAAGACAAAAATAACCTGATCCAATTAACTAATGATGGCTATTATAAGTTTTTAGGACTTGCCATTAATTGAACGATTTTTAAAAGCGACAACCCTTAACGATTTTGCTGGGCGATAAAAGCAAGTGAGTGCTGATTGAATAAGTCGGGGCGTTCCACATTACAGACATGGCCGCAATGGTGAATAGTTTGCAGTACGCTGTTTTTATGACGCTTAACCATTTCTTTAACAGGGCCAAGGAACATATGATCTTCTTTGCCCATAATGTACAGAATGGGAATATCAATGTCTTTTTCTTTGAAGTACTGCATTAAAGGATTTACGTCCATGGCTAATTTAAACCATTTTATAAACTCTTTTTGGCACAAGCGTTTTGCTTCACGAACAAACAAAAGTCGAGATTCTTTATGGCGCTTTTTAGGCATCATAATAAAAGCAAATAAGCGATACAGCCACATATAAGGAAGGAAGTGTTTAAAAGTATTACCTAAATAAACCAATGTATTACTGCGCGTATTAAAACGAGTAACCGCTCCACCTAGCACCATGCTAGAAACATATTGCGGCGCAATTTCAGCAATATTTCGAATAATAATTGTGCCCAATGAAATGCCAACAAAGTGTGCGCTGGTGATATTGTTATGATCTAACACATCGATAATGTCTTTAGAGACATTATTAAATGAATAATTATTATCAACAAAGTTTTGTACTAAGTTATTCGATTTACCGTGACCACGAAGATCTAGCAGCAATACATTATATTCTTTTTTATAGGCTTTAAGCTGACGAAACCAAATTGCCGAACTACCACCTGCTCCATGGACAAATACAACCCATGTTTTACTGGTTTCGTGCGCAAAAGTAGTATGGAAGAGAATGTCTTTGCTCATTGCAGTTAGTGGCCTATTTACTTCGTTTGGCATATTCAATTGCAGGAAGTATAACGGAGTTTAATAAAAATCTCTTATGTAGTTCCGATCAATGGCTTCTACTTAACAGCTTTTGAGAGCAGACTTTGATTTTTAAATGAAAACCAATAAAAATGACCAGTCCCTATTTTTACGTTATGAAAACCGCCTATCTCGGCTTTGCTGCTCGCGTGACACTATAGCGTGTTAGGTTTCGCTCCAACTAACCAACCTACCCGTACAGTAACTCTATAATGTGGCTTGCCATTTAAGGCTTTTGCTCACTTTTACACCGCTGTTTCGTATTCATGACACTTACCCTCCAATTGAGTCTAATTAATTAGTCTAAAAATCTCTTCAAAACATGAAAAATGTCTCTAAAAACTATACCCTTCGGCGCAGTTATTATTTAAATAATGGATGAGCACACACACATGACAACATCTCAAGATGCAACGCTTTCAAATGCATCACCAAACACACACACAAATTCAAATACAAAAACTAAATGGAACCTGCACGATACGCAGTGGACATTAAGTTTATTTGGTACCGCCGTTGGTGCGGGTATTTTATTTTTACCTATTAACATTGGTATTGGCGGTTTTTGGCCGTTAATTATTATGGCGTGTTTAGCGTTCCCAATGACCTTTTTTGCGCACCGTGGATTAGCGCGCTTTGTACTTTCATCAAAAAATAAAGATGCCGATTTTACCGATGTAGTTGAAGAGCACTTTGGTGTGACTGCGGGTCGATTAATTTCCTTGTTGTACTTTTTATCTATATTCCCAATTTTGCTTATTTACGGTGTGGGCTTAACCAATACTGTTGATAGTTTTATGGTTAATCAAATGGGGATGGAGTCGCCTTCTCGCGTGCTACTTTCAGGTGTATTAGTTGCAGGTATGATTAGCTTAATGATGGGCGGCGAGCGCTTGATGCTACGTGCCTTTGCTATTTTAGTGTATCCGCTTGTGGGCATATTGTTGTTTTTATCACTTTATTTAATCCCTAGCTGGCAGATGCCAGATATGACGGTGCCTGAAATGGGTAGCTTTGGTAAAACGCTGTGGTTGTCGATTCCAATTATTGTGTTTTCGTTTAGCCACGCAGCGGCTATTTCTAGCTTTGTAAACGTGCAACGTGGCCATTATGGCGAACAAGCTACACGTAAGTCTGAGGCGATTTTAAAGCGTACTAGCTTGCTACTTATTACCTTTGTACTGTTATTTGTGTTCTCTTGCGTGCTGTCGCTTACAGGCGAGCAAATGGCGGCAGCTAAAGCAGCTAACGTGTCGGTTTTATCCTACCTTGCTAATATTACTGACAACTCATTTATTGCCACCCTTGGGCCACTTGTTGCTTTTATTGCTATTACATCGTCGTTTTTGGGTCACTTTTTAGGTGCACGCGAAAGCTTTACAGGATTAGTAACTAAACAAACAGGCTTAAGCGCTGGCGTTACCGATAAAATTGGTGTGTTAATCATGTTTTTAGCTATTTGGTTTTGTGCTGTTAAAAATCCAAGTATTTTAGACATGATGGATCAGTTATCGGGCCCTATCATTGCGATGATTTTATTCATTATGCCAATGATTGCAGTTTATAAAGTACCTGCACTTAATAAATACCGAAATCGCTTTAGCACGCTATTTATATTAGCGGTTGGCTCACTTGCTGTATTTGCACTTTTATACAGTATGCTTAAGTAATAAAACTGTTTATACAAAAGCCCGGCTACTTTTTAGCTGGGCTTTTTTGTGTGCTGTTTATCTCAAATTGTTTTTTTATAGTCGCTCTTCAGGCATGTTATAAATTAACTAGCCTAAAAATAAAACAATTATGCACTTTACTAAACAACTCCTACTTTACGTAAGCTTGCTAACTACGCTTGTTTTAAGCCTCTTTGTTAAAGCTGATGACGCTCCCGCTATTTTATCGATGAAAGAGCGCGCTACGTTTATAGATAAAATAACTGAGCTTAGAGTTAATACCTTAATGCCCTCATTAATGAAGCAGCACAGCACTGATATGTGGCTACTTATAAGTCGTGAATATAACGAAGATCCAATATTAAAAACAATGCTGCCTGCAACATGGCTTTCAGCCAGACGCACTACTATTTTGCTATTTGCACTTAATAAACAAGGTGGTGTTGATGCTTACGCTATTGCGCCTTATAAAATAGGTAACGTATTTAAAAAAGGGTGGGATAAACAAACACAACCAAGCCAGTGGGAAGCACTCAATACACTTATTGAGCAATACAAACCTCGCAACATTGCGCTTAATACTTCTACCGACTGGGCACATGCCGATGGCCTTGTGCTAGGCGATTACAAAACCTTAATGGCTAACTTGCCCGCCACTTATCACAATAAAATAATTTCTGCAGAGCCGCTTGCTGTTGCGTGGTTAGAGCAACGCATTCCTGAAGAAGTTAAAATGTATAAACATATTGTCGCTATTGCCCATCATATTATTGCAGAGGGGTTTTCGGGTAAAACAATTACGGTTGGTGAAACAACTAACGATGACTTGGTATGGTGGTTTAGAGAGCGCGTAAAAGAGCTCAAACTACAAACATGGTTTCACCCGAGTATTGCTATTCAGCGCGCCGATGCGAAGTCGTTCGATCATGAAGAAAGCTTTACCAATGGCTACGATGATAACGTTATACAAGCCGGTGACTTGCTTCATGTAGATTTTGGGATTACTTATTTACGCTTAAATACCGACACGCAGCAGCATGCGTATGTGCTCAAAGAAAACGAAATAAGTGCGCCTAGTTACTTAGTTGAAGCACTAAAAAGCGGTAATAAACTACAAGACATATTTACCAATCAATTTGCGGTAGGTAAAACCGGTAATGAGGTTTTAGCTGCAGCACGAAAAGCCGCTATTGATCAGGGATTAAAACCCACTATTTATACTCATCCTCTTGGCTATCATGGCCACGCTGCTGGCACTACATTAGGTATGTGGGATTCTCAGCAAGGTGTACCGGGAGATGGTGACTATCCGCTACATTTAAATACGGCTTACTCAATTGAGCTTAACAATGCTGTGTTTATAAAACAGTGGAATAAAGAAATAAGAATAATGCTAGAGGAAGATGCTATTTTTGATAAAAGCGGTGTCTGGTATTTAAATGGCCGACAAACACAGCTATTGCTTGTAAAATAAAGTATAAAAAAATGGCGCTCACTGAGCGCCATTTTTAATTTAATTCGTTGCTATTATTCTGTATCTGGCAGGTTACGGCCATAGAATATTTCTTGCATTTCACGGGTCAGCTTTGAGCGAATTTCGTCTTCTTCGCCCTCTGATAAATCTGCCGTAGAAAGGCCGAACAAATACGTGTTTAGATCGGTTTCTTTTAACATCATTTTGGTATGGAACAGGTTTTCTTGATACACATTCACGTCCATCATTTGGTACGCTTCTTTTGTATCTTCTGTCATGAAGTTTTGAATCGAGCTAATAGCATGATCAATGTAGTGCTTAACACCGTTTATGTCGCGGGTAAAACCACGAACGCGGTAGTCAATTGTTACTACGTCTGATTCAAGGCTATGAATTAAGAAGTTTAACGCTTTAAGTGGCGAAATAATGCCACAAGTAGACACTTCAATATCAGCACGGAATGTACAAATACCATCATCAGGGTGAGCTTCTGGGTATGTGTGTACACAAATGTGGCTTTTATCTAGGTGCGCAACAACTGAATCAGGTAATGGGCCTGGTGCTTCGTCAGCATCGTAATTTTGCTGCTCTTCTACTGGTTCTTCTGAAACCAAAATAGTTACACTTGCGCCTTGCGGTTCATAGTCTTGGCGCGCTACATTTAAAATGTTAGCACCAATAATATCAACAACTTCACCTAAAATGTCGGTTAGTCTATCTGCACTGTACTGCTCATCGATATATTCAATATATTCTTTACGTTGTTGCTCGGTCTTTGCGTAACAAATATCATAAATACTAAAGCTTAAACTTTTGGTTAAATTGTTAAAGCCATGAAGTTTAAGTTTATCGAAGGGTTTGTTCATAATAAACCAACCTATAAATTAGTGGGTTCTGCACCTGCAGAATGAAAAGTTCGCGGATTTTATACGAATTTCCCTCGTGGAAAAAGCGTTATTTTGCTTGATCTTGCACAACTTCGTGGCTATGCGTAATTTCTACTGTTTTATCAAGCATTAATGCAACTGAACAATACTTTTCAGCAGAGAGTGAAACCGCGCGTGCAAGGTGCTTTTCAGACACATTATTGCCTTTAACAACAAAGTGTAAGTTGATTTTGGTAAACACACGTGGGGCTGTTTCGGCGCGCTCTGCACTTAGTTGTACTTGTACATCTGAAAAATCTTGTTTGGCTTTTTTTAAAATACTAACCACATCAACTGATGAACAACAGCCAACTGACATTAAAACCATTTCCATTGGGCTTGGTGCTGCACTATCGCTGCCGCCATCAAACACAACATTGTGGTTAGAATTAGAACGACCAATAAACGTATCGCCTTCAACCCATTTTACATTTGCTTGCATTGTTATATCTCAAAAAAATATTTTCTTGATTGTAAGCAAGTTAGCCGTAGTTGCAAATGAAAATGCAACGCAGGGCTATAAAATGGCTAAGATTGTTGTGTTAAAGCGCTATCAAAGAGGTTTTTTACTAAACCTGCAAATTCATCTATAAAGGCATGCTGTTCAACCGTGACAGGCTGTGAGGTGATGCTGCTGAGGACTTCTTCTAAATCGTAAACTATGCCATCAACTTCACGTACAATTTGGCTACGCTGCTCTGTGTTGAGGTTTGTGTGCTGCTCGCAAATAAGCATCACATTTTGTGCAATAACGTCTTCGATTAATTCCATTACTGTTGGGGCACCTGGTTTTATTTCGCCTGGCTTCTCAAACAATGCTAAATTTTGAGTTAGATACATGATCAAATCATCGTACCCTTGCCTATCTAAAACCATTTTTGTACCACCTTTGTATAATTAATTATTTTGATTTAAGCAGAAAGCGCTGCTGATTACTAGCTTTGCACGATAGCAATACAAAAAAAGCAGCCGAAGCTGCTTTTTTAGTGATTAAGTACTGCTTAATCTATTTTTAAGCCTGGGCTTAATGTTGCTGGCATCGCTACTTTTTCAAGCTCTACTGAAGCTACAGGGTATGCACAGTAGTCGGCTGCGTAATATGCGCTTGCTCTGTGATTGCCCGATGCGCCAATACCACCAAATGGTGCTGCGCTTGATGCGCCAGTAATTGGGCGGTTCCAGTTAACAATACCGGCACGAATACGACGTAAAAAGTGGTCGTAATCTGCTGCACTATCACTTAATAAACCAGCCGATAAACCAAAGGTTGTATCGTTTGCTTTATCAATGGCTTGATCAAAGTCATCAAAGCGGAATACTTTTAAAAGTGGTCCAAAATGCTCTTCGTCTGGGAAGTCATTAATATTTGTACACTCAATAATACCTGGTGTTACAAAGCCGGTATTGGCTGTGTGATCAAGCTCTACTAATACTTGACCGCCAAGCTCAACAAGCTCGTTTTGCGCTTTAACCATGCCCGCTGCTGCAGCTGATGAGATCATAGAGCCCATAAATGGCTGATCTGCATCGTCGTAGTTACCTACTTTAATCGCTTTAGTTGCTGTGATTAAACGCTCCAGTATCACATCGCCTTTGCTACCTGTTGGTAAAAATAGTTTACGTGCACACGTACAACGCTGACCACTTGAGATAAACGCAGATTGAATAATATCGTGAACAACCGCTTTAGTGTCTTCAACGTCAGTAATAATAAGTGGGTTATTACCACCCATTTCTAGCGCTAAAATTTTGCCAGGTTGACCCGCAAACTGTTCATGTAAAATATGACCAGTACGAGAAGACCCCGTGAAGAACAAGCCATCAATACCTTTGTGAGCAGCAAGGGCTTTACCCGTTTCTACTTCACCTTGAACTAGGTTAATAACACCTGCTGGTAAACCTGCTTTTTCCCACAGTTTAAGCGTAAGCTCTGCCACTTTAGGAGTAAGCTCAGACGGTTTAAATACCACTGTGTTACCTGCTAAAAGCGCTGGCACAATGTGGCCATTAGGTAAGTGACCCGGAAAGTTATACGGACCAAATACGGCTACAACACCATGTGGCTTATGACGAATCATCGCACGGCCAAGTGGCATTGCGTTTTCTACGTCGCCAGTGCGCTCTAAAAATGCTTTTTCAGAAATGGCAATTTTACCAACCATAGCACCCGCTTCTGTGCGAGTTTCCCACAGTGGCTTACCTGTTTCTTGTGCAATAGTAATAGCGAGCTCTTCGCTGTTTTCTTTTAATTGCGCTGCAAATGCTTTAATTATTTCCAAGCGCTCAGTAAAACTTTTATCAGCCCATGCATAAAACGCTTCGCGCGCTGCATTTACTGCGGTGTCTACTTGCGCCGCAGTTGCCGATGAGGCCTGCCAAATAACGTCGTTATTTGCAGGGTTTACTGAATTAAATTCTGTGCCTTGGCCTTGTGACCATTGACCATTTATAAATTGTGCAGGATGAGTCATATACTTTCTCCTAAATTAAATCGTGGTTGCACTAACAATATCGCCAGTTTGCAAATGCAGTGCATCTGCTATTTCTTGCGATAAAATAAGGCTTTTTGCGCGCTCGTCAAATGTCATTGGTGCAACGGTTGCTCTAAAGTCATTAAGCTTTTCGTTAGCTAGTAACACCATAGTGTCGCCAGTCATTTCGCCAATTTCAACGTTAAAGTTACGTGCATTACGAATAGTCGCAATGTTATCTACTTTTGCTTCAACCGTTGGGCCGCCGTCAAAAATGTCTACGTAGCCATTAAACGTAAAGCCTTCGCTTTTTAATAACTCGATTGCTGGGCGAGTGTTGTCGTGTACTTTACCTATTACGGCTTGCGCATCTTTACTTAGCAAGTTTACGTAAATTGGGTATTTAGGCATTAATTCAGCAATGAAAACCTTTTGGCCAATACCTGTTAGGTAATCGGCTGTTGGAAAATCCATTGAGAAAAAGTGCTCTTCAAGCCACTGCCAAAAAGGGCTGCTGCCGTTTTCGTCAGACACACCGCGCATTTCTGCGATTACTGTTTGCGCAAAACGCTCTTGATGCTGTTTTATAAACATAAAGCGCGCTTTTGAAAGTAGCTTACCGTTACAATTTTTACGATAACCATCTTTTAAAAACAATGTGCAAAGCTCTGTAGCACCTGTGTAGTCGTTACATAGCGTTAGAATATCAACCGCTTTGTATACGTCTAATGTGCGCGAAGAGTGAATCACTTTACTTAAGTGATAATGATAAAATGCATCATCAAGCCCTACCGCAGCTTCAATTGCAGATGTTCCTACAACGTCACCGGTTTCGCTATCTTCAAGAACAAACAGGTAGCCTTCGTCACCAGGTTGTGACGTTTGTTTAGCAAAAGAGCTTACTGAATGGTCGATCTTTTTTTGCAATAGTTCTTCGTTTAATGGCAAAGACGTAAAACCATGCCCTGATTCGTGGGCAATTTTCAGTAATGCTGAATAATCATTTTGCTGGATTGGGCGAAGGATCATCATGAGTCCGCTTGCTCCCTTATAAATAACGGTAAATAGGAATTGCAGGGCAAGCAGTGCTTGCCCTTAATTGGTTGGCTTAAGTCGCTTATGCGTTTA
Source organism: Pseudoalteromonas sp. SWXJZ10B (assembly GCF_015864475.1). Lineage (NCBI taxonomy): Bacteria > Pseudomonadati > Pseudomonadota > Gammaproteobacteria > Alteromonadales > Pseudoalteromonadaceae > Pseudoalteromonas > Pseudoalteromonas sp. SWXJZ10B. The sequence goes on from NZ_JADYXD010000009.1 coordinate 39,947, forward strand.
CTACGCTTGCTACTGCTTTTTCAAAGCGTGCCATACCTTCGCGAATGTCCGCTTCAGGAATTACTAAAGATGGAGTGAAACGTATTACGTCTGCACCCGCAACTAATGACATAAGGCCTTGCTCAGTCCCTGCCACTAAAAACTCTTTTGCACGACCTTTATATTGCTCGTTCACTACCGCGCCAATTAATAAACCTTGGCCACGGATTTCGCTAAATACGTTGTATTTGTCGTTAACCGCAGTAAGTAGTTCATTAAATAATGCTGCTTTAGCTTTTACGCCAGCAAGTACTTCTGGGGTATTTACTGTATCAAATGCAGCTTCTGCAACAGCACACGCAAGCGGGTTGCCGCCATAAGTAGAACCATGTGTACCTACTTTAAGATGCTGTGCAATTTCAGTTGTTGTGATCATAGCGCCAATAGGGAAACCGCCGCCAAGTGCTTTAGCTGAAGTTAAAATATCAGGTACTATGTTTAAGCCTTGGTATGCGTATAAATAGCCAGTACGGCCAACACCTGTTTGAACTTCATCAAAAATAAGCAGTGCGTTATGTTTAGTACATAAATCGCGAACGCCTTGAGCAAACTCGTCAGTTGGTGAAACAATACCGCCTTCACCTTGAAGAGGTTCCATCATTACGGCACATGTTTTGTCGCTGATAAGCGCTTCAAAAGCAGCTAGGTCGTTGTAATCACAATGTACAATGTCGCCAGGCTTAGGACCAAAACCATCTGAATATGCAGCTTGGCCACCAACAGTTACTGTAAAGAATGTACGACCGTGGAAACCTTTGTTGAACGCGATGATTTGTGATTTTTCTGCGCCAAACTTATCAAGTGCAAAACGACGCGCTAATTTAAGCGCTGCTTCGTTTGCTTCTGCGCCTGAGTTGGCAAAGTAAACTTTTTCAGCAAATGTAGCATCAACCATTTTTTTAGCTAGGCGAAGTGCCGGCTCATTGGTCATTACATTTGATAGATGCCAGATTTTTTCGCCTTGCTCTTTTAATGCGCCTACTAATGCAGGGTGGCAATGGCCAAGACAGTTAACTGCAATACCACCAGCAAAGTCGATAAACTCTCGACCTTGTTGATCCCAGACGCGAGAACCTTCGCCTCGAACAGGAATTACGCTTGAAGGTGCGTAGTTAGGAACCATTACGTGATCAAATAATTCGCGATTGACTGTCATTTTATTTCCTCTTAATTGTGAGCAACACAAAACATCAAAATAGGTGTTTGGTTAATATTTGTAACCAACTTTATAGGCAAGATCAGTAACCTGATAATTGCGCAAAATTGCTTTGTGGTTCAATTTTCAGACGCACATTATTTCAGAATTACTTATATCTGTCTCGTTAAAAACTTTCATGTATCCCTTTAAAATAAAGGGCTAAAGATATTATTTCATAGATAGTGAATAACTATTTGCATAGCTATTTATGCTTATTTTTAAACAACTAACCGCATGAGCACCAAGGCGCGCATGCTTTAATCGGCAAATATGCAATATAACAATAGAGTGAGAATGAATGGTTAGTCGCAAAAAATTTAACAAAAAATTCAGATTTTTAGTCAATTTGAATAGCTAAATTGGTAAAATTACTCGATTGGAGGGTTTTAAGTTCCGTTTTAGTGAACTTAAAGTACGAAAACCAGCTTAGAGTTTCATCAGGTTCAATTAGCTGATGCTCCTTCAAGTTAAGATATTGAGAGTAGCAACGTGCTTTTAACATTACTTCTGTTAATGGTAGTAATGTATCGCCTTTATCTACTCCATTCACTAACTGCTGCATCACACCTTTAAATGGTAAATATTTAAACGCCATTTTATCTATCACTTTGGCACTTACTTCTATCGACTTATTGCTAAGTAGAGTGGTTAAAAATAGCGGGTCGGGCTGTAGCTCTAATAATGCGGTGTGTAAATCTTTTTGGTTTTCATTTCGGGCTAACTGCACTTTGCGTTGCCATACTTTCTCAAACGTTTTTAAGTACAAGCGCACTAATGCAATTCGCCCTACATCTAAAAGCATACCAAGGGTAAATGCATGTACGTCATTCACATTATTAATTTGTGCAATTTTTTGCGCAGCAATCGCGTTTGCCATCGCGCTGTCGCGTAGCCGGCGTTTTAATAATGAAAATGGTTCGGTGCTATGTGGCATCCAATGACGGGCAGCAAATGTAGGAATAACAAGCTGTAAGTTATCAAGGCCAATATAACGAAGGGCAAGCGATGGTTTATCTACTTTTACAGACGTATTTTTACTACGCTGATTACGATAGTAAGGTAAATTAACGAGCGTTACTAATTCTCTACCCAACCAGCTTATATCATTAACCAGTGGCTCTAAACGTCCTACCGACGCTGACTTTACAGCTAATATGTCGAGTATATTGGCAATGCCATCTTCAATACCTATAGTGCTGTGGATTACACCATCTATATCTTCAAGCTGCTTATATATAGCTGTTTCAATAGTTTTGTGCAGTTGCTCACTCGCTTGAGCGCGGTACTTATGATGTGCAGTACTGCTTTGCTGGCGTTTATTCTGTGCGGCCACTTCAACCTGAAGCAAAGTGCGTTGCTTCATGGGTTCGCCGTAATCTATATCTAATGTATGAATGAAACCAATTTGCTGATGCGCAAAGCTGTGCCCAAGCAATAAGTCATGAGCCCGTTGGCTTAGTATTTTGGCAGTACGCTGTTGCGCTACAAGTTCAGTCATGACATCCATTAATAAAGTATTAAATGCTCTGTGTATTATAACATTAGAAGCGAGTTAAAAAGTTATCAAGCAGTTCTAAGCCTTGATCAGTTAGAATAGCTTCGGGGTGAAACTGCACACCTTCGATTGCTAGTTCTTTATGAAGTAACCCCATAATTTCGTCAAACTCGCCTTGCTCAGTCTGAGTCCATGCGGTTACTTCAAGCTCTTTAGGCAAAGTTCGCTCTTTAACCACTAAAGAATGATAACGACATACTGTTAACGGGTTAGCTAAGCCTTTAAACACCCCTTTATTAGTATGAACTATGGGTGATGTTTTACCGTGCATTACTTTTTTAGCACGAATTACATCTCCACCTAAAGCTTGCGCGATAGTTTGATGTCCCAAGCAAATCCCTAAAATAGGATATTGCCCTTTTAGTTGCTCAACAACATTTAACGAAATACCCGCTTCGTTAGGCGTGCATGGCCCCGGCGATAACACGATGTGTTTCGGGTTCAACTGCTTTATTTGTGCAATGCTTAGCTCGTCATTACGTTTTACTAACACGTCTTGATCTAATCGCTGAAAATATTGCACTAAGTTGTAAGTAAACGAATCGTAGTTATCGATCATTAACAGCATTACACAACAAACCTTATAAATTATTGACCACTACTTTACACAAGTGGTGCTAAGCGCTGCATTCTACCACTATTAATTAGCCAACATAAATTAGCAAAAAGCGTTAAAAATTAACTCCATTAGCTAAAAAGACTTCAAAGTCTTTGGTGGGTATTGGTGTACTTAACTTGAACTCAGGTTGAAATGCTTTTTAACACACTGAATAATGGTGATATTTAAATTTATTTTCTCTAGCCAGAGATCCCTTGCACCTTAGCAGTAATATCGAACCCTAAGCTTTTCACGAGTAGTTAATACACCTATTTAGGCATATACCCAGCAATAAGTTATTGGCATCTAAAGTACGTGCGTATATTGATCGCTCTATTAAATACTTTGGTGAAATATCTTACTGAGCAAAATAAACAGATTGTTTGAGCTGCATCAAATTAGCGGCTCAATGGTTGAATTATATCTATATAAGCCCCAGTGTATTATATGAAAGGCAGTAATTCACTCATACAACTCACTTACTTGTGAGCTCATTTATATCCTATTAAGGAGCGAATATGTTAGGCGAAGACCACTCATTAACTAATGACTTTCCAGAGTACTTAAAGACCATTGCCGAGTTAAATGAAAGCGATACTGAATTTGCAAAAAAAGCAGATAAGTATGACAAGCTAGATAAAGAAATTAGAGTGTTAGAGCTCAAAGATGCGCCCATAAGCGATGAGCAAATGCATCAGCTAAAACACGAACGTACAGAATTAAAAGATTGGCTATACGAGCGTTTGCAGCAAGAGCAGTAATGCCACTAAAAAAAGAGCTCACTGATGAGGTGAGCTCTTTAGATCAACAATGGATATTTTTTCTAAAACTTTACAAAACCACCTACTGGTTTCATAAATACAGTGCTTAGGCCTGCAAAGGCTTGCGCAAACTCTTTTGATAGTTGACTAAATACCGTTATTTTATCCATATCAACTACGCTTAAAAATAGTGGGCCACTTTTGTCCCAACCAGCAAGGTGCACTTTAGCAGCATCTTCATCTTGGTAACGCTCGTAAATATGTACACTGTGCTTGTCTTCACTTACTGTCCACTCATACATTAAAGTGCCGGCTTCACTTTTAGCCAAAGCAACTAATTGCGCCATTATCAATAAAAATTCATCGTATTTACCTTCTTTAATTTGGCCTTGTACTGTCCAGGTAACATGATTTTTCATTATGCTTTGCCTAATTTAAGTTGTGCTAAAATACTGTCTAACGTATCTACTAGTTGTTGATTTTTAGCATTATTAAGTGCATCAACATGAGGAAGCGCAAAGCGTCCTGTATCGTTATCAAAATACAGACCTGCGGCATCTTTAAATTCATCCCTAAGCGCTGCGCGACAAAAAATATCTGCGCCAATTTTTAAATCGCCGCCATCTATACCGTAAGCGTCTTTTACCATTTTACTTCCTAGTAACGATTTAGGGTTTACCGATACAACTAATGGCCCAGTATCTTTAAGCTCCAGCCCTAAATGACGCGACCACATAGTAATAGCCAATTTACTTTGTGCATAAGCCGCACTATCAGAAAGTTCAGTGTTACCCATAAGTGCATTTAAGTTAACGCTTGATTGCGCAGCTGATGACACATTAACCACTCGCGAATTACGACCAAGAACAGGTAACAATAGTTTTGTAAGAAGATATGGCGCAATCGTGTTTACAACAAAGCGAGCATCAAGGCCGTCAATTGTTGTAGCATCAACTAATTGATAAACGCCTGCATTATTAATTAGCACGTCGAGCTGGTTATTATTTTCGGCCAAGTCGGTTAATACAGTTTGTGCCAAAGTTTGAACTTGGCTCATATCGCTTAAATCAGCAATATAAGTGTGTGTACTCGCATTTGGGTATTGTTCGGTTAAAGCTGTTTGTAGCGCATTGAGCTTTGCTTGGCTGCGGCCATGTAATAATACGGTGTGACCTTGTGCTAATAACATCTTTGCAGTTTCTAGCCCAATGCCATCGGTAGCACCGGTAAGTAAAATTGTTTTGTTCATGTTGATCTCTCCTTACTTTATTTTCGCTATATTAGCACCCCGACTTACTGCTGATAATTAGGCCAATAGTTGAATCAGTTTATATAATTAATTGATAAAGCTAAGCCTATGTTAGTTAATATAAAAGCATTCTTTTAAAAGGCAGGTGAGTGTTTAAGCTGAATGTTTTTTATGCTTTTATTTGAATTACCCAGTAATCATAACTATTGTTTTTAAACCCCCTTAATAGTAGTATTTATCATATAAATACACTTTTCGAGAAATAACATGAAAGTTTTAGTTACTGGCGGCATGGGTTACATAGGTAGCCACACATGTATTGCATTGCATGAAGCAGGTATTACGCCTGTTATTTATGATAACTTGTCTAATGCAAGTGCGCGGGTACTTGACCAACTCGAAAAGATTACAGGTACTCGGTTTGAGTTTATTTTGGGCGACATACAAGACGAGCAACAATTTAAACTCGCCCTAAAACATACTAAAGCCGAAGCTGTTTTTCACTTTGCGGCTTTAAAAGCCGTTGGCGAATCTACCGAGCAACCGCTGCGTTATTATCAAAATAATGTGTCGGGCACATTAAGCATGCTACAAAACATGCAAGATGAAGGCGTTAACCATATTATATTTAGCTCATCGGCTACTGTGTACGGCGAGCCAGACTACCTCCCTATTGACGAAAAGCATCCTATACGCGCAACTAACCCTTATGGTTGGACTAAAGTTATGGTTGAACAAGCCATGCAAGACGTATGTAATGCCAACAGTCAATTTATGGGTATTGCGCTTCGTTACTTTAACCCAGTAGGTGCGCACCCAAGTGGTTTATTAGGTGAAAGCCCTAATGGTATTCCTAATAACTTAATGCCATTTATTGCTCAAACGGCGGTAGGTAAACGCGACGTGGTTAATATTTTTGGTGACGACTACGACACTGAAGATGGTACGGGCGTACGTGACTATATTCACGTTTTAGATTTAGCTAAAGGCCATGTGGCGGCATTTATGCAGCATAAAACAGATACCGCCTTTCATGCTTACAACCTAGGGACAGGCCAAGGTTATTCAGTGCTTGATATGATTAAGGCATTTAGCGCATCAGCTGGTAAAAATATTCCGTATAAGAGTGCACCGCGCCGTGCAGGCGATATTGCCTGTAACTACGCCGATGCCACAAAAGCGCAAAACACACTTAACTGGCACGCAGAACTAACACTTAGCGACATGACCAACGATACATGGCGCTGGCAAACTAATTACCCTAGTGGGTTGGAGAGTTAACATGGCTTTATTAGAAAGTACTCACAGACGTAAAAACCCACTAACGGGTCGTTGGGTATTAGTGTCACCACATCGTAATAACCGCCCATGGTTAGGCGCAACAGAAGCAGTAAACGAAAGCGTACTGCCTAAGCACGATGAAAGCTGCCCACTTTGCCCAAGTAACACCCGTGCAAATGGCGATAGCAATCCAGATTACAAATACACACATGTATTTAGAAATGATTTTGGTGCACTTACGCCTAATGCCAGCGAGCAATCTCAAAGCTTAGAGTCAGACAGCGATTTATTTGTTGCCGACGAAGCCAGTGGCGAATGCCGTGTAATTTGTTTCTCGCCAGAGCATAATAAAACACTGCCAGAGCTTGAGCACGACGCCCTGCATGAAGTAGTAAAAACCTGGAAACAAAATTACACAGAGCTTGCACAGCAGTACGAATGCGTACAAGTTTTTGAAAATAAAGGCGAGATCATGGGTTGTTCGCAACCTCATCCTCACGGCCAAGTATGGGCTCACTCGCACTTATCAACCGAAATTGAAGCCGAAGATACGCAGCAGCTCGCCTATTATAAAAAACATGGCAGCGCAATGCTTGCCGATTACGTGCAAAAAGAGCAAACAGATAAAACCCGCGTAGTATTTGAAAACGAACATTGGCTTGTTGTGGTGCCATTTTGGGCAGCGTGGCCGTTTGAAACAATGCTAGTAACTAAAGATAACATTCAAAACTTTAGCCAGCTAAACGATGCGCAAACCGACTCTTTAGCACAAGCACTTAAAGTATTAACCACTAAGTACGACAACGTATTTAATTGCAGCTTCCCATACTCAATGGGATGGCACAATGCACCGGCTAACAGAGGCTCTGATGAGCAACATTGGCGTTTGCATGCACACTTTTATCCGCCGCTACTTCGCTCTGCTACTGTTAAAAAACACATGGTAGGCTACGAAATGCTAGGCGAAAGCCAACGCGATTTAAGCGCAGAAACCGCTGCTTCTATTTTAAAAGCAGCCAGTACAACACACTATAAAGATACAGCAGGACACACAGATGAAGCTTAACGAATTCCAACAACAATTTTTGTCACTGTATGGCGCGCCTGCTCAAGGTATTGCAGCAGCACCGGGGCGTGTAAACCTCATTGGCGAATTTACCGACTACAACGACGGTTTTGTTTTACCGTGTTCGTTAGAGTTTCGTACCCAAGTAATGTTTAAAGAGCGCGACGACAATATTATCACTGTGCATTCTTTAAATTACCCAGGCGAAAAAGACAGCTTTAGCGTTGATGAAGAAATCACTGAAGGCCAATCGCAATGGGGTAACTACATTCGTGCTGTTACTTACGTTCTTAAAAGAGCGGGCTACACACTGCGCGGCGCCGACCTACTTATTGACAGCAACTTACCGCAAGGTAGTGGCTTGTCGTCATCGGCCGCACTAGAAGTTGCTGTAGGCGGTATGTTTAACCATATTGCACAGCTTGGTTTACCGCCAGAGCAAATTGCGCTATTTGGCCAAGAAGCCGAAAATGACTTTATGCATTGCCAATGCGGCATTATGGATCAGCTTATTTCAGCTAAAGGCGAAAATGGGCATGCACTATTAATCGACTGTGAAAACCTAGCAACTAAATCAGTTAAAGTTCCTGATGATTTAAATATTGTTATTGTTAACTCTAATTACCCACGTAAATTGGTAGATAGCGAATACAACCAGCGCCGTATTGATTGCGAACAAGCTGCTGTAAAAATGGGTGTAAAAACACTTCGCCAAGCAACCATGACTGGCCTGCAAGCAGTAAAAGCGACATTAAGCGAAAACGAATATAAACGTGCACACCATGTAATTAGCGAAAACGACCGTGTAATTGCAGCAACTACTGCACTACAAAATAATGATATGGATGCACTTCGCACGCTAATGGCTGCATCGCACCAATCACTTAAACACGACTTTGAAGTAACCGTACCTGCAACCGATGGCCTAGTAGAAATTTGTAAAGAAGCGATGGGCGATCGCGGTGCAGTTCGTATGACGGGTGGCGGCTTTGGTGGTGCTATTGTATGTTTATGTCGTGATGCAGAAGTGCCACTAATTAAAGCAGCGGTGGAGCAGCATTACTTTGAACGTTTTAACTTAAATGCCGACATTTACGTATGTTCAGCGGGTTCAGGGTTACAAATTACGTCTTTTTAAATAAAGTTAAGGAATAAGCATGGCAAAGGTTAATTGGGGAATTATTGGGTGTGGCAATATTGCTCACACCTTTGCTAAGAGTATTGCGCATTGCGCTGATGCTCAACTTATTGGCGCAGCATCGACTAGCGAGCAGCGTGCAAAAGAGTTTGCCACACACTATTCAATTAAAGGTTATGAGAGCTATCAAGCTCTTATGCAATGCCCAAATATTGATGCCATTTATATAGCTAATACCCACGAGCAACATTTTAAAGCCATAGCGCAATGCTTAACACACAATAAGCACGTGCTAAGCGAAAAACCAATTACCGTTAATGCTCAGCAGTTGCAAAACCTCAATGAGCTTGCCAAGCAACAAAACTGCTTTTTAATGGAAGGCGTTTGGATGCGTTTTTTACCAGCCATAGTAAAATTACAACAGCTCCTAAGTGAAGGTGTTATTGGTAATGTGCACAGTGTTAATGCCAACTTTAGTTTACCTGGCAGCTTTGCCGACACTCACCGCTTAATGAACCCTGCAACAGCAGGTGGCGCCCTGCTCGATTTAGGTATTTATCCTATTTCGATTGCCGATGTGGTATTTAATAAAGCCCCAGAACACATCAAATCCTTTGTACACAAAAGCAGAACAGGTGTTGATGAGCGAAGCACTGCTATAGTTGATTACGGTAACGGGCAATTTGCATCACTTACCAGCGCACTTCAGCAAAACGGCCTAACAGAAGCATGTATTAATGGTGAGCTTGGCTATATGCGTATTCCTGAATTTGTAGGCGCGCAATCTATAGAACTGCATATAAATGGCCAAGATCCGCAACACTTTGAATACGACTTTAGTGACGATGAAAACTTTAAGTTTGAAATTGCACATGTCACGCAGTGTATATTACAAAAACAAACCCAAAGCAGCGTATTACCACTGGGTACTAGCTTACGGGTTATGAACATAATGGATACCTTGCGAGCACAATGGCAGCTGCAATATAGCAATGCTATTGAGTCGGCTGAACTGACTAATTAAAAAATAAAAATACACAACAAGGACACACAATGACACACACACTCAAAGCGCTTTCAAAAGCCATATTACTTGCTACGTGCAGTTTATCTGCCAGTGCAGCCTTTGCTGAATCTAATAAACCAGAGCAGCTATATCCGCCAATCACTAGCGAAGTACTTCCAGAACTTGCGGCAAAAGGTAATTACAATGTAGGTGTGCAAACACTTGATTTAGTTAACCCCGCGCAATTTGATCCCGCCACACAAGGTCAAAAAGATCGCCCTTTAAAAGTAGAAGTATGGTATCCGGCTGCAAATACAGCAAAATCGCCACTTACCAGCTACACCAATGAAACTCGCTCAGGTAAAGAATTTACTCTGCAAGCTGATGCTATGCGCGATGTAGCCATTAATAATAAAGAGCATTACCCTGTTATTGTGCTTTCTCACGGTTATACCGGTTACCGTACGATTATGTACTACCTTGGCGAGCATTTAGCGTCGCATGGTTACATTGTGGTAGCGATTGATCATACCGACTCAACCAATGCTGATGTTGATTTTAAAAACGCACCGTTTTCGGGCTTTTTTAGCACGCTTATAAATCGCTCACGCGATCAGCAGTTTGTTATTAATTACTTTAATGAGCAAAACAACTTTGCAAGCAAGCAAGTAGATAACAAAAGCGCTGGCGTAATTGGTTACTCAATGGGTGGCTATGGCGCGGTAAATACTATTGGTGGTTGTTACGCTTTTAATGAGCAAACTACGGCTATGTTTACGGGTATGAAAGACCCAGCCCAAATTAAAAAAGTACAGCAATTACTAAACAGCTGCGCTGGTGGGCAATACCAAAACCCAAAAGTAGACCCGCGTATAAAAGCGATGGTGGCCTTTGCACCATGGGGCGGACAACATAATATATTTGACGCAAAAGCGATGAAAAATATTAAAGTACCGTCGCTTTATATAGCCGGTAGTTTAGATGACATATCAGGCTATGAAGGTATTAAAAGCCTTTATAACCAAACAGGCAGCAAAGATAAGTACATGCTTACTTACAAAAATGCACGCCATAATATTGCACCTCACCCAGCTCCGGCTATTGCACAAAGCAGCAGTGAATTAGATATAGGGCATTACTACGAGCCATCGTGGTCTATGCGCACACTAAACGAAATCAACAAACACTTTGTACTTGCCATGATGGATTGCCACGTAAAAGGTATCGCCAGCGAGTGTAAATACTTAGATTTACCACAAAACGGCGACCAAGCTGTTGTTGATGGTAAGCCGCTGCCACAGTGGCGCGGGTTTGATAATCGCTTTTCAACGGGTATGGATTGGCAACAAGCCAAACCACACACCAAGTAATAATAAGCTTTAAGCGGCTGTTTTAATCAATAGCCGCGTACGCCCTTAAAATAATGCCAAAACAAAACGCCTTTTATATAAAAGAGTTACCAGTAAATATTCGCGCGTTTGTTTTTTAATCGACTATTTTAAGAAAAAACCATTGCCATTGACTTCGGTTAAAGGCAATCTAGTCATATATAAGATAAGATAAATAACATAAATATCATGTCCAAATACATACTCTCAATTGATCAAGGAACCACAAGCTCTCGGGCCATCTTGTTTACAAAAGATGCAGACGTTTTTGGTACAGCACAACAAGAATTTTCGCAGCATTTTCCGCAAAATGGTTGGGTAGAACACGATCCTAACGATATTTGGCAAACAGTGCTTAGTACTAGCCGCGAAGTCTTAACTAAAAACGATGTAAAACCTGAAGAAATTATTGCCATTGGTATCACCAACCAACGCGAAACCACCCTAGTGTGGAACAAAAAAACAGGTAAACCAATTTATAACGCCATTGTATGGCAAGACCGCCGCACCAGTGATTATTGCGAAAGCCTAACGACTGATGAGCTTTGCCAAACGATTAGCGACAAAACAGGCTTATTACTCGACCCTTATTTTTCGGCGACTAAAATTCGTTGGATTTTAGATAATGTTGAAGGCGCACGCGAGCAAGCACTGGCTGGCGAACTGGCTTTTGGTACGGTTGACACTTACCTGCTTTGGCAGCTAACTGACGGTAAAGAACATCGCACTGATGCAACCAACGCGTCACGCACTATGTTATTTAATATTCATACTCAGCAGTGGGATCAAGAGCTTCTAGAGTTATTCGATATTCCAGAATCTATGCTGCCAGAAGTTATGGATTCAGCCGATGAGTTTGGTTCAACCAGTGCTGATATTTTTGGCGCGCCAATTCGTGTTTGTGGCATTGCAGGCGATCAGCAAGCTGCGCTTGTTGGCCACGCATGTTTTGAACAAGGCATGGCAAAAAGCACTTACGGTACGGGCTGTTTTCTAATGCTCAATACCGGCGAAAAGGCACTGACCTCAGAAAACCGCTTACTGACTACTGTTGCCTATAGATTAAACGGCAAGCCAACCTATGCTATTGAAGGCAGCATATTTATGGCAGGCGCAACTATGCAGTGGATTGTTGAAGGTTTAAAGCTACTTAGCCATGCTGGCGAAAGTGAGTCGATGGTTAAAGATGTACCGCTAGACCATGGTGTATTTTTAGTGCCTTCGTTTACGGGTTTAGGCGCTCCTTATTGGGACCCTAATGCACGTGGTGCAATTTTAGGCTTAACACGCGACTCTGGTATTAGCACTATTGTTGCCGCTGCTTTGCAATCGGTGGGTTATCAAACCAAAGATTTACAAAAAGCGATGGAGCGTGATGGTCTTCGCCCAAGTGTGCTTCGTGTAGATGGCGGCATGGTAAAAAATAATTGGGTTATGACCTTTTTATCAAACATTTTAGGCGCAACAGTTGAACGCCCAACAGTGACCGAAACCACCTCTTTAGGCGTAGCATATTTAGCAGGCTTACAAACAGGTGTGTATGAGTCTACTGAGCAGCTAGCTAAAATGTGGACATGCGACCGTCGTTTTGAGCCAACTATGAGCGCCGACGAACGTAACGACCTATATGCAAAATGGCAGCACTGCGTAGCTCAAGTATGCTTAACAAATAAAAACTGTCCGTAGTAAATACTAAGTGGCTAAAGGCAACACTTTAGCCTCTTCGCCTTTTTAACTTAGCTAATAGCTTGATTTAAAAGGCGTGATTTACTACCTCAAATTACAAATGAATCAGCGTAAAAATAAAAAACTAGGTTTTCTATTGTCAAATGAAAACAGCAGCTTTATGATGTTTATGTCTTATTTATATTACAAATAAAAAGGTTAGCTCGGTGGAATTAGCAGATAACGAATATGACTTACTAGTCATCGGTGGCGGTGTAAACGGCACTGGAATAGCAGCTGATGCAGCAGGCAGAGGATTAAAAGTACTCTTGTGCGAACAATCAGACCTTGCCTGTGCAACATCTTCAAACAGTTCTAAGCTGATCCACGGTGGTCTGCGCTACCTTGAGCATTACGAATTTAGATTAGTAAAAGAAGCCCTAGCAGAGCGAGAAGTGCTACTTAAGAACGCACCTCATATTATGTGGCCGCTAACCTTTAGATTGCCGCATCAAAAGCATTTACGCCCTGCGTGGATGATTCGCATTGGTTTGTTTATGTATGACAACCTAGCAAAACGCGAAACACTTGCGGGTTCTCGTGGTATTAAATTTGGTGAAAACAGCGTTTTAGAGCCTTCAATTACTAAAGGTTTTGAATACTCAGATGGTTGGGTTGATGACTCTCGTTTAGTGGTTTTAAACGCCCTTGCAGCGCAACAAAAAGGCGCCGTTATTAGCACGCAAACTAAGTGTGTAAATGCTAAACGTGAGCAAGGTAAGTGGCAGGTAACGCTTGAGCAACAAAAGAGCAAAGCTAAATACAGCATTTCAGCTAAAGGTATTGTAAACGCTGCGGGCCCTTGGGTTGCTAAATTATTTGATGAAGCGCTAGCAGAAAAATCACCACAAAATATTCGCCTTGTAAAAGGTAGCCACATTGTAGTGCCGCGTATTCACGATGAGAAACAAGCTTACATTTTACAAAATAAAGATCAGCGTATTGTGTTTGTTATTCCGTTTGAAGATGACTTTTCGCTTGTTGGCACAACCGATGTAGAACACAAAGGCGAAGCGCAAGACGTTAAAATTAGTGATGAAGAAATCGATTACTTAATTGATATTACTAACAGCTACTTTAAAAATCATATTAAACGCGAAGACATAGTACATACCTTCTCAGGTGTACGCCCATTACTTGATGACGAATCAGTTAATGCACAAGCTGTTACTCGCGATTATAAATTAGAACTTTCGAGTGATGCCAAGCAAACACCACTACTGAGTGTATTTGGTGGAAAAATTACAACTTATCGCAAACTTGCTGAAGCCGCAGTTAATAAGCTTGAAGAATTTTATCCGCAAATGAGCGAAGCGTGGACTAAACATAGCTCACTCCCAGGTGGCGATTTTAGCTCGGTAGAAGCACTTAAATCAGAGCTAAAAGCAAAATATGAATGGCTACCTGAAATAACGCTTAAACGCTTTGTACGTACTTACGGTACTCGTGCTAAAAACATACTAGGTAGTGCAACCGGCCTGAGTGATTTAGGCCAAGATTTTGGTCATGGTTTATTTGCAGCAGAAGTTGATTACTTATTAAATGAAGAGTGGGCAGAAAACGCATACAATATTTTATGGCGTCGGAGTAAATTAGGACTTCGCTTTAATGAAGCACAAGTTGCGACACTTAATCACTACATTGATAACAAACAAGCTGCTAAAAGCGCTTAGCTAAATTATATAGCTGCTTTTAACTGCAGCTATAATGATTTCCCGTAACCCCTTTATAATTTAACCGTTATAGAGGGGTTTATTTTTTTGACTCTAAATTAAATAAATAATTAAAGCCGCTTAGTGTGGCTGCTTTTATATCAAACTCAACACACTTCACACCAATTTGTTTAAGCGCTGTAGTAAAGCATTTATTTAGCTGCTTTGTACCAATTACCACAACTTGTGTATCACTCAATAATTGCCACTCGCTTGCATGTCGTGCAGCTCGTACATCGCTGCCAATTAACACGCCCGACAAATAAGCTTTGGCTTGTACTGGCGATAACTCTTTTGAAAGTTGACGGGTACGCACGCTAAAAATACCATGTGCTAAGTTACCGCTATCGCTGCCTAAAGTAAGCTCACAACCTTGTTCAAATGCCTTAAAGTCAAACTCACCTTCTGCGCAGTCATTCGCAATTAAAACACTTTGATGACACAACAAATCATACAACTCACCGGTCATGGCTGTTTTAAAGCAGATGATTTCGCCGTTGTTTATAAGCACCCATTTGGTATGTGTACCCGGCAAACAGAGTAATATTTTACCTTGTTGATACTGTGGATTTTGTTTTAAAAAGCCGAGTATTTGCAGCTCTTCACCACGCATTACATCAAATAAGCCATTTTGCAGCGTACATTTTGTACCTGGGAATGCCTTAATAATATGCCCATCGCAATCAAAGCTAATAGCCGCATTAAGGAGTTTTTCGGGATTAATTGGGCATTCTAAATAAGGGGTTTTGTGCCAGCCAATACTTGAGGTAATTTGCCCTGCAATATATATAGGTAAACTGCCATATTGTTGCTTCCACACCGCAACAGTGTCTATTAAGGTTTGTTCAAAATTTTGATTCGCCTTAACCACACCCGGGCCATCACGCTGTGCTAATAATGTAAGTTTTGACTTTGCTTGCACTTCGCACAAATAAGCGCGTAAATGACTTGTGCCCCAGTCAACGGCAATAAAAAGAGATGAAGTAGCCAAACTTTACAGCCTCCCACCGTCAATTTTAATACTTTGCCCGGTAATCATACTGCTTTCATCGGCGGCTAAAAAGAGTGCCAAATTAGCAACATCTTCAGGTGTTACTAATTTTTTAAGCGCCATGGCTTCCATCCACTTAACTTGCTCTTCTTCGGTAAACCAACTTGCTAGTTGACGGTCGGTGGCAACCCACCCTGGTAAAATAGCGTTAACGCGAATACCAAACTCTCCATAATCGCGAGCCAATGCCTTAGTCATACCAATCAACCCTGCTTTTGCTGTTACATAACCGGCCATTTGTGGCTGGCCCATAATCGCGTTAATAGAGCTAAAGTTAATGATACTGCCCGCCTTATCATCTTTCATAAAAGACATAGCAACTTGAGAAGCAAAAAAAGCAGGGTTTAAGTTTATTTGTAAGCACTGATCCCAGTCTTGCACTGTAACGTCTTCGCTTGCTTGCCGGCGGTCGTTCGCTACATTATTAATTAATATATTTATTGCACCAAAAGCGGCGCATGCATCTACAAGTGATTGCTGAAGTGCATGCGAGTCAGTAACGTCCACTTGTCTGTACCATAATTTGGCATCGGGTAATTCGCTAATAAGCGACTGTGCAGCCTTATCATCAATATCAATAAACGCTACTTTTGCATTTTGGTTTACAAAGGATTTAACCATTGCTCTGCCAATGCCTGATGCACCACCGGTAATAAAAACAACTTTGCCAGAAATACTATGATATTGAGCTAGGGTGTCCAAATTAAACTCTCCAAACAACAACTTACAATAGTGTTTTGCTTATTAAAAACGCCAATAGACGTTATAAAGAACCAAAACGCTGTGCTAAAATAATTAGCCAATTAAAACTTTATATCATATCCTTAAGTACATTAATATGATATATGATATATAATAAAGCAATATATCAACTCGGAATCCTGCGCAATGAAAAGCCAACCTCGTCAAAATTTAACACAACAATTAACCCACGATTTGGGCTTTGCTATTGTGCGTGGTGTTTACCCTGTAAGCGAAGGCCTGCCTTCTGAAGCCGATTTATGTATAAAGTACGATGTGAGTCGCAGTGCTACTCGCGAAGCGGTAAAAATGCTCTCTGCTAAAGGACTTATTTCATCTCGTCCTAAGCAAGGTATTCGCGTACTACCAGAAAGTAGCTGGAATATGTTTGACACCGACGTACTGCGTTGGATTTTAAGCAGTAAGCCATCTTTATCATTATTAAAAGAGTTTACTCAAGTACGTGTCGCGCTTGAGCCACAAGCAGCCGCGCTTGCAGCAGTAAATGCCACTGCTGAACAGCTAGCTGAAATTGATAACGCCTTAGCTCGTATGGCTGAAGCTGACGAAGGCTTAGACGACCCACTAGAAGCTGACATTGCTTTTCATACCAGCATATTAGTGGCCAGTAATAATCGCTTTTTTGTACAGTTAACTGAGTTTATTAGTACTGCGCTTAGAGTAAGTATTCGCTACACAAACCACATTAAAGGTGTACCGGGCGCAGACGTGGCTAAACATGCTGATATTTTAGAAACCATAAAGTCACGCGACCCTGAACGCGCAAAAAAAGCAGTAGAAACAATTTTAGAAGAAGCACTACAGTTAATTGAATCTAAATTAGTTTAATGCAACTTTAGCTAAGCATATTTTATAAATATTAAGTCCATCAAGTTTACTCTTTGCAGTACATTCGATGGACTTTTTTATTACCTATAAGGCTTAAATTATACCAATTCGCTTAATTAAGTGATCTATTTTGAGGATGAAAAAACGTGTTGATAGCTAGGCAAAAAATTCGCTATTCAGTTGTTCTAAATGAGAATTTTTTAACGCAGGTAGCGACACGTTTAGCCCCTAAAAATGATTAAGTATTATTGCGGATTGGTATTTCAGGCATTAAAAAATCCGATATCAGTCTCCTGATATCGGATTTTTAATTATTTAAATCAGATCAATAACTCTGGTTATTAACTGAGATAAAACGCCTTTTGCAGGCTAGAATTACAATCCTAATTTCTTCTCAAGATAGTGGATGTTAGTACCACCATTTTTGAAGTTTTCATCTGCAAGAATTCTTTTATGCAAAGGAGTATTAGTTTTAATTCCGTCAATTACTAGCTCGTTGAGTGCATTGCGCGCGCGGGCAATAGCTACGTCACGGTTTTCACCGTAAGTAATTAACTTACCAATCATTGAATCGTAATGTGGTGGAACCGTGTAGTCAGCGTAAATATGGCTGTCCCAACGAATACCTAAACCACCTGCTGGATGGAAACGTGTAATTTTACCCGGTGACGGGATAAACGTTTCAGGATCTTCAGCATTAATACGACACTCAATAGCATGACCACGAATAACAACGTCGTCTTGAGTGAATGATAAAGGCTGACCCGCTGCAATTTTTAATTGCTCTTTTACTAAATCGATACCAGTAACCATTTCGGTTACAGGGTGTTCAACCTGAATACGCGTATTCATTTCGATGAAGTAAAACTCGCCGTTTTCGTATAGAAACTCAAACGTACCTGCACCGCGGTATCCAATTTCGATACATGCACGTGTACAGCGCTCGCCAATGAATTTACGCGTTTCAGCAGTAATTCCTGGTGCTGGCGCTTCTTCAACTACTTTTTGGTGACGACGTTGCATAGAACAATCACGTTCACCTAAATGTACTGCATTACCTTGGCCGTCTGCTAATACTTGAACTTCGATATGGCGTGGGTTTTCAAGGAATTTTTCCATATAAACCATGCTATTACCAAAGAATTGCTTAGCTTCTTGCTGTGTTAATGCAATTGAATCAATAAGTTCAGATTCGCTGCGAACAACACGCATACCACGACCACCACCGCCACCAGCGGCTTTGATGATTACCGGGTAACCGATACGCTTAGCGATTTGCATGTTGCGTTCTTTATCATCTGATACCGGGCCGTCTGAGCCTGGTACACATGGAACGCCTGCTTTACGCATTGCTGCGATAGCAGATACTTTATCGCCCATAAGACGAATAGTGTCGCCACGAGGACCGATAAATACAAAACCACTTTGCTCAACTTGGTCGGCAAAATCAGCATTTTCTGCAAGGAAACCGTAACCAGGATGAATCGCTACAGCGTCAGTTATTTCAGCCGCAGCAATAATGCGCGGAATATCTAAATAACTTTCAGTTGCTGATGGTCTACCAATACAGATGGTTTCATCTGCAAGCAATACATGCTTAAGATCGCGATCTGCCGTTGAATGCACAGCAACCGTTTTGATCCCAAGCTCTTTGCAGGCGCGCAATATACGAAGTGCAATTTCACCTCGGTTTGCAATGACTACTTTATCTAACATTAGAGTTGGCCTTTTAGGTTACGCTATTATTCAATGATGAATAGAGGTTGATCAAATTCTATTGGCTCGCCATTTTCAGCTAAGATAGCTCTTACTGTACCGGCTTTATCTGATTCAATTTGGTTCATCATTTTCATAGCTTCGATAATACAAAGTGTATCGCCAACTTTAACTTGCTGACCAACTTCTACATATGCTGGCGCTTCTGGAGAAGCCGCAGAGTAAAAAGAACCAACCATTGGTGATTTAACTTGATGACCAGTAGGTTCTGCTGGTGCTGCTGCTTCAACTGCTACAGGAGCCGCTGCAACTGGTGCTGCTGGCGCTGGTGCATATTGCTGTGGAGCAAATTGCGGGTAACCTGGGCCTGCACTCATGTTGTTGCGGTTAATACGTACTGATTCTTCACCTTCAGTGATTTCTAGCTCAGCAATACCTGATTCTTCTACTAATTCGATAAGCTTCTTTATCTTGCGAATATCCATTACACGACCCGCCTGTTAGTTGTTTGTGTGTTAATTTAAATTAAATTGCGCTTTGCAACCGGCTCACAGCGGCATTCAATGCTGCGTGATAACCCATTGCGCCTAATCCACATATCACGCCTTGTGCCACATCAGAAAAATACGAATGATGACGAAAGGCTTCACGTGCGTGCACATTACTTAAATGCACTTCAAAAAACGGAATATCAACACTCAACAGTGCATCACGTAATGCGACGCTAGTATGCGTAAATGCAGCAGGGTTAATTATTATGTAATCAACCGCTTGCCAAGCATTGTGAATTCGTTCGATGAGTGCTTGCTCACTATTACTTTGAAAATGCGTTAACTCAACATCTAGACTATTAGCAGCACTGGTTAGCTCCTCCATAATCTCACTTAGCGTCTGAAAACCGTATTTATCCGGTTCACGTTTACCAAGCATGTTTAAATTTGGACCATTTATAACTAAAAGGTTTAATTTTGCAGCCATAATACGCGATATATCCTATAAGTAATGAGTTAAGCGGTTACTAACTAGTTTTTCACTTTTAAGTAAGCAGAAAAAGCAATGTAGCAACAATTTCTCACGTTAACCAACTATTATAGTGATTTCGACGTAAATAGCAGCAAAATACTGGTCTTATCAGTGTCGTGGGTACAAATATAAGAAGAATTAAGAAGGTGCCACTTAGTCAATTCAAGTGGCACTATTGCACTATTATTGTGCGCTGACGCGCACAACTGCTAGGTGTTTAGCAAAGTCCTCAGCATTTAAAAAGCCCGTTACGCGCTGCGTACTAAGCTCTTGTCCTTGAGTATTAAAAAACAAAATACTAGGTAAACCAAACACCGTGTACTCTTCCATTAGCTCAATTGTTTTATTATCACTCTCAGTTAAATCAATTTGAATAAGCTGATAGTGGCTAAACTCACTTTGCACTTTGGCATCAGGAAAGGTGTAATGTTCAAACTCTTTACACGCCACACACCAGTCGGCATATAAATCGACCATAACCATTCGACCTTCGTCGTTTGCTTGTGCAACTGCTTCTTTTAGTTCTGCTAAATCAGCAACCTGTTTAAACTCATTATTTTGTGAGCTTACCTGTACTGTTTGTACTTGTACTGGCCAAAAGTAGTTTTTAGTTAACGTAAAGCCTGTAATAACTAATAGAGTTGCAGCAAACCATAATGCAGTTTTTAACTTACTTTGTGTTTGGCTACTTTGCCAATGATGTAAGTACAGTGCTGTTGCTAATGCAAGCACACCTGCCATTAATAATATAATCTCGGCGCTTACTAGTCGCTCAAGTAATATAAGCGGCACAACGAGCATCACAAAACCAAACAAGGTTTTAACTTGCTCCATCCAACCACCCGCTTTAGGAAGCAATTTACCGCCAGATGTACCGAGTAATAACAATGGTAATCCCATACCTAAACTGAGCACGTACAGTGTTAAACCACCTACTAAGTAATCACCACTTTGCGCTACAAATAACAGCGCCGCCGACAGTGGTGCCGTAGTGCAAGGTGATGCAATCAATCCCGAAAGTACACCCATTAAAAATACGCCAACGTAGTTGCCGCCTTTTTGGTTGTTACTTACTTGGGTTAGCTTGCTCATCATACTGCTTGGCAGTTTAATTTCGTACCAACCAAACATCGACATAGCCAATAATACAAACAATAAACTAAAACTGATTAACACAAATGGATGCTGTAAATACCCCTGCACTTGCCCACCAAGCGCCGCAACAACTAAGCCTAGTGCTGCATAGGTAACTGCCATGCCTTGTATATATACAAACGACAACGCAAACGCTTTTTTAGTTGAAAGGTTTTGCTGACCCGCAATTAAGCTCGACAAAATTGGAAACATTGGGAATACGCATGGCGTAAAAGCAAGGCCTACACCAACAGCAAAAAATATGAGTAAATTAGTTATTAAGCTCTGACTGGCTAATTGCTCAGTAAAAGTCAGTTCTTTTTCGGTGTCACCTGAGTTTGTTGTAGGTTCAGTAGTTGGATCGTTGAGTGCTGCAAATGTACTTTGCGCTGTTGCCGCTTCATCTGTAGCGCTATTTTGATCTACATTTTTAATCTGTGCGCCACTAATTACACTAAGTGGAATGCTAATCACTTCTGGTGGATAACAAAGCCCCGCTTTTGCACAGCCCTGATAGCGAACTTTAACAACCGCTCCCTCAGTGATATTACTTAACTTGCTAACAACACTCGCGGTATTAAAAAAGACTTCTGTTTTACCAAAAAATTCATCTTCAATAATTTCGCCACTACCAGAGTCACCTACTTGGATGTTTGCGCCCTTGGCAATGATTTCTATTTTCTTTTTATATAAATAATAATCTGGCGCTATATCCCAGCCCACAAACAAGGTTTTTCCTTGCTGGTCAAAGTCAAATACAAACGCTTGGTCTACAGGTAAAAAAGTGTGTTGAGGAGGCCCAAGTAGATCACCAAGCACATTATTAGTCGCAGCCTTTACAGGTACAGTTAATAATGTAACCAACAATAAAAAGAGAAAACGCATTAATTCAGTACCTCGTCCATCCAATTAAAATATGCCAAGTTACCTGTTGAGACTTCTACAACCTGAATCTCTGGCACTTCGTAGCTATGTAGCTCTTTTATTGTTAAAAACACATCGTTCATTTTGTCTGCTTTCGTTTTTATAAGTAGTTTGGCTTCAGTTGCTTCTGCCACTTCGCCTTCCCACATATAAATAGAGCCCATGTTAGGTAAGATATTTACACAAGCAGCTAGTTTTTTTTCTACCAACGCCCTTGCTAGGCTGCGTGCTTCTGCTTCGTCTTTGCAGGTCGTAAAAATCATTTTAAAATGCGTAGTCATTATGAACCTATACTTATTTAACAGTGTCTAGCTTCATAGTATCTGATAGCCGATACAATGTGTAGACGCTAAAATATCAGTAAAATGACGATACCTATGCCCTAACCTTGAAAAGAGACCTCGTCACCCTCATTTATATTTCATCAACTCTTTTGAGTGTCATTATTTAGAGAGCGCTATGTTTAGATTTTTATTTGTGTTGTTTATTATCATCCCTATTATCGAAATCGCCTTGCTGATTCAAGTAAGCGACGTGATTGGCGGATTTGCAACAATTGCACTTGTTGTTATTACTGCGATTTTAGGTGCCAAAATGGTTAAAACACAAGGTATGGGTGCGCTGCAAAACGTACAAGCGCAAATGGCGCAAGGGCAAATGCCAGCCAAAGAATTATTTACCGGAATATGCGTTGTAATTGCAGGTGTATTACTCCTTACTCCTGGCATTATGACCGATGTATTTGGGCTACTATTATTAACCCCTGCAATTCGTAACAAATTGGCTGCAGGCCTTGCTAGCCAAGCAACTGTTAGAATGAGCGCAGGCATGCAACAAGGGCCATCGCCGTTTGCTGGGCAGCAACATGCTGAACGAGAGCAAGGGCAAATGGAACGACCAACCACTATTGATGGTGAATATGAGCGAAAAGATTAAAAATTTATCGTTTTTTCTCTTGGAATTTTACACTCCACCCCCATTAATGAATGCAAATTAGAAAAGCTTTTTTCTGTACTGTTCAGAAACTGTTAGGAGAACTAAAAAACATGAACATTCGTCCTTTACAAGATCGCGTAATCGTTAAACGTCTAGAAGAAGAAACAAAATCTGCTGGCGGTATTGTATTAACTGGCTCTGCAGCTGAAAAATCAACTCGCGGAGAAGTTGTAGCCGTAGGTAATGGTCGCGTTTTAGAAAACGGTGACGTGAGAGCGTTAGAAGTTAAAGCCGGTGACACTGTGTTATTTGGCTCATATGTTGAAAAAGTTGAAAAGATCGAAGGTCAAGAGTACCTGATCATGCGTGAAGATAATATTTTAGGCATTGTAGGCTAAACCTACTTTTCGTTTATAAACATTTAAGAATTTAGAGGAATTTAAAACATGGCAGCAAAAGAAGTACTTTTTGCAGGTGACGCACGCGCTAAAATGCTAACTGGCGTAAACATCCTGGCAAACGCAGTAAAAGTTACATTAGGTCCTAAAGGCCGTAACGTTGTACTAGATAAATCATTTGGCTCACCAGTTATCACTAAAGATGGTGTATCTGTAGCAAAAGAAATCGAACTTGAAGACAAGTTTGAAAACATGGGCGCACAAATGGTTAAAGAAGTTGCATCTAAAGCAAATGATGCAGCCGGCGATGGTACAACTACCGCTACAGTACTTGCACAGTCTATTGTTAATGAAGGCCTTAAAGCTGTTGCAGCAGGCATGAACCCAATGGATCTTAAGCGCGGCATCGACAAAGCAGTTATTGCTGCTGTTGCAGAGCTTAAAGCGTTATCTGTTCCTTGTTCTGATACTAAAGCAATTGCACAAGTTGGTACTATTTCAGCTAACTCTGATAAAGAGATTGGCGACATCATTGCACAAGCAATGGAAAAAGTAGGCCGTAACAGTGGTGTTATTACTGTAGAAGAAGGTCAATCACTTGAAAACGAACTAGATGTTGTTGAAGGCATGCAGTTTGACCGTGGTTACTTATCTCCTTACTTTATCAACAGCCCAGAAAAAGGTACTGTTGAACTAGATAACCCATTTATTCTACTTGTAGATAAAAAAATATCTAACATCCGTGAATTATTACCAACATTAGAAGCGGTTGCTAAAGCAAGCAAACCACTACTAATCATCGCAGAAGACCTTGAAGGCGAAGCTCTAGCTACATTAGTAGTTAATAACATGCGCGGTATTGTTAAAGTATCAGCTGTTAAAGCACCTGGTTTTGGCGACCGTCGTAAAGCAATGCTACAAGATATCGCTGTATTAACTGGCGGTACTGTAATTTCTGAAGAAATCGGCTTAGAGCTTGAAAAAGCAACAGTTGAAGACCTAGGTACAGCTAAGCGCGTAATTATCACTAAAGATGATACAACTATCATTGATGGTGCTGGTGAAGAAGCGGGTATTAGCGGTCGTGTTTCACAAATTAAAGCACAAATCGAAGAAGCAACATCAGACTACGATAAAGAGAAACTACAAGAGCGCATGGCTAAACTAGCTGGCGGTGTTGCAGTAATCAAAGTAGGTGCTGCTACTGAAATGGAAATGAAAGAGAAAAAAGACCGCGTTGAAGATGCATTAAATGCAACTCGTGCAGCGGTTGAAGAAGGCGTAGTACCTGGCGGCGGCGTTGCACTTGTACGTGCAGCTAGCAAGCTGGTAGATTTAGTTGGCGACAACGAAGATCAAAACCACGGTATTAAAGTTGCACTTCGTGCGATGGAAGCACCACTTCGTCAAATCGTAACTAACGCAGGCGACGAAGCATCTGTAGTAATTAACGCAGTTAAAGGCGGCGACGGTAACTTTGGTTACAACGCAGCTACTGGTGAATACAACGACATGATTGAAATGGGTATCCTAGATCCAACTAAAGTAACACGCTCTGCATTACAGTTTGCAGGGTCTATTGCGGGTCTAATGATCACTACTGAAGCAATGGTAGCTGAAATCCCAAAAGATGAAGCTGGTGGCGCTGATATGGGTGGCATGGGCGGAATGGGTGGTATGGGCGGCATGATGTGATCATCCCCTAAACACCTAGCTCAAATAAAAACCCAGCTTCGGCTGGGTTTTTAGCTATTGGGCACAAAGAAAGTAAAAGCCACAGGTGTGGCTAATTAATAAAATGACTTCGCGTATCCCTTTGCTTCTTAAATGCATGCCAAGCCATACTCAGAGTTAATTTTATTTATTAAAAATTATTAAGGATATTAAGATGAATAAAAAACCTGAACTAATCATCTCATCACTCGATGCAGATAGATTGTATGACTTAATGGAATCATTGCCTGCAGGTAGCTTTGCTAACAAAGAAGAATTGGAAGCTGAACTGGCACGAGCAACAATAGTCGTACCTAAAGATATGCCATCGTCAGTTGTAACGATGAACTCAACTGTAAACTTTATTGTTGAGTCTTCTAAAGAAGAATTTACGTTAACCTTGGTGTACCCAAAGAACAGTGACTCTAGCGGCGATAAAATATCGATATTATCACCCGTTGGTAGCGCATTACTTGGGCTAAACCAAGGCGACGAAATTGAGTGGCCTAAACCGAGTGGCGGCTTAATAAAGGTAAAAATAAAAGAAGTAACCTATCAACCAGAACGTGCTGGTGAATTACACAGATAAACACTTTATGCACTTAGTACTAAAAAATCGATTTAAAGTAAACCCAGCCTCAGCTGGGTTTTGCTTTTTATTATAAAGCAGATTGATACTGTTTAATTTATACCTATAACTAAGTTACATATTGGGGGCATATACCCTGCGTAATCATTTACTAATATGATAAAAAGCACATTTATTTAATAGTACGGAGTGAGCTAAACATGACTAACGTTCAACAGCATATCGGCAGCATTGCATTAGTTGTTAAGGACTACGACGATGCCATTGAGTTTTATACTCAAAAGCTTAACTTTGAGTTAGTGGAGGATACTGATTTAGGAGAGGGTAAACGCTGGGTGTTAATTTCACCTCCAAATTCAAACGGGGCTAGTTCAAATGGGACTAATTCGAGCAGGACTAATCTACTGCTTGCTAAAGCCACAACACCCGAACAGATCAGCGCTATTGGTAATCAAACGGGTGGGCGCGTGTTTTTATTTTTGCATACCAATGACTTTTGGCGAGATTATAATTTAATGCTTTCTAAAGGCGTTACATTTAACGAAAAGCCTCGAGTAGAACCCTATGGCACCGTAGTGGTTTTTGAAGACTTATATGGTACAAAATGGGATTTATTACAGCTTAATAATCAGTGAGATAAAATGCTGTTAAATATAAAAGCAAAATTTTTATTAAGCGCAGGAGTTATTGCATCTGCAGCGGCTGTATGGCATTTACTTTGTATATGGGGTGGCACTAGTTGGTTTATATTTGCTCGCGCTCCAATACAAATAATAGAATCATCACAGCAAGGTACATTCCTTGCGCCTTTAGGTAGTATTGCAATAGCTGGACTTATGTTTGCCTGTACTGCATTTGCCTTATCAGCAATTGGCTTAGTGCGTAACATAGTACTTACTAGAACCGCTTTAATTGCTATTGCAACCTTGTGTATCATACGAAGCTTAATAATTATCCCTGCATTAATACGAGCCGATACGTGGAATATTATAGCTAGCAGTGTTTGGCTTTATGTAGGTGTATGCTTTTTAGTGGGTGCAATAACGTTCCACAATTTAAAGCCGAACACTGATAGTTGAGTGACGCTTAAACTCACGTCACTTTATTAACTAACTCTCTTACAATTGCGAATAAATCACTGGGTAGCATTCCCCTTTGCCCGTCTCGCTCACTGGCGATATCACCGGCTCTAGCATGCAGTGTTACACCATAGAGTGCTGCTTCATCAATAGTTAAACCTTGAGCAAGTAAGGCACCAATAATACCAGTAAGTACATCGCCACTGCCGCCAACGGCCAATGCCGGGTTGCCATCTTCACATACCCACGTGTGCTGGGCATTATCTATTAATGTTCCTGCGCCTTTTAATACACAAGTCGCGTTATAGCGTTTAGCGCAAAGGCGGGCATAATTAAAGCGGTCTGATTCTATGTCGCTGGTGCTAACACTTAGCAGTCGCGAAGCTTCGCCGGGATGTGGAGTAAGTACGCATTGCTCTAACGTGTATGATGAAGCTTTCTTAGCCAGTAAATTAAGGGCATCTGCATCTATAACCAATGGCATTTTATTGTTTTGGCAATATTGCATTACTTCATCGAATGTTTGTTGTGCCCACTCGTCTTGCCCAAGCCCTGGGCCAATAACAACGCAGCTTGCCCACTCTAGCGCTTGATGTAAGTTATTACTGCTTACCATAAGTTCTGGTCTGCCAATACTAATAGGCGTTATTGAGCTTTCGTGTGTATACACTCTTACCATGCCAGCACCCGTTCTAAGAGCTGCTTCACTACTTAACCTAATTGCACCTGCAGTACCTTGATTGCCACCAATACATAAAAGTTTACCGTGGCTTCCTTTGTGACTATTGATTGCCCGCGTGGCTATTCCTTTAAAGCTATTGATATTAATCAGAGTACCTGATGATTGAGCGATACGAATAAACGCATCGCCAATTGCTAAGTCATCAAATACTAACTTACCGCTATATTGTTTACCTGCCGTCGTTGTCAGCCCTTGCTTAATACCCACAAAAGTAACGGTTGAAGTCGCTTGAACTGCACACCCTAAAGGTTGCCCTGTATTCGCCTCAATGCCTGATGGAATATCAATGCTTATTACGGGCTTACCACTGTTATTTACCGCTTTAATTATGCCCGCAAAGTTATCGCGCACGGTGCTTTTAAGGCCAGTACCAAGTAGAGCATCAATAACGATATCGCACTCATTAAGAGCATCTTTTGTAAAATGAGAAACCACCCCACCCGCTTCTACCCATAGCTGCTGCGCTTTTGCAGCATCACCGGTTAATACTTTATTAGGCTCAGCTGCGCATACTGTTACCTCTTTACCTGCTTGCATAATAAGCCTAGCTACAACGTAACCGTCTCCAGCGTTGTTACCATGGCCAACAATGACTAATGTATGCTGTTCAAATAACTGCCATTGCTTATATACAGCCTCGCCTGCACGCTGCATTAGGGTAAATAAATCACAATGACTATTTTTAGCCGCTAAAGCTTCATTGTCTCTTACTTGTTGTGCGGTAAATAAGGTTTTATTAAGCATAGAGGCTCCTTTACTAGGTGATACCTCACCTTATCAAATACTTATATCTAGCGGCTAGTTCTGTTGACGAATTTAAACTGCAATTTTATTTAAAGTCTAACTTAGTAAAACACTGCCACTTCAATTTGAGCATGACTCACTTGAGCACATCTAACTTGAGCAAGGTGAGCTAATTAAAGTACAATGCAGTTAATTAAAGGCTTGGTTTACTTGTAATCCAAGCCTGTTTATTTTTAGGTAGAGAAAAGCATGGCACAAACTCGCGGTAACTTATTTATTTTGTCAGCCCCTTCTGGTGCTGGTAAATCAAGCTTAATCAATGCGTTATTAAAAAAACACGCTGACATGAAAGTATCTGTATCACATACAACTCGCGCCCCTCGCCCAGGTGAAGAAAATGGCGTGCATTATCACTTTGTATCTACAGACGAATTTAAAGCGCTTATTGCCAAAGATGACTTTTTTGAATGGGCTCAAGTATTCGATAATTACTACGGCACATCAAAGCAGGCTATTGAGTCGCAACTTGATGCGGGTATTGATGTGTTTTTAGATATTGATTGGCAAGGCGCTCAGCAAGTGCGCAAAATTATGCCAAGCGTACAAACTATTTTTATTCTACCGCCTTCAAAAGAAGAACTAGAACAACGCTTAAATAACCGTGGCCAAGATTCGGCTGAGATTATTGCCTCTCGTATGGCAAAAGCACAATCTGAAACATCACATTATAATGAATACGACTTTGTAATTGTTAATGATGACTTTGAGGACGCACTTGCCGACATAGAAATGATTGTAATGGCTCAGCGCTTAACACTAAAAGCGCAAGAAGATCGTCATCAAGTTTTACTAAATAGTCTGCTTAAATAATTTAAGCCTACTTAAATTAGGCTTAGGCAAGTAAAACTGATAAAAATTGAACACTGGCTATTGGCGAAAGTGGCTCCTTGGAGTAAACTACGTCTTTGCTTTTAAATTATTTTTGGAGTGCTGTGATGGCCCGCGTAACAGTTGAAGATGCAGTAGATGCAGTTGGTAATCGTTTTGACTTAATTTTAGTTGCGGCTCGTCGTGCCCGCCAAATTGCTGTTGGTGGTAAAACTCCACTAGTAGACCCTGAAAACGATAAGCCAACGGTAGTTGCTTTACGTGAAATTGAATTAGGTTTAGTTGATAGCGCTTCAATGGACTTAATTGACCGTGAAGAACAACAACACCAAGAAGCAGCAGAATTAGCTGCTGTTGCTGCCATTGTTGGTGGCAACCAATAATCGACCTCCCGGTCTGATTTAGCCAACGGCGCAGTATTTCTACTATAGCCGTTGGCAATCCTTTCATTTCATCGTATATTCGTAGCTTACCTAATTTGCTTCACTAGAGCCTTTTTATCTTTCGAGGTTAAATTTGCAGCAGTATGCTTGGTATTTAGGCAAGGCAGAGCCTATGTAGTGTGGTTATTTCCCATAAATAGGCGATAACGCAGCATAAATGCAAAACATGCGCTGCCCAAAGGGTTCTGCCTAGGGGCAATTTACTCTTTGTTGCTCGATTTTTACTTAGCCCGCTAGGCTAAAAACCTCGCGCCGCGATTAAATCGCCCCTAGATTGAACAAATTTTAATCCTGAAAGGTCAACAGGCCCTAGAACATTGGAGTGTGAATGTATCTTTTTGAAGGTCTTAAAAAGAAAATTTCAGAATACTTGCCCGCTGCTGATGTAGAGCTGGTTCAAAAATCTTACGTGGTAGCCCGAGAGGCCCATGAAGGACAAACTCGCTCAAGTGGCGAACCTTACATAACTCATCCAGTAGAAGTAACCCAAATTCTTGCAGGCATGCATCTTGACCATGAAACGCTCATGGCCGCGCTAATGCATGATGTAATTGAAGATACTGATTTTAGCCAACAAGATTTAGCCGAAATTTTTGGCGAAACTGTGGCAGAACTCGTTGAAGGTGTAAGTAAGCTCGATAAGCTCAGCTTTAAAGATAAAAAAGAATTCCAAGCTGAAAACTACCGCAAAATGATTATGGCAATGACTCAGGATATTCGAGTTATTTTAATCAAGCTTGCTGATAGAACGCACAATATGCGTACTTTAGGGGCACTGCGCCCAGATAAGCGCCGCAGAATAGCACGTGAAACGCTTGAGATTTACGCGCCAATAGCAAACCGCTTAGGTATTCACGATATTAAAAATGAGCTTGAAGACTTAGGTTTTCAAGCTTTATATCCTATGCGTCATCGCGCACTTAAATCTGAAGTAGCTAAAGCACGTGGTAATCGCAAAGAAGTTATCACTAATATCCAACATGAAATAGAAGCACGTCTTGAAGAGTCAGGCATTAAAGCGACTGTGTCAGGCCGAGAGAAACATTTATATAGTATTTATAAAAAAATGCTTAATAAAGAACTGCTATTTAACGAAGTTATGGATATTTACGCGTTTAGAATTGCAGTTGATTCTATGGATACGTGTTATCGCGTATTAGGTGTGGCTCATAGTCTTTATAAGCCTATAGAAACACGCTTTAAAGATTATATTGCTGTACCAAAAACTAATGGTTACCAATCGCTTCATACTTCATTAGTTGGCCCACACGGAATACCTGTTGAGATTCAGATTCGTACTCACGATATGGATCAGATGGCCGACAAAGGTGTAGCGGCGCACTGGATGTATAAAAAATCAGGTGATGGTGCAGGTAATACTTCGCAGCAACGTGCTCGCCAATGGATGCAAAGCTTATTAGAGCTTCAGC
Organism: Pseudoalteromonas sp. SWXJZ10B; assembly: GCF_015864475.1. Taxonomy (NCBI): domain Bacteria; kingdom Pseudomonadati; phylum Pseudomonadota; class Gammaproteobacteria; order Alteromonadales; family Pseudoalteromonadaceae; genus Pseudoalteromonas; species Pseudoalteromonas sp. SWXJZ10B. Next base: position 71,063 of record NZ_JADYXD010000009.1, read on the forward strand.
AAAGTGCGGGTTCATCGTTTGAATTTATTGAAAACGTAAAAACTGAGCTATTCCCAGAAGAAATTTACGTATTTACACCTGATGGTCGTATTGTTGAGCTACCAATGGGCGCTACCGCAGTCGATTTTGCGTATGCGGTTCATACTGATGTAGGCAATACTTGTGTAGGCGCTCGCGTTAATCGCAAGCCACATCCTTTAAGTCGGCCATTAGATACAGGGCAAACCATAGAGATAATAACAAGCTCAGGTGCCCACCCTAATGCAACATGGCTAAACTTTATTGTTACTGGTAAAGCACGCTTGGGTGTTCGTAATTACCTTAGAAGTCAGCATCATGAAGAAGCCATGCTTTTAGGGCGCCGTTTACTTGATTCGGCATTAGGCGAAAACAAACTAGATAGCATTGCTGATGAAAATATAGCGAGAGTACTTGAAGAGCACGAACTAACTACTCTTCTTGAATTACTTGTAGAAATTGGCTCTGGTAACTTAATGAGTATGTTAATTGCCAAGCGCTTATTGCAAAATGACAATGACGATTTAACTGATATAACAAGCCAAGCTAAAGCGACCATTATTGGTACTGAAGGCATGTTAGTGAATTACTCTAAGTGTTGCCGACCTGTACCAGGCGATGCCATTACAGCTCATATAAGCCAAGGTAAGGGCCTGACCGTTCACCGCCAAGAATGTAAAAATATTCGTGGTTGGGAAAATGAGCGCTCTAAATACTTAGTTGTAAAATGGGACGATAACCCAGAAAAAGAATATATTGCAGCTCTGAGAGTTGAAATTATTAACCATCAAGGCGCGTTAGCTAAGCTAACCAATGTTGTCGCTACAACCCAAGCCAATATTGTCGAAATTGCCACCGATGAAAAAGAAAGTAATTTATACGTGATAGATTTAGGGGTTACCGTTAAAAACCGTATCCACGTTGCTAACATTATGCGCCGCATTCGCGTTATGCCTGATGTACAAAAAGTCTATCGTAAAAAATAAAATAGGAAACACATGAATAAAGCATTTATCTCTACCGACAAAGCACCTGCAGCTATTGGCACTTATAGCCAAGCAGTTAAAGTAGGTACCGCTGTTTATTTATCTGGTCAAATTCCATTAGTTCCAGAAACGATGGAAATGATTTCAGAAGATTTTAGCGAGCAAACGCATCAAGTATTTAAAAATATTGCTGCGGTATGTGAAGAAGCAGGCGGAAAAATTCACGATTTAGTTAAAATCAATATTTACCTAACTGATCTATCTAACTTCGCCACAGTAAATGAAGTGATGAGCCAATACTTTAAACAACCTTACCCAGCTAGAGCTGCATTAGGTGTTCGTGCACTACCAAAAGGTGCACAAGTTGAAATAGACGGAATAATGGAATTACCTTCTACCAATTAAGTATTACAGGCTATAGAGCTTCTCTATAGCCTTTATTTTTCGCTCCACACTTCGTTTTATCTGACTTCTTGACTCAAATGTAAATTTCTAGCAATCTGTAGTTGTGTTTTAAAAAACAAACTTAACTTAAGTAGTAAAAAAGGATTAACTCGTGTTTAAGCTTGCCAACAATGGAAATGTTTTACTTGATGTAAAAGAGCATATTCCTCCCAGCGCTGCATTTATTTTAGAGGCTCTCGAAAAGTCAGCTTTTTGCGACTGTAAAATAGATCATGACGCTATTAATGATTTTTTTAAAAACGAAAACACACAACAAACTCTCGTTGTAGCAACAAAACACAATGCCACTTTAAATGTAACAATTAGCGACGATAAAATGCTGGCCATTGGCGAGCTAACGCTTGCCCAAGGTGGAAAGTTATTAAGCTTAGAAGATGCAAAAAAACAACTCGTTAAAGCAGGTATTGTACGTGGGTATAAACAAGCTTTTTTAGAACAGCTGCTACAAAAACAATCTGAACACTCTGCGGGATCTGTCGTTAAGGGGATATTAGCTAAAGGTAGGCTCCCAAGCGATGGTTTAGCCACTAAACTAATAACAACCGTAGAGACTTTAAAAGACCGTTTAAAAGCGCCCAAGCTCAAAGAAGATGGCAGTGTGGACATGCGCGACTTTGGCAAGCTTGCAAGCGTAGAGCCTGGCTCTGTGCTTATTCGCCAGCAACCAGCAACCCCCGGTAAAGAAGGCTTTACCGTAATAGGTGACATACTGCCCGCAAAACCCGGAGAAAATAAACAATTAGTGGCAGGCGAAGGCACTGAAATATCAAAAATGAATCCGCTTGAGTTAGTCTCTACTATTGCTGGTGTTCCGGTTGAAATTAATAATGGTATGCGTGTCGACGATATTTTTACCATTTCAGATGTAAATGTAAAAAGCGGCCATATTGATTTTCAAGGCAGTGTTATTGTTACTCGCAATATAGACCCAGGGATGAAAGTAACTGCCAAAGGCGATATTACTATATTTGGCACGGTTGAATCTGGCGAGCTTACCGCAGGCGGAAACATCACGGTTAAACAAGGCATTATTGGCCATCAAAAAATGGATAGTAAGTCACTTTCTTGCAAGCTAATTGCGCTAGGTGATATTCATGTATCTCACTCACAGTATTGTTACCTCGATGCAAATAATATTTTTATTGATCGCCAAACAAGCCATTGTGTAATAAAAGCTAAGCGCTTACTGCAAGTAGGCCAATCCGACTTACCTAAGGGTAAAATATTTGGTGGTGAAATACTTGATGCAACAACTCTCATTGCTGGCGAAATAGGGAATGAATCAGGCGCTAAAATGATTATTAACCTAGCGGCTTCTGGCGCTGAAATAACAGCGGATACTGATAATTGCTTTAAAGACTTAGCTAAAACAGATGCACAATTAGATACGCTGCAAGCAGCGCTAGAAAAAACTGATTTAGTGAAGGATGCCGAAAAGAAGAAAATATTAATTACTAAAATTGGAGCTACTCAGAAACATTACTGTGAGCAAGCAGAACTATTAGAAAAACGTCTTTCAAACTTAGATCATGACTTACACGATTTACTTAGCGACGCTAATTTAACGGTGAATTCTGTTTTGCATTCAGGCGTAGAGATTCATATTTTTGATAAAGTACTTAAAACAATCCGCAATTACCCTCCGTGCAACGTTAAACTTTTAAATAATAAAATTGAAATAGAGTTTAAAACACACTAAAAAATTGAGTGCTCTATTGAGCACTCAAATTAACTCACTTTTTTACAATTTAAAGTAAGCCACTTACTGTATCATAAGTTTGACTTGGCCATACACCCACTTGTACTTGGCCAATATGCTGCTTTTGTAGCAATAGCATAGCCAAGCGCGACTGCCCTATTCCACCGCCAATCGTTTGCGGAAATTTACTTTGTAGTAGCGCTTTATGCCAATCAAACTCTAAGCGGTCTTCATCTCCAGTTGTACTTAACTGCGCTTTTAAAACCTCAGGACTTACACGTATACCCATTGATGATATTTCAAATGCATCTTCAAGTACTGGGTTCCATACTAAAATGTCACCATTTAAACCCATATATTGATCGCATGTTGGCGTAGACCAATCATCGTAATCTGGGGCTCTTACATCATGAATTTTGCCGTCTCCAAGCACGCCACCAATACCAATTAAAAATACAGCACCATATTCTTGTGCAATGGCTTTTTCGCGTTGCTTAGCACTAAAATCAGGATACATTTTACGTAGCTCCTCACTGTGCACAAACTTAATATCGTCCGGTAAAAATGGCGTTAAACCATAAGACTCGCTTACAAAAGCTTCCGTCTCTTTTATCCCTTTATAAATACATTGAACAGTTTGCTTTAGTGTTGCCAGCGAACGCTCTGTCGTTTCGCTAATTACTTTTTCCCAATCCCACTGATCAACATATACAGAATGAATAGGGCTTAATGAATCTTCGTCTGGGCGCAAAGCTTTCATTTGAGTGTAAATACCCTCACCAACACCAAAGCCATAAGTAGCCAGTGTTTTACGTTTCCACTTAGCCAGTGAATGCACCACTTCGTAGCGGCTATCTGTAATCGCTTTCACATTTACAGCAACTGCGTTTTCATGGCCGCTTAAGTTATCTTGCGTGCCGTCGCCAACCTTAGCCAAAATTGGGGCTTGAACCTCAACCAGCCCAAGTTGGGTTTCTAGTTGTTGTGAAAAAAATTGCTTAACTTTACTTATTTGCTGCTGTTGCTGCACATAGTGTGAACTCATAATAATTGGCCTCATTCCCAGTTATTGTTACTTGCTTAATTGATAAAAAGCGCTCTAACTAGCGCCATTAATGAAGTTAATGTAACGATTTAAAGGATTAACTCAATATCCCATAACAAAAATAGCTTTAATATATAAAAATCATTAATTAAGTGGTATAAAAACCATATATTCGATAATTTTATGACAAATATATAATGGAAAATTATTTAATCGATAATCTCGATAAACAGATACTTCATGCGTTAATGGCAAATGCCCGTACTGCGTACGCCGAATTAGCAAAAAGATTTAATGTAAGCGCTGGGACAATTCACGTAAGAATTGAAAAAATGAAGCAAGCTGGGATCATTACAGGCACCCAATTAACGATTAATACTAAACAGCTAGGCTACGATGTGTGTTGCTTTATAGGTATTAATTTAAATAACGCACGTGATTACCCACAAACACTTATAAAGCTAGAAGCATTGGAGGAAGTGGTAGAGGCTTATTACACAACAGGTAACTACAGTATATTTATAAAGGTAATGACAAAGTCCATTGATCACTTACAAGATGTGCTGATTAATAAAATACAGGCAATAGAAGCCATACAATCAACAGAAACACTTATTTCTCTACAAAATCCAATTAGCCGTACGGTAATGCCTTAACTGCAAAAATCTCGTATAATTGCCGAAAAAAGAGGATAACCATGCAGCAAACTCGCTATCAAAGAATCGAAGACGTACTTTCGCGCCGTCAAACAGACCTAACAGTGTGTTTAGAAGACGTGCACAAACACCATAACTTATCTGCAATAGTACGAAGTGCTGATGCGGTTGGTTGCCATCATGTACATGCTGTATGGCCTGAAAAGCAAAAATGGCTAACAAATAATACCTCAGGTGGCAGTAAAAACTGGCTAGAGACGCACCTACACAGAAACATTGATGATGCCGTTACTGCAATGCGTGAACGCAATCCAGAAATACAAATATTAGCGACTCATCTATCAGAAGATGCCGTTGATTTTAGAGAAGTAGATTACACCAAGCCAACGGCTATTATTGTTGGACAAGAAAAAACAGGGATATCAGAAAAAGCCCTAGAATATGCCGATCAAAATATTATTATTCCAATGCAAGGCATGGTGCAATCACTAAATGTTTCGGTTGCTGCTGCGCTAATATTGTTTGAAGCACAGCGCCAACGCGAGCTGGCTGGTTTATATAATAGAGATATGCTGAGCGCCGAAGTTAAACATCCACTTTACTTTGAAGGCTGCCACCCTATTATCGCAAGGCAATGTAAACAAAAAAAATTACCTTATCCTGCACTTGATGAAAACGGCGAAATAGTCGCTGACGAGCAATTTTGGCAAGCTTTAAAACATACTTGATGGACTAAAGCTCTGTAAGTACACTTAGCCTACTCACAAATAATAAGATTGATACACTTTGTCTAAACCTAGCTTAAATCAATACCCAATTACAGAGCTCAAAGGGGTCGGCCCAAAAATGGCTGAGCGTTTGTTAAAGCTAGGTATTTTAACTGTGCAAGATATGCTTTTTCATTTTCCACTTCGCTATGAAGATCGCACTCGCTTATACGCGATTAATGAACTGGCATTGCATAGCCATGTGAGTGTTGAAGCAACAATTGAAACAAGCCAAATTACGTTTGGTAAAAGGCGCATGCTTGTTTGCCAAATCAATGATGGTACTGGCAGGCTAACATTACGATTTTTTAATTTTACCGCCGCACAAAAAAACGCATTTAGTGCTGGTAAAATAATACGTTGTTTTGGTGAAGTGCGCCGTGGCCGTGTTGGCTTTGAAATGAGTCATCCTGAATACAGCATCAGCGATACTTCCAACGAGCAGCCGGTAGCGACCACATTAACACCCGTTTATTCAACAACCGAAGGTTTAAAGCAGCTATCGATTAGAGCTTTAAGCGAACAGGCTATTGATTTACTACATAAATACTCAGTGGAAGAACTACTGCCTTCACAGTGGCAGCCATCAAATATGCCGCTAAGTGACGCCTTATTATTACTGCACCGCCCACCAAATGATGTTGATGTAACTGCATTAGAGCAAGGTACTCACCCTGCTCAACAGCGCCTGGTATTTGAGGAGCTACTTGCTCAAAATCTCAGTTTATTAAAAGTACGAGAGCAAGGGCAACAAGTTAAAGCCGTAGCATTAAATCCGGTAAATACATTAGAAAGCCAATTTTTAGAACAACTTCCTTTTGCACCCACAAATGCACAAAGCCGCGTAGTTGCTGAAATTAAAGGTGATATGCAACACGCATATCCCATGATGCGTTTAGTACAAGGCGATGTAGGTTCAGGTAAAACCCTAGTAGCAGCACTGAGTGCACTAACCGCTATTGCGCAGGGCTTTCAAGTAGCTTTAATGGCGCCAACAGAGATTTTATCAGAGCAACATGGTGTTAATTTTACAACGTGGTTTAATCAACTAGGTATAACAGTTGCTTGGCTTGGCGGTAAAACAAAGGGTAAAGAGCGCGTAGCAACACTTGAAAAAATAGCCTCTGGTGAGGCGCAAATGATTGTAGGTACTCACGCTTTATTTCAAGATGAAGTAAAGTTTAATAACTTAGTGCTTATTGTTATTGATGAACAACATCGCTTTGGTGTCCACCAGCGTTTATCACTGCGTGAAAAAGGTAAATTTGGTGATTGTTACCCTCATCAACTCGTTATGACCGCAACACCTATTCCACGTACGCTCGCGATGACAGCCTATGCCGACTTAGAAACCTCGGTCATTGATGAGCTACCACCTGGGCGTACGCCCATCACAACAGTAGCACTTCCAGATACTCGCAGAGACGATATTATTGCCCGCGTTAAATTAGCGTGTAACGAGCAAGGCCGCCAAGTTTACTGGGTGTGTACTCTTATTGATGAATCTGAAGTACTGCAATGCCAAGCAGCGGAGGACAGCGCACTGCAGTTAAAAGAAGCATTACCAGAGCTAAACGTAGGTTTAGTACATGGGCGAATGAAATCAGCTGAAAAACAAGCCATTATGAGCGAGTTTAAAGCAGGCAATATACATGTTTTAGTTGCCACTACGGTTATTGAAGTTGGTGTAGATGTCCCTAATGCGAGCTTAATCATTATAGAAAACCCTGAGCGCTTAGGCTTAGCACAGCTGCATCAGTTACGTGGGCGAGTTGGCCGTGGCGCTACTGCATCGCATTGCGTGCTTTTATACCACGCACCACTGTCTCATACTGCTCAAAAGCGATTAGGTGTACTACGCGATAGTAACGATGGTTTTGTGATAGCAGAGCGCGATTTAGAAATTCGTGGCCCTGGTGAAGTACTCGGTACAAAACAAACAGGGTTAGCCGAGTTTAAAATTGCAGATCTTACCCGCGATAAGCACATACTTAATCAAGTAAGACCGATTGCACAGCAAATGCTTAAGCAACACCCAGAGGTTGTTGACCCACTAATTCAACGTTGGTTGGGTAACAAGCAAAATTACGCGCAAGCGTAACCACTCTATTTTCGATACTTTTGAGTTTACTAAGTTAATTTACTAAATTAGCTTACTAAGGATATAAAAAAGCCAGCTCTAAACAATATAGAGCTGACTACTGATATCTAAACTGAGCTAAGCTAAGCTAAGCAGTATAAAAGCGATTAGCGCCTTTTACTGCTCTTAGTTAAATTTAAGCTTTGTTAAGCTCAAAAATAAGTGATGTTTGCGGGAATGAAATTGGCATTTGTAAGCCAAACTGCATTAACGCTTCACCTGTAAATGCTTGACCATTTACCGCAGCAATAGAAGACGGACGATACTCTTCAAATTTAACCGGCCACACTAAATTAAGTGTGTACTGCGCATCGCCATCTAGGCCAACAAAACGAAGCTTATTAGGCGCTGTACGCGGTGTTTCACGTACGCTGTTATAAGCAAACAACGCTTTTGATTTTTGCTCGTCGATTAAACCAAAGTTAATTGATAAATCGTCGCTATCAAGGCGGTACAAATCGGCGCTATGAATAAACTCACGATGCTCTTTATGAAGCGCTATTGCCGCTTTAAGGGCATTGTATTCATGATCGTTCAGCTCACGTGGGTCCATTTCGATTCCCATGTGGCCAAACATTGATACCGCAGCACGCATTTCAATACTTACATTACGCCCTGTAATATGACAATCACGCGGGCCTACATGTGCACCCATAACCGACGATGGAAAGAAGAACGAACATCCACGCTGTATTTCAAGGCGATCAAGCGCATCGTTAGAGTCTGACGTCCATACACGGTCGGTGTGTGCAAGTACGCCGTAATCTACACGTGCACCACCTGACGAACAGCTTTCTATTTCAAGCCCAGGATGCGCCGCTTTAATACGGTCAATTAGACGATAAAGTGCTAATGTTTGCTGGTGTACTGCTGGCTTACCATCAAAATTACCCGCATGATTAATATCGCGGTTCATATCCCACTTAATGTATTTAATAGTTGGGTATTCAACTAAAATGTCGTCAATCGCTTTGTATAAGTACTCAACAACTTCTGTGCGAGTTAAATCAAGCACTAGCTGATTTCTAAAGCTTAACTGTTCGTTGTTCTCAGAACCTAAAACCCAATCAGGATGTGCACGATATAAATCGCTATCTGGGTTAACCATTTCTGGTTCAAACCAAATACCAAACTCCATGCCTAAACTGTTTACATGGTCGATTACTGGCGATAAACCATCTGGGTAGATTTTGTAATCTACTGTCCAATCACCTAGCCCAGCGTTGTCGCCACGGCGACCTTTAAACCAACCATCATCAAGTACAAAACGCTCAATACCTAACGGCGCTACTTTGTCGGCTAGTTGCTTAAGCGTGTCTACGTCGTGATCGAAGTATATGCCTTCCCATGTGTTGTAATGCACAGGGCGCGTTTTTTCACGCTGTGCTTGGCTAAGTAAATTAGCTTTAACAAAACGATGAAAATTACGAGAAAGCGCACTAAAACCTTCACTCGAAAACGAGCCATAAATGCTCGGGCTTTGATACGTTTGACCTTTAGCAAGCGTAAGCTCACCAGGTAATAATAACTCACCCATTTGCACGTAACGACGACCTTCAGCTAAAAGCTCTGCGCGTAGTTTATTATTACCACTCCAACCTAAATGAAAGCCGTAACATTCGCCGTGCTGCTCGCCTGCATTTTCGTTATGCACTAATAAACCAGGAAATACATCGTGTGATGTTTTACCTTTACGGTTTTCACGTACAAAGCTGCCTAAGACTAAATCAACTGATTGACGTTGGAATTCGTTTGACCAACGACCTTCAAAACTTACTATTTTACTTACGCTATCTGGCAGCTGGAATGTTGGCGCCGCGCAAAAGTTAACACTTAATGGCGAATCGCCTAAATTAGTTAATACGGTATGCGCGCTCAATACGTCAGTGTTTTTATCAAGCGTGATGCTGTGCACTACTTCAATACCACGAAGTTTATCTACACTTACAAATTCAAGTGTTGCAGCTGAAGGCTCACGTACTTCTTGAAGTTGTGGCCCTACTGACCATGCGATTGAATCATTTACTAGCTCAAGCCCTGGCGCACCAGTAAAGCCCTCGCCTAATAACGGAGATAGAGAAATAGGCGCTTCTTCAACCACGGCACATTTTACTTCTTGGCGGGTAGCAAGCTGAGTTAGCATTGTTTCTGTTGTTTGCTCAGATAGGCGTTTACCAAAGTACAGTAACGCCGGTGTTTTGCTCTGGCAGTCGAAAATAACGGTGCTGTTTACACTGTCTAATCGATAAAATGATTTAGTGTCGGCCATGATTTTCCTATCCTCTTGTTCATTGTGTGAGTTATAAATATAACGAAAGTAACTTAGTGATACTAAGTATTAATGTGTCTCTCGTTCTTTGAGGCACAATCTATCAGACGGTGACATTCAATAATAATAGTATATATCATATAAATTGGGTTTTGATAGTCTTTACATCGCAAATAGTTAGATAAACTCACTGGAAGTACCACTGTAGCAAAAAGCTATAAACCAACCTTAACTTTAAAGTGCTGTTACTAATTTCTTATACATATAAAAAAATCGGCCAGAGTTGTCCCATGACCGATTTTGTCAGCTTAAATTATTTATACGTTATTTTTGTACTTGTGCTTGTGCTTGTCCTGCGTCATCAAGTTCAGATGTTTTACCTGCCCATTGTGCATTCAAACCAAACACCACTTTATTTACTATTAATGCAAAAGCCACACATACAATCAGTGTAATTGGCATTAAGTGAATGTAATGAATATCAGTATGTAGTGGTGAGCTTGCAAATGTAAGCATGCCGTACATTACAACACCTAAAATTACTGCTGCAATACCCGCACGTGCATCAACATTTTTAAACAATAATCCCACTACAAAAATAGAGAATATAGGCATACTTAGTAAGCCATTTAATTGCTGTAGTAAGTTAATAATACTATCTGCTTGCTGATAAATTGGTACAAGTACCAGTGTTAAGCTTGTTAGTAGCAATGTTACGTAACCACTTAGCTTTACAACACTTGGCTCTTTATTAAAATATGCTTCGTGAATGTCACATACATACAATGCGGTTGCTGAGTTTAATAAGCTGTTGTAAGTAGACAGTACTGCTGCAGCCATTGCCGCTGCAAATACACCGGTTAACCATGCTGGCATTACATCACCCACAATTCGACCATAAGCGGCGTCGCCAATATCACCATAAAGCTTAAACGAAATAATACCCGGTAATACCACGATTGCAGGGACGATTAAAAAGCGAATACCCGCCGCTGCAAATATACCTTTTTGCGCTTCTTTAACATTAGGCGCTGCCATTGCTCGCTGCGTAATTGTTTGGTTAGTACCCCAGTAATACATTTGAATGAAGATCATACCGGTTAAAAGTGTTGGCCAAGGAATAGGTGAATCAGCATCGCCAATTAATGTTAAACGTTCTTCTGGAATACCCGTAAAGTCATAATCAATTGCGTTAAGTGCTAAAAATACCACTAAAACAGCCATACCGAGTACAAGTATACCGTTGTAAGTATCCGATACTGCAACTGCACGCAGACCACCAAAGAAGGCATAAACAGCACCAAGAATGGCAAAGGCGGTGGCAATATACATAAGCGGAATATCAACTTTAAACATGGTTTGCATAAACAGCGCACCAGAGTAGATTACCGCTGGCATATAAATAAGTGCATTACCTAAAAAGAACAACCCACCAATAACAGCGCGAATATGCTTGTTGTTATAGCGCTTTTCTAAAAGCTCTGTGGTGGTTGTACAGTTGTATTTGTAATAAACAGGGATGAATACTTTGGCTAAAATAATCAACCCTATAATAGCGGCAAGCTCCCACCAAACAAGCAAAGCCATTTGGTTACCATTCATACCTACAAGTTGGTCAGTACTTAAATTAGTTAATGTGATTGAACCTGCAACAAACATCCAAGTAAGGCCACCGCCCGCTAAAAAATACTCTTTGGTTTGGCTTTGTCCGTTATTACGATTTTGGCCTCGGCATTTCCAATAAGTAAGGCCACCAATTAAAGCGGTGACAAAAACAAAAACCACCAGCTGTAAAATGTTATCTGACATGTGTGTGTCTCCTGCGCGTTATGCGCAATGTCTGGGTAATAAAAAATGCACGCTACAGCGCGTGCGCATCTCGACTTAGTTCTAACTTAATCTGCTTTAAAGGCATAAGTTCGGGACGTTGGTTGTGCAGCTTTACCAATGCATTTAACTGAAACAGTGAAATGAGCATGCTGTTAAGCACACTTAAGTAACCCTGCTTTTGTAGTTCTGCAATGGTATTGCTATCTAATGTTTGCAGTTTGTCTTCATCAACGGTGCTCAAACCTTGAATGGTTTGGGTTTCGCCTTGTTCAAACTGCAATACAATATCTATGTTTTTAATGAGTCCTAAACGCGCAACTTCTTGGGTAAATTGATACGTTTGGTAATCATTTTTTAAATCGCTTTCTAACAACTTTTGCTGTGCACTTAAAAATAAACTTGGGTTACCTTTAGCATCAAATAGTGACTCACCCTGCTCGGTGTTTACGGCTAAGCTTTGCTCATCAATCGCAATAAAATAATCGCTACTATTTGCTTCTCGAGTCATTAAGTAAAGCGGCTGGGTTTGCATGCATACCGGAGTGTAAAGTGCCTGCCATTGGTTGTTATTTACCAATAGACTTTGCCCAGCACTAAAGCTTGTTAACGCTGATACAGTATAGCTGCCATTTTGTGCGTTACGTGCTAAAAAAACAGGTAAATCGCAGGCTGCTTTTGCTATTTCATTTGCTCTTAAATTAACTAAATGCTGTGTTTTTGCGTATTCAACAGCGGCATTGGGGTTAATTTTTAATGTTTGGTGTTTGGTGTTTACTAGTTCACTAATAGCCATAGTTACACATCCTTAAACTGGGTTAGCTGCTAACCACTGCTCTATAAAAGCACGGTGCGGTGGTAAAGTTTGCAACATCTGCTGTGTAAGCTGGCTGTTACGTTCTATTATTTGTTTAGCTTGCGCGTCTTGTGAATACAAATACGCTTGTTTAGTAAAGTCAGGCTTAAAGCCCATACCGTACAAAACATACTGATAGCTGGCGGCTGGAAATAACTCTAATGCGCCATGAAAATCTTGAATAAGCGGGCCACGGCTTCCCCAAAGAAGTAAGTCTTCTTGCAGGGTTTCTGGAATAGTATCAGGCTGTACATGTGCTTGCCAGTAAGGTTCTGGGCGCTTGGTTAGCATGTAATGTAGCTTTAAAAAGTCGATAATACGCTGCCAACGATAATCCATCTGCTCATTAAAGCGCTTAGCTACAATAGGCATTACTTGGGTATCTGCTGGCATATGTTCAGCAACAAAGCGTGCTGAAATTTCAACAAGCATAATGGCGGTAGCTTCAAGCGGCTCTACAAACCCTGCCGACATACCAATGGCAACACAGTTTTTATGCCAAAACTTCTCACGGTATCCTGATTCAAAGTTGATTTTACGGGCAGTTAAACCGTTTGCTGCATCTCCTAAATAGTCTCTTAGGTTTTGCTCTGCTTCATCGTCTGATAAAAATTTGCTTGAATAAACATGCCCTACACCTCGGCGGTGCGTTAAACCAATATCCCAAATCCATCCAGCGTTTTGCGCTGTTGCTATGGTGTGGCTCGCCAAAGACTCATCGTTTTCATCGTAAGGAACTTGCATAGCCAATGCGCTGTCGTTAAATAGCACGTGGTCCATTTTTTTAAACGGTACGTTAAGCGCTTGGCCTAATAACAATGATGAAAAGCCAGTACAGTCTATGTATAAGTCGGCATTTATGGTGCGGGTTTGATCTTTTAGAGTAAGCTCATTTATTGCACCATCGTCATCAAGCTTTACCTGATCAACAGTACCAATAATATGATCTACACCAAGCTTACTTTTACAATGCTGTTTAAGCATTTCGGCAAAAGCGCCGGCATCTAAGTGATAAGCGTAATTACAATTACCTTGATATTCACCTTGCGCTATACCTCTTGGGGCTAAGCTTGCTTCGCAAATATCATGTTGAAAATTTGTTTGCTGTGCAAAGTCTTCAACATTATCTAAATAAGGGGCTAAATCTATACGGCCGTAGCCTAGTGGTACAGTAAATGGATGGTAGTAAAAGTCATTATTGCCATGAGTCCAATTTACAAACTTTCCACCTTGTTTAAAAGTGGCATTACAGGCTTTAAACACGTCAACTTCACGTAAACCAATTTGCTGAAGCGTGTTTTTCATCGTGGGCCAGGTACCTTCACCTACGCCAATTGTTGGAATGTCTGACGATTCAACCAATATCACTTTTAAGCCGTCACCATTTTGACCTTGGTGATACGAAGCTATAATTGCAGCGCTCAGCCATCCTGCTGTACCACCGCCAACTACCGCTACTGTTTTTATTGCTTTATTCATAATGGACTACTCTTTGAGTATTTTTGATAACGTTTTATACAACAAATGCCCGTTAGGGCATTTTGATTTAATGTAGTTTCATTTTAGCCAATTAGGTTAACTAACATACATTACTGCTAAATCAACCTAATTGGTATTAGCACCAAAGTGCTGCAATGAAACAAGAGGCGAGAAATTCGCCTCAAGCATTAATTAAAACGATCCGCGAATACCAAACGCGTAACGTGAGCCATTATCTTCAACCGAATAGATTTGGTTAGCAAAACGACCCGTTTGTACTAACTCTTCTTCAGTGATGTTGATGCCTTCAGCAAAAATAGTGAAGTTTTCGTTAATATCGTAGCTTGCACTAATATCCCACTGACCGTAAGTTTCTACGTTCACTGGTTCACCGTTAAAACCATTATCAACTAAGCGTAAAAAACCTTCACGGTTGTTAAATGCAACACGTGCTTGCCAGTTATCTTGCTCATAAAATAATATTAAGTTTTGTGAATCGCCTAAACCTTCAAGTGCAAATGTTTGTGTGGTGTCTGCACCTACGCTAATGTCACTATCTACGACAGTCGCATTGGCTATAATACCAAAGCCATTTTCAAATATGTGCGTCACACCTACTTCGTAGCCAGTTACTTTAGCTGACTCACCATTTTGAGGGCGAGTTACTGTGTATATTTCTGAGCTACCATTAAGCTCATCATCTGCTTGACCTGTACAAGTGGTACACGCAAAACCAGGACCTGAGCGGTCAGCCATTTCAAATGTTTCTTCACCTGTTAGCGTAACAATAAAGTCATCGACTTCTTTACTAAATACTGCAAAGCTAAATAAGTTAGCGTCGTTGTAGTACCACTCGTAAGAAATATCCCAGTTTTCTGACTGGAATGGCTTAAGTGCAGGGTTACCACCATTTGCTGTTAAGTTTTGACGGCGTGGCTCGTTAAATGTAGTAGCAGGAGATAATTGAGACATCGTTGGACGAGTAATACTGTCGTACGTTGCAAAACGTAAAATCATATTGTCTTGCAGCTCTAACTTAACATTCAAAGATGGTAGTAAGTTTGAGTAGCTAGTGCCCTGTTCAATGTTCGTTGCTGGGCCAAATACGTTAGCAAATAATGTTGCATCAGTTGTTGGCACTACATCGCTAATAAAGCTTTGTACTGCCGCTACTTCAATATCAGTTTCTGAGTAACGTGCACCTAAATTAACAGTTACTGGCATATCAGCTAGGTCAAAACCAAGCGTAAAGTCCATGTATAAGCTAGTGATATCTTCGTTAATTGTGTAACGGTTATTTTGTAGTGTTGGCTCTACTGGGAAACCTTGATCGGCTAGGTAATCAAGCATTTTATCACCGTCGTAGGTGTAGAATGTATCGATTAAGCCTGGGAAGTAGTTGCTTGCTTGGTAAGCTTCAAAATCAATTGCATCAAGTGGTGCTTCAGTACCGTAACCACAGAACTGACATTGGGTACCATAAACTTGGAAGCTTGATTTTTCACGCTCTTGACGATAAGCACCAAAGTTAATGCGATCTACTGGGCCTTTATCTGGCACGTATTCAAAATCAGCTTTTACTTCAGTAATTTCATCTTCATCAGTAAACTGTAGACCCACTTCGTTATAGTGAAGGCGGGCAAGGCTTGGATCTGGCAATGAACCATTTTCAAAGCCATCATGCTGTACAGTAGGAATACTGCCTGTACCGTCAAAAGTATAACTATTAATAATACCGACAACGTTAAAGCGGTCAGTACCTGCACGGTCGTTTTCGGCTGTTGAACGAGATACATCAAATTTTGCTTTTAATGAATCATTTACTTGCCAATCAACGTTAATACCAAATGCTTTATTAGTTACATCACGTGAGTTACGTGTATGTGATACAAAGTCACTTGCAGGGTCGCCACTTGGCGCACCCAAACCAACGTCTTGAGAGAAAGTTAAAAGAGTGCCTGTTTCTGGATCAATCGTTGCGCTACCTACGCGGTCTGGTTCAAACCAAGAGGCTAAATCGCGTACTGTTGAATCAACTTCAAATTTTGAAATCATACCATCAACAGTAATCGTAACATCGTCAGATGGTGCGTATTGCAATACTAAACTTGCGTTTGTACGTTCACGGTCTTGCTCATCAACAACTTGATCCCAGTTACGCGGAATGTAGGCATTTTCAAACAATACACCATCTGTTGGATTAGAGATTGTTTGGCCGCCGCGCCAACCTGCCGTTAAAATTTGGTTATTTTGAAGTTTACGTTGTTGATTAGTGATGGCAAAAAGCACACCTAACTTATCATCGTTAAACGTATTACTTATTAAGAATGATGTTGATGGAGATACTTCTTCAGAAAGGCTTTCGTACATACCTTTAACTGAACCTAAAATATGTAAACCACCAAAGTCAAAAGGACGTGCTGTAGTTACGTTAACCGTACCACCAATGCCGCCTTCTTGAAGTGTTGCTGTATTACTTTTATAAATATCAGCACCGGTGATTTGGTCTGCTGCTAATACATCAAAATTAAATTCACGACCTGCACTGTCTGTCGCAATTTGACGACCATTAACAAGTACAGTATTAAATTGTGGACCAAAGCCACGAATAGTTACCGCTTGGCCTTCACCACCACTACGGTCAATTGCTACACCTGTAATACGTTGCAGAGATTCTGCTACGTTTAAATCAGGAAATTTACCAAGATCTTCTGCTTTAATCCCGTCTGTAACAACATTAGATGCTTTTTTATCTAACATTGATGAACGTAAACTGCTGCGGATACCCGTTACTGCGATAACTTCAACATCTTCATTTACTACTGTAGGCGTATTGCCTTCAGCGCCTTGAGCTGCAACGTTTCCGCTTGCCAATATGCCAGTAATAGCAATACTGATCGCGGTTTTCTTGTTGAACGATAACTTATTGTTAATTATCATTTTTTAAAAACTCCTGATTGTGTGTAGTCGTTGTGTCGTTGTGGTAGTGTATATAGTTTCAAATACTATTTATATTATAAATACTTTAAACCGATAAAAAGTGCAACCTTTTCCTTAATTATGAGCATCATTTAATCACTGTATTTTTGCTTTTAATTTTCTTTAAATTAACATTGCAATGCTGTATTCACTCAGAAAAAGAGTAAATAATAACCTGTTCGTAATCCTCTCCCGGTAATAAATTAGCTTTAGGGTAATTTTCTCTATTTGGCGCATCAGGCCAATTTTGCGCTTCAAAACACAAAGCTTGACGTGCTTTAAATGGCGCGCCTACAAAGTTAGCGGTATAAAGCTGCATACCTGGCTGCGTACTTTTAAGTGTTAAATTAACCTTCGTGTGTGGCGAAGTTAACGTAGCCATCGTTTTTAAACTGCTGTCATCATTAAAAATATAGCAGTGATCAAAACCATTGCCAGCTTCTAGCTGAGAATGTGCGGCGCTTAATGCCTCACCAATTTGAGCTGATTTAGTAAAGTCAAAGCAGGTACCTGTAGCTAATGCGGCTTCATTGAGTGGAATACTGGTTTTATCGATAGGAAGATAGTGATTAGTGTTAATTTGTACACAATGTTCATTAATTGATTCGCTGCCATCAAGGTTAAAATAACAATGGTTAGTAAAATTAACGAGTGTTTCTTTGTTAGTTATCGCTTTAAAGCTCAGAGTAAGCTCGCCGTTTTTAGCACTAATCGTTTGCCAAACCTGCAACTCACCGGGGAACCCTTGTTCGCCATCGGGTGAGCAATAATAAAGCTCCACTTCACTTTCACTTTGTTTAGTTACTTGCCAAAGTACTTTATTAAAGCCTTTAACACCGCCGTGCAGGCTATTAGGGCCATTATTTGCTTCTAATTGATACAGTATACCAGATAAGTTAAAACGCCCCCCTGCAATGCGATTAGCGTATCGACCTACTGTTGCACCTAAGTAAAATGGGTTTTCAAGATAGTATTGAGGGTCATCGACGCTAAGCGTCATTTCTTGTTTTTTAAATTTAATGCTTTTTATGATTGCGCCAAATGGCAAAATTTCAGCTGTTAAGTTTTGACCATCACTGAGCTGAATAACTTGTAAAGGTTGGTTATTGGCAATAGATGTCACACGTATTCTCCAATCAAATTACCGAATTAACATTTCCTGTTATAACGGCGCAACAATATATAATATAAATAGTATATAACTGAAGCCTGTAACTCAATCTAAATACGTTAAAATTTCTCGACAAAAATCACAGCTGCCATCATATATTTACAATAATCCAGCTCAGTATGGGCTTATGTAAAATATAAGCCTCGTAAGGTTAACTGCTTTGGCATATATGCTCGTTAAGCGCTGCTTTTTCGTCGATGCTAAGTGCTTGCTTTGATTTAGCAATAAAGTCGTACCTCACCATAATGGCCTTACCTATTGCGCAGCATTTATCGTGTTGCCACGCTTCTTGTCTCAGCGTAAAAGAGCTAGTGCCTATATGCTCTACAGACGTTTTAACTGTTACCTCATGGCCATAAAATAATTCGCCTACAAACGACACTTCAACTTTGGCGATAATCAATTTCCAATCGTGTGGATTTAAATCTGGCGTAAAAAACTTAAAAATAGGTCCACGTGCGACTTCAAACCATACTGGGAGTACGGTATTGTTAATGTGTCCGAGTGCATCTGTTTCGCTAAAGCGCGGCATCACTTTTTCAATAAACATAAAAATCCAATAATAATTATATAAAGGTAAACCATGACGGACTTTATACGCGTTGTTGATAACGCATTAAGCGATGAATTTTGCGATCAATTTATTACCATATTTGCGCAAAGCCCGCATGTAAAACAAGGGGTAACATCGGGCGGTATCGACTTAAAGAAAAAAGACAGTCACGACCTACACTTAAATAATCACCCCGAATATGCACAACAATTAAAACATATACAACAAACGACTGCACAGCATGTTTTTAAGTATGTTGAGGATCATATTTTTATGATGATTGGGGCATTTAGCTTAAAGGTCTATCACCCAAAAACAGGCGACGTTGTCGATTTAACCCAAGAAAATTTTGAAGAAGTGGGTAAACCGCAATTACCTTTGCTAGTTCAGCAAATTTTTAGACTTGGTAATATTCAAGCGCAAAAATATGAAGTAAACAAAGGTGGCTACCCTTACTGGCACAGTGAAGTTTACCCGCAGCTACAGCACAATGAAGCTTTGCATCGCGTGTTGTTATTTATGTTTTATTTAAACGATGTTGATGAAGGCGGTGAAACGGAGTTTTACTATCAAAATCGTAAAATAGCACCTAAAAAAGGCACTATGGTAATAGCTCCTGGCTACTTTACACATACCCACAGGGGTAATAAGCCAGTATCAAACGATAAGTATATTTTAACATCGTGGGTGTTGTTTAATCGTGCAGAACAAATATATGGTGCGCCAAAGAGTTAGCGCACCAAAATCAGTATTATTTAACCGAGCAGTTCATCAAATAAATTAAACAACTGATCTAGCTCTTCAATCGTGTTGTAGTGCATACAACCAATGCGCACTACACCGCCTTTATCAAGCACATCTAATTGCTTGCACAAACCTTGCGCGTAAAAATTACCATCCCACACACAAATATGCTGCTTACCTAAAAATTCTGAAACGGCGCGTGGCTCAAGCCCTTCAAAAATTAAAGCAAAAGTAGGTGTACGCTCATTTAAGCGATCAAAGTCATCAATACCAAACAACTTAATGCGTGGGTAGTTTACCAAGCGCGTTAAAAAGTGCTCACTAAGCGCCATTTCGTGTTGTTTAGTTTTAGCAAAAGCTATGCTTAACTTTTCGCGGCGTGAATGGATATCGTCAAGTTCGCTAATTGCTGCAATGTAATCAACAGCAGCAATAAAGCCCGCCATAGCTTCAAAGCTTTGTGTGCCGGTTTCCCAACGACCTGGTGCTACGTCTTTAGCGGGTTCTACTTTATAAGGCGTAAACCCGTCTAAATGTTCTTTTTTACCGTAAACCATGCCTAAATGCGGGCCAAAAAACTTATATGCAGAGCAGGCTAAAAAGTCGCAATCAAGCGCTTGCACGTCAACAAGTTCATGCGGTGCGTAATGTACGGCATCAACATAAACAAGTGCGCCTACAGCATGAGCAAGCTCTACAATACGTTTGATATTGTTAATTGAACCTGTGGTATTTGACGCGTAAGTTACCGCTACAAGCTTAGTATTGCTGTTTAATAAGCTCTCAAATTGCGCCATATCTAAGCTACAATCAGCTTCGTTAATAAGTGCAGTGTTAACTTTAACGCCCTTATCTTCAGCTGCTTGTTGCCACGACGACACGTTTGAGAAGTGATCGGCATTGGTTACAATTATTTCATCGCCAGCCTGCCAGTCACGTGAAATTGCACGGCTAAAGCTAAATGTTAGGCTGGTCATGTTTGGACCAAACACAATTTGTTGTGAGCTAGATGCATTAAGTAAATCAGCGGCGGCTTGACGCGCATTCGCCATCAACTCAACCGTTTTATCACTTGAAAAAAACGCGCCACCTAAGTTCGAATTATAATGACCTAAATAAGCTGTCATCGCATTAAGCACCGATGTTGGCACTTGCGAGCCACCTGGTCCGTCTAAAAATACGGGCGATTTACCATCAACGTTTTGCATTAATGCAGGAAACTGCTCACGTAATTGCGTTATGTTCATGCTTATTCCTTAAGACGTTAATACAAAACAATCCAGGTAACCTGGTTTGCTAGCATCAATTTTGTTCATAGGTGTTGCGTTGTGCCACACTTGACGGTCATTTATTAATGCAAACATGCCGTCTTTTATTTCCATTTTAAAACAAGGCTCAGCTTGCTTGTTTTCGTATACAAGTAGCTCGCCGCCTTCTAAGTTCTCGTGAGAAACGCCGCATATACATACATGATCAAAACCATCTTGATGTACGCCTTCTGGCGCTGCTGGCGTATCACTGTTAATAGCAAGCATACGGAATTGATGGATTTCAATATCACGTTCTTCATCAATACCGGTAAGTTGGCGAAACTCATTCACAATGCTTTTCATGCCTTCTGACTCAAGTAAACTTTGCGCTAGGTTTTCGTAAGTACGCTCTACATTACCCTGAAAAGTATTAATTGAATCGTCTTGAACAAATGCTTTGGTTTGTTGTAACTTTATTTCACCATTTTGCATTTTAACTACTGAGTAACGACGTTTACGAAAGGCACCATCTGCATAAGGATTAGCAGGCAGGTTATCAAAAGAAGGCTTAACCAAATCAATATTTGCTTGGTTAACAAAACGTAGTTGCAGTAAATTCTGGTTGTTTAATGCTGTCATAAAATCTCGCCTAAAATAATGAGAATATTGGTGAGGATTTTAATGCATATAGAAAGGAATTTTTGCTTTATTATTTATATTTAAATTAATTATTAGCTGAATTCAATGTAATAAACCATAAAATAGAGCATTAACTATCTAATATTTATTTTAGCCAATAAAAAACCCGCCGAAGCGGGTTTTTAAACAAACTCTAAAAATTATACAGCTTGTTGAATAATCACGTTGTCTGCTTTTTTAGTGTAAGCAGGCATACGGTGGAAGTTCAAGTAACGGTATGTATCTGACGCCGTTGCATTGATCTTCGCTGCATATTCTTGGTACTCAGCAGATGTTGGTAATCTACCTAAAATAGCGGCTACTGCAGCAAGCTCAGATGATGCTAAGAATACATTAGCGCCATTACCTAAACGGTTAGGGAAGTTACGTGTAGAAGTAGATACTACAGTCGCTTTATCTGCAACACGTGCTTGGTTACCCATACACAGTGAACAACCTGGAGTTTCGATACGTGCGCCAACACGACCAAAGATACCGTAGTAACCTTCTTCCGTAAGTTGGTCTTTGTCCATCTTAGTAGGTGGAGCAACCCAAAGTTGAGTTGGAAGTTGACCTTTAAAGCCATCAAGCAACTTACCAGCAGCACGGAAGTGACCAATGTTAGTCATACAAGAACCGATGAATACTTCATCAATTTTCTCGCCAGCAACATCAGAAAGAAGACGCGCATCATCTGGGTCATTTGGAGCACAAAGAACAGGTTCTTTAATCTCAGCTAAATCAATTTCAACGATATGCTTGTACTCTGCATCAGCGTCAGCTTCCATTAGTTCTGGGTTAGCTAACCAATCTTGCATTGCAGTAATACGACGTTCAATCGTACGTACATCGCCGTAACCTTCAGAAATCATCCACTTAAGCATAACAATGTTTGACTCAAGGTATTCAGAGATAGACTCTTTAGATAACTTAACAGTACAACCTGCTGCCGAACGCTCTGCAGATGCATCTGATAATTCAAACGCTTGCTCAACAGTTAGGTGCTCAACGCCTTCAATTTCTAGTACGCGACCAGAGAATTCGTTAATTTTACCTTTTTTCTCAACTGTTAATAAACCTTGTTTGATACCGTAGTAAGGGATTGCATGAACAAGGTCACGTAGAGTGATACCTGGTTGCATTTCGCCTTTAAAACGAACCAAAATAGATTCAGGCATATCAAGTGGCATAACACCGGTTGCTGCTGCGAATGCTACTGCACCCGAACCTGCTGGGAATGAAATACCTAATGGGAAACGTGTATGTGAATCACCACCAGTACCTACGGTATCTGGTAATAACATACGGTTTAACCACGAGTGAATAATACCATCACCTGGACGAAGTGAAACACCGCCACGGTTCATGATGAAATCAGGAAGCGTATGGTGAGTGCTTACATCGATAGGCTTAGGATAAGCTGATGTATGACAGAATGACTGCATTGTTAAATCTGCAGAGAAACCTAAACATGCTAGATCTTTAAGTTCATCACGTGTCATAGGACCTGTTGTATCTTGCGAACCAACAGTTGTCATTTTAGGCTCACAGTACTGACCTGGGCGAATACCTGCAACGTTACATGCTTTACCAACCATTTTTTGCGCTAGTGTGAAGCCTTTATCAGAAACTTCTGTTGCTGTTGGTACTTTAAATGTATCAGTTGCACCTAAGCCAAGAGATGTACGCGCTTTATCAGTTAAACCACGACCGATAATTAGTGGAATACGACCACCAGCACGAACTTCATCTAAAATCACATCAGATTTAAGCTCAAAAGTAGAAATCACTTTATCAGTACCATGTTGCTTAACAACACCTTCGTACGGATAAATGTCGATTTGCTCGCCCATGTTGAGTTCATCAACATTTAATTCGATTGGTAATGCGCCTGAATCTTCCATTGTGTTGAAGAAGATTGGAGCAATTTTATTACCTAAACATACACCGCCAACACGCTTGTTTGGTACGAACGGGATATCATCGCCCATAAACCAAAGTACAGAGTTAGTTGCAGACTTACGAGAAGAACCCGTACCAACAACATCACCTACGTAAGCAAGTGGTAAACCTTTAGTTTTTAATTCTTCAATCTGAGTAATTGGACCTACTTCGCCCGCTTTATCAGGTGTAATACCATCGCGTTCAATTTTTAGCATTGCTAAAGCATGAAGTGGGATATCTGGACGAGACCATGCATCTGGTGCAGGAGACAAGTCATCAGTATTTGTTTCGCCAGTTACTTTAAATACAGTAACTGAAATCTTTTCAGCAACAGCTGGTTTATTAGTAAACCATTCTGCATTTGCCCAAGACTCAATAATTTGCTTAGCGAATGTATTACCTGCTTTTGCTTTTTCTTCTACATCGTAGAACGCATCAAACATAAGTAATGTATTTGAAAGGCCTTTAACTACGATTGGTGCAAGTGTTTCGTCATCAAGTAGGTCAATCATTGGTGCGATATTGTAACCGCCCAACATTGTACCTAATAATTCTGCCGCTTTTTCTTTAGAAACAAGTGGAGAATTAGTTTCACCTTTAGCTACAGCTGCTAAGAAGCCCGCTTTAATGTAAGCAGCATCATCAACACCTGCTGGTATACGCTGAATGAACAAATCTAAAATGAATTCTTCTTCACCTGCAGGTGGAGTTTTGATTAATTCAATAAGATCAGCAGTTTGCTGAGCATCTAATGGCGCTGGTACGATACCTAACGCGGCACGTTCTTCTACGTGTTTACGATATTCTTGTAGCACAATATTGCCCTCTTGGTGACGTGAAAGTATCCGGTAGCGCTTCAAGCGCAAATAAGTTACCCAATACTTATAGTATTCTAACGCGTAATTATAAAGCTTTTATGGATAGATGAAAATCCATCCAGTTACGCAACTGATTATACCGATTATAAATACTATGAATAGTGGTTGTAGTAAAAACTATTTTCATGAATACTTGTTAAGTAAGAATCATTACCATTAACCAATATTAATTTATTACAGGCATAAAAAAACCCAGCACTTGGCTGGGTTTTTATTACAAACTATTTAATTAACGTAAAACTTTAACGTTTTTGATAGTTTTGATATGCGCTTCTACACGACGGTTCTCTGCGTTTGCAGCTTTAGTGTTTGCATCATTTTTAAGACGCTCTTCACCTAAACCAACTGTAGTAATACGGTCTTTAGCAATGCCATCAGAAACTAATTGCTTAGCTACTGCATCAGCACGTTTTTTAGATAACCATTTGTTGTAAGTTGCTTTACCTACAGAAGAAGTGTGACCTTCTAAAAGTACTGTTGTATCTGGGTACTCTTTTAAGAATGCAGATACTTTTTCAATATCGTTTAAGTACTGAGTAGATACTGCTGAAGCATTGTTAGGGAAAGTCACTAATAAGCTTACAGTTACTTCTTTATCTTCATATAAAGTACAACCAGTGCCATCAACTGCATCAGTCATAGGCGTGTTAGCACACTTATCATCTGCATCAGGAATGTTGTCGTTGTCGCTATCTGTAGGAGCTACAGCTACTTCAATTACCTTAGGCTCTGGAGCTGGTTTAACTGGCTCTACAGGAGCTGAATTTTGGCCAAATAAGTAGTTAATACCAATTTTAGCGCCTACATCTGTGTAACCACGGTCAAGACCTTGGTATACAGCTGTTTCAGCATTTACAAATAAGCCATCTGTAATGAAATGTTGGTAACCAACACCTGCATTTAAGAATGTGTTGTCATCTACTACGTCCATTTCTTTAATACCGAAAAGACCGTAGAAAGGACCACCATTTAAATGGTAAAGAGCATCAATACCGTAACGCTCGCCATCAATACTGTTGCGGTTGCCAGCAACTTTATCAAAAGCATTAAAATCCATATCTGCATATTCAAGACGTGCGCTCCAGTAATCACTGAAACGGTAACCGGCTTCAACACCCCAGCCAGTTGATTCATTTACGTCAAGACCAGCTTGAGCACGCATGTTTTTCCAAGATGCGTCATAGTAGTCGCCAAATGCGCCAATGTAGAAACCTTCTTCTTTATCAGCAGCGAATGTAGATGCGCTAGTTGCAGCCAACGCGATTGCAATTGTAAGTGATTTTAATTTCATTGTTTTCTTCCCATTTGAACAATTTTAAATTGTAGCTAATCGATACTAGCTCAATCAGTTTTATATAGACTAACTGAGCCTTTGTTAATCAATACTTAACGAAAAATAAAGTTTATAACTTTTTTCTATGCCCAGTCACAACACACATCCACTTACTATAGGCGAAATTAAAACTTTATTGAAAAATAAATATAGTAGTTTTTTGTAAATTAGTACTTAGCAAGGAATGTAAGAGCAATTAAATTAAATGCACTTATAAATGTAAATGCAAAGAAACATTGCTTGGCTTTAATTCGGCGCATAATACCACCAGAATTAACATTCCCCTAGATATATGCGCATGTTTGATTAAAAAATGACTCTTTTTAATCATGTGGTTATATTTAAAGTTAAGAGTTAAGTACCACAAAAAGTCTGGTAATCATTATCATTTATCGGTGCAGCCTGAAACTCTGATAGCTTTTCATCATCAGAATACGGATTTCCCACTATTTTCATAAAGCGCTCTAGTAACTCACTAGACCCTGCAGCATTATACTCTGCAATTATTTTTTCGATCATATGGTTACGAGGAATTACACGAGGATTTGCCGCTCTCATTACTTCATAACTATTATTGTCAGTTAAGTTTACCCACTTAGCTCTCCATTTGATTAGCGACTCTGGTACTACTGTTTCTCCCTTTAAGGATTCAGTAAGTGCATCAAAGGTATTGGTGTAGTCGAGCTGGTTATCTTTTAATAGCGTTAATAACTCTGCAATTAACTCACTTCCGCTTGCATTTTTTGCACTCAAGCCCAGTTTTTTCTCCCACATAGCCGTAAACTCAGTATTAAACTGCTCAGCAAAACTATTAATAAATGGCGTCATTAACGAAACAGCTTGCTCGTCATCATCACTAATAAGCGGTATTAAGCTCTCAGCTAAGCGTGCGCAGTTCCAGTTAGCTATATTAGGTTGATTACCAAAGGCATAACGACCTTGTTTATCGATAGAGCTAAACACGGTGTCAAAATCAAAATTATTCATCATGGCGCAGGGGCCGTAATCAATGGTTTCTCCACTTACTAGCGTATTATCGGTATTCATTACTCCATGAATAAAGCCAACACGCATCCAGCTCACAACTAGCTTAACTTGGTTTTTAATCACAGCGCCTAAAAATGCTAAATAACGCTGCGATCCTGTATCGGTTATTTCTGGGTAGTGTCGCTCTATAGCTAAATCGGCTAAATTTTTAAGTCCTTCAACATCGCCTTGCGTCGCTAAATATTGAAACGAGCCAACACGAATATGGCTCGTTGCTAAACGAGTCACTATGGCGCCTGCTTGTGGTGGATTACGATAAACCGTTTCACCACTACCAACAACCGCTAAGCAGCGTGTGGTTTTAATGCCTAGTGCATGCATTGCCTCGCTCATTACGTATTCACGAATAGCAGGACCAAGAGCACAACGTCCATCTCCCCCTCTTGAGTAAGGAGTAGCACCAGAGCCTTTTAATTGAATATCCCACAACTGGTTTTTATCATCATTAATAGCGCCCAATAAATGCGCTCGCCCATCGCCTAAACGTGGTGAAAAATGTCCAAATTGGTGCCCAGAGTAACCAAGTGCTACCGCAGGAATCGCCTGTTTCTCGTTACCGCTAAAAGTGCTAGCACGCAAATCAGCTGCAACGTTAATATTAAACTCTTTTGCTAAGCTCTCGTTCCACAGCAATAACTGAGGAGAGGCAACGCTTGCAGGGAAATCTTCTATCGCAAAGTTTTCCGTAATGTCTGTGTATCTTGGCACTAATTTCATGGTAATTCCTATTATTGCTGACTTATACCAACACGGTTGTCACCAACGCCATAAGCAACAATTAAACTTAACTCTTGCATACTTAAGCCGCTTTGCTTTTGCATTTCATTAAAAAAAGCTTGGGCAGCACTCAGTGATTTTTTAGTTTGTAAGCCGCCGTCTATAATTTTATGAGCACGTAAGTAATTCTCTACATCGCGTGATAGTAAAAAAGTATCTTTACCAAGTGCTCGTAGCGCATAAGGTCCTGTATTCCCGCCTAAACGCGAACCATGTTTTTTTAAATACGCCCATAAACCAATAATATCGTCTGCTGGCCAATTAGCGACAAACTGGCTAAAACTGCCATGTTCCCCTGCTATTTCGTGGATCATGTAAGCATTTTCGGTAATTGTTTTTACTTTTTTATAGTTACGAACGATTCGCTCATCCGTTGCTTTTTGTTCCAGCATATCAGGTGGCATCATTAATAACTTATCAACGCTAAAATTCCAAAAAACCTCTCTAAAGCCTGGCCACTTATTATTAATGACTGACCAATAAAAGCCGCTTTGAAATACTTTTCGAGTAAATTCCTCAAGCCAATCGTCGTCACTTAACGTGCTTAGTTGTTTTTTAGATAGCGGTTTTGCAAGTAATAACTTAAGCATTTTTTCGGAGCCTTTTCGCTCTACCGCTCGCTTATAAATATCGCTAAATTTTTCCATACTAATTAAATACCTCACTACTTATATTGCTAGTGTACGAGAAAAGCACCCAATACGTAACCACTCCCATTATGGATGAATGAATATGCATTTAGTCGCTTGACACCTAGACGGCTAAAATGCTTTAATCGCCGTAATTACCCTATTTAAATTGCACAGGTTTGTAAGTTTTTACTCTACAAACAGGTGTAAAGGGCTAGAAGAGGTGCGTTATTCAGGTAGCGTATGTTAGGAGCGCAAACTCCAGTGAGCATACGTGAGGGGAATTAACGCCGAGAAGTAACCACTTTTGCGAGGTGTTTATTTCGGGCGACTAGGTTGAACCCTAGCGACTGTCACCAATAGCTGCTTATAAAAGCAGCTTATTAGTTTGGTGGAGAGCTTCTGGTCTTAAATATTAAGGCCGTGCGCCCTATTATTTTAAGCCCATTCGCTCTTCGAATTATTAGTTCGAACGACGTTAATGCGGCTCCTTCCATAAAGCTTTTTAACTCTTCGAATAATACCAATTGCATTAAATTAGTTATCGCTAAAATGATCACGTTTTTAATAAAGTTGGTACAAATTATAAGTTCGTGAGAGATGATCAACAACTTCAATTTAAACGACTACTCATTGTGGACCGCGCTCGTAACGCCATTTGATCAACACGGCGATGTTGACTACAACACGTTAACTAAACTGGTTAGCGATCAAGAAGCGGCACATAACGGTATTTTACTACTTGGCAGTACGGGCGAAGGTTTAGCACTCACGCTAAAAGAGCAACAAGCCATTGTTGAACACGTATGCCAACTAAAACCAGCAGTACCACTCATGGTTGCTGTGGGCGGTAGTAACTTAAAGCAACAAATTGAGTGGGTTAACTACTGTAATACACTCCCAATTCATAGCTTTTTACTTGGCTCACCGCTTTATGCAAAGCCTGGCGCTATAGGTCAAACTCATTGGTTTGAAAGCCTACTTAATGCAAGTGTTCACCCGTGTATGCTTTATAACGTACCGGGTCGAAGTGCTGTTAGCATTCCAACGGCAACAATTCAAAACTTACAAAATAATAAAAATTTATGGGCACTAAAAGAAGCGAGCGGCAGCATTGCTCAGTTTGAAGCTTATCGCCAAGCAGCGCCTAATTTAGCTATTTTTAGTGGCGACGATGCGCTAATGCCATATTTTGCCCAAGCCGGTGCAAAAGGTTTAGTGTCGGTAGCTGCAAATGCATGGCCCGCACAAACTCACGAGTTTGTTAAACGCAGCTTAAGTGGTCAACACCCTAATTTATTTGCCCAGTGGTCAAGCGCTATTAATAGCCTATTTGCTGTTGCAAACCCTATTCCCGTAAAGGTATTGATGCATTTGCAAGGTCGCTTAAGCAGCCCGCAACTTCGTCCACCTTTAACACACCTTGAGTTAACTCAAACCGATTGCATCACAACTGCAAACAACACCATTTTATCTTGGCATTAAATACAGGTTTTTATAATGAGCTGGTTAGAACTATTAAATAATTTAGAATCGGGCGCAGTACGCGCAGCATCACAAAACGAAAGCGGCCAATGGCAAGCTAACGTAGAAGTAAAACAAGGCATTTTGGATGCCTTCAAAAATGGCACTAATACTGAGTTTGCAGGTGGTTTTGTTGATAAACATAACTTAGCTCCGCAAGAATTTAGTACTGACGATGGCGTACGTATGGTGCCGGGTGGCTCTAGTGTTCGCCGTGGTGCTTATGTTGCTAAAGGCACGATTATTATGCCACCAGCGTATGTAAACATTGGTGCATACATCGACGAAGGCACAATGGTAGATAGCCACGCATTAGTTGGCTCGTGTGCACAAGTAGGTAAAAACGTACATTTAAGTGCTGCAGTGCAGCTTGGTGGTGTACTTGAGCCAATTGGTGCAAGCCCAGTAGTTGTAGAAGACGACGCCTTTATTGGCGCTGGCTGTATTATTGTTGAAGGCGTAGTCATTAAAAAAGGCGCAGTACTTGCCCCTGGCGTGCGTTTATCAGCGACTATTCCGGTGTATGACTGCGTAAACGAGCGACAACTAGATAAAGGCGAGCCTATTCCTGAATATGCCATTGTAATACCAGGCTCTCGCCCTGCGTCAAACGAATGGGCGCGCGAGCAAGGCCTAAGCATGTCGTGTGCGTTAATTGTTAAATACCGCGACGAGAAAAGCGATGCATCGTTATTGCTTGAAGAGGTTTTACGATAATGAGCTTTTTGAGCACGCCTATCAAAACCGCTGTAAATACAATTACACAACAACTTGATACACCTTTTTTTGTTTACGACCTAGATCAACTAAACGCGCATCTTGCACGTTTAGTTGCGCAAACCGATGTAAAACTGTGGTACGCGGTAAAAGCAAATCCACTGTCTAAAATTATTCAAAGCTTAGACAACGCTGGTTTTAATTTTGACGTAGCAAGTAAAGGTGAGCTTGAGCAAGTGCTAGCACAAGGTATTAGCTCACAGCGCGTGCTCAACACAGGGCCTGCAAAAAGCCCTAAACAAATTAAACACTTTATTGAGCGCGGAGTACGTATATTCGTAGCCGAAAGCCTCAATCAAGTACGTTGGTTAAACCAACAAGCGCAACTACAAACTACGCAGTTACAAGTATTACTCCGAGTGCAATTACGCTGGCCTGAAGGTGAAAAAAATCCACTGGGCGGCGACAGCCTTACGCCGTTTGGTTTGGGTTGTGATGAGTGGCAAGCACTCAATGTAACCGACTACCCTGCACTTAAGTTTGACGGCTTACATATTTTTCAGTGGGGCAACATGCTTAGCACGCAAAAACTAAGCGACTTGTGGTCACAAATGATTGCACCTCTTAGCCAACTTGCCAGCGATTTAAATATTAGCCTTAAAATTCTCGATTTAGGTGGCGGCTTAGGTATTCCTTATACACAAAGCGAAACAACACTTGATTGGGATGACTTAATAGCTGCACTCGCTAAAATTAAAAATGATGCGGGCGTAGAAGAGCTATGGATGGAACTGGGCCGCTATGCCGTTGGCGAATGTGGTCATTACGCAAACCCAGTAATAGAACGCAAACAAAACTATAATCAACAGCAAGTCATTTTAAGCGGCGGTATAAACCACTTATTACGCCCTGCTGTTACCAGCCAAGATTTTCCTGCTGCGTTACTGCGTGAATCCAGTGCTAAAACTCAAGCGGTCACTTTATACGGCCCACTTTGTACAGCGCTTGATTGCTTGGGTGAACATAACTTACCAAGCGATTTAAATGAGCACGACTGGCTAGTATTTAGCCAATGCGGTGCTTACGGCTTTACCGAAAGTATGCCGTATTTTTTATGCCATGAGCTCGCCGGCGAGTACACATTGCAAAACGGTGAACTTACCTGTGTTCGCCAAGCCGAAAATGCCAGCCACTACTTAAGGTAATAAGCATGAGTAATACAACACACATCAGCCAAGAGAACATTGTAGTAGGGGAAGTTGCAAACGGCTTACCGCTTACAATTCCTGTTTATCGTTTAAAAGGCGATGGCACAGGGCCTAGTGTTTATGTTCAGGCCAATATGCATGGCGCTGAAGTACAAGGCAACGCTGTTATTTTTCAGCTACTTGAGCAATTAAAACATCTTAACCTTAGTGGCGATATTACCCTTGTACCTTATGCAAATCCGATTGGTTGTAATCAAAAATCTGGCGAGTTTACCCTTGGCAGGTTCGATCCGATTACGGGCACTAATTGGAATCGCATGTATCACTACAATAAAAATTTAGTGGCACAGTTTGCACAAAATCATACCCAGTATGACGACGCTACATTAAAAAGTAACTTCAAACAGGCGCTTATTGACGAAGTAGACAGCAAACTTAACGGCCCGGCTTATTTACTTAATACGGGTAAACGCATTGCGCTTAACTTACAAAAGCTCGCTCATCAGGCTGATATAGTACTCGATTTACACACAGGCCCTATTTCAAGCAAGCATTTGTACTGCCCAACCTATGCAACCGACAGCGCACGTTACTTTAATATTGAGCATGTATTGCTTATTCCTAGTGATTTTGACGGTGCTATGGATGAAGCTAACTTTTGCCCATGGTGGCATTTAAGTGATGCACTTAGCGAGCAAGGTCGTGAATTATCAATACCTGTAGAAGCATTTACTGTAGAGCTAGGCAGCCAAGAAAAAATAGACTTAAAAGAAGCACTAAACGATGCTAACAGCATTTTAAGTTACTTAAATCACAAAGGTGTTTTACAAAACGCACCACATACGCCAGCTAATATCACTCGCTATGCATGTAATTTAGATGACTACTTTACTTATTACGCCCCCATTGGCGGCATGGTTGAATACATAGCCCCACTTGGCGGACACATTAAAGCCGGTGAGCCTATTGCTAATATTTTACGCATGGAGCGCTACTTAAGCGAGCAACCACTGCAAACACTTACTCTCGATTGCGATGCAATTGCCATTTTGCACTTTGCCTCGGCGAGTGTTAACCAAGGCACCGAACTTTATAAGTTTTTTACTAACATATTTGAGCTTTAGCTCACCCTTCTCATTGCGTGAGAGCACATAGTTAATGTGCATTAAAAAAGCGGCCTAGGCCGCTTTTTTTCTGATCTATATTTACTTTGTATACGTATAGACCTTGTTATAAATACAAATTCAGTAAAAGTTCACCGTTACATATGTAAAAAGACGTTATAATTAAATTAACGCATACAACACAACCCGAACCCACAAGGAATTACAATGAGCTGGCGCCACTGGATCACACTTTCTGCCTTAATAAGTACAGCTACCTTCGCACAAGAAGAAGTTGCTACAAATGAGCAAGACAACGACATCGAACTTGTAAAGCAGTGTATTTTAAATGAAGTAATTGGCGGAGATGGTAAACAAACATTAGACGATCTTCGTAAAAAGTGTTCAGCTCTTGAAGAAAACAAACAACTTACCGCGCTTGATAAACGCCAAGCTCGTGAAGAAGTAGGTAAAAAAAATAGAAATGTAATTACGCCACATAAGCGTAACTATATTTTACCGCTTTCGTACGTATCACACCCAAACGATCGCCCATTTGATGGCTTTGATGCACTAACCGACGACAACGACGGTGAACCGCTCGACAACTTAGAAGCAAAATACCAGCTATCGATAAAAGTGCCTCTTTACGATGATTTTTCGGATAAAGACCAGGCCATATTTTTTGGCTTTACACTGCAATCGTATTGGCAGCTTTATAACTCAGAAATTTCTTCTCCATTTCGTGAGACCAACTACGAACCAGAGATATTTTGGATAAATTACCTCGACCCAGAAAACGTATTATGGGGCGACGAAATGGCAATTGCTTTAGGTATTTCGCATCAGTCAAATGGTCGAAGCCAACCAAACTCACGTTCGTGGAACCGTATTTATGCAGACTTTATTTGGGAAAACAGAGGCTTTGTTTTTAGCTTTAAACCTTGGTACCGAATAGCTGAGGACGAAAAAGAAGATATTTTAGAAGCCAATGGCGACGACAACCCAGACATATACAAATACATGGGTTACTTTGAATTTAGCGGCGCGTATCGTTTTCATGACCATGAATTTAGCTTTATGACACGTAACAACTTAAATTCAGATAATCGTGGTGCAATTCAACTCGACTGGTCGTTTCCTTTATGGGGCCGCGTTCGTGGTTATGCACAATACTTTAACGGTTATGGCGAAAGCTTAATTGATTACAATGCGGATGTAGAACGTATTGGTGTAGGTATATTATTAACCGATCTGCTGTGATACTTCCCTAAGTTTTACGCACGAAAAAGCCAAGCATCGCTTGGCTTTTTTGTGTTTTGAACAGCTAAACAGTTATTTTTTTACTACAAACAGTCCTTCAAATTCGGCAACCACGTTATCACCATCGTAAATAGTTACTGGCACTACGTAACTTGCTTTACCATCGGTTTCTAAATCACTTAACTTGCCCTTACAGGTTTGTATATCAACACAGCCACGTGGGTCAGTAGTAAGCGGTTTTAAGTACTTAATGTTAGCATCGGCTAATACAATATTACCTTCAAGCCCAGCTTCTTTAAGTGCTAAGTACGTAGCGCCCCAACCTGTTAGCGTAGCCAAGCTATAAATAGAGCCTGCAAACATGGTGTTATGTAGGTTTAAGTTAGCGTCTAGGTCGGCGCTGGTTGTAAATTGCCAATCGGTATAGCTTTCTACCTTAATACCCATCGCGTCACTAATTGGAATAGACTCACGCCACGTATTTTGTAGTACTTGCGTCCAATTTGGATGACGGAACCAGCCTGGCTCACACGGTTTTTGCTTTACCATTTTAAAGTGTTGTACATCGCCATACGCTAAGTGCGCTTTTTCTTTTAATTCGTAACCATGGCGTTTATAAAACTCAAGCGCACGTTCGCGAGCAAATAAAACCAGTTCATCAGCATTTTGTGTCCATGCTATTTTTTCAAGCTCATGTAATAAACGACTACCAATATGTTGATTACGATTCCCTTCAGCAACGGCCATGTAACGCACTTGTGCTTGCTCATGACTGTTAAAGTGCAAACGTGCTACGCCTAGTACTTCGCCTTCTTTATTTTTTATAAAGCGGTGCTCAGAGTCTTGTTCCATATCGTCTTGTTCAGAGCCACGAGGCTCGCCCCAAGGCGCGCGTAATACCTGCCAACGCAATTGGTAATACGCTTGCCAATCTTCGCTACTTTGTGGGGTGCTTACCTGAAACATACATACTCCTGTTGTTATATAAGCCGTAAATAAAAGTCAAAAAAAGGCTACGGCGCTATACTAATAGTATTGGTTATCTACCAAGCTAAAAAAATAAAATAATTAAATTGATTGGCATTATTATGGCAAATACCATACTCCATCTTAAAAAAACTGCAAATACGACTTTGGTGATGGCTGTAAAATAACGTAAAAAAATAATGACAAAGGCCATTGCGCTTTAACGTTGCTAGTTTATGCTGAGAATATGACTGAAAAAATCAATTATATAAATTCACTGACGGGTTTGCTGAGCGATCAATTTATTGAAAATAGCCACAGCATTGGTCAGTTAATCTATTGGCATAAATGCAGTGGCGATCACATTCAAGTACGTGAGCACGAGCAGTTACGCTGGTTACTTATTAACGACACTCTTCAATCTGTTATTGATTTAAATAACCCGGATTTATTACTTTTTCCACACTTATTGTACCTAGATAAGCACTGGCAAGCTCTTAAGCCGCCACAAAAAGTGTTAGAACTCGGCCTTGGCGGCGGTGCAATTCGTAATTATTTACAACACAAATACCCTAAAGCACAAATAACATCGGTTGAAAAAAACGCCGATATTATTGATTGCTATACCCAGTTTTTTTCGTCAAATAAGAATGAGCAACTGCTGTGCGCCGATGCGCAACAGATTTTAGAAAGTGTGCAAAATATTGATTGGATTATTCTAGATTTATTTAGCCAAATAGACGCGCCTCGATTTTTATTTGAAGAGGCATTTTATAAAAAAATCTACTCGGCTTTAAATAACAACGGCGTGCTATTTATTAACTTTTTATCGCAGCATGAGTCGCAATTAAAGCAACTTCAGCAGCTATTACTCGATGTATTTGGTTGTAATGTTAGCCCGCAAAAAATTACGGGCTATGTAAATCATATTGTCGTGGTAACCAAAAACTTAAACAGATAAGTTAAACGTAACGGGCCCATCGTTACACAAGCTTACTTGCATATCAGCACCAAACTCACCTGTGGCTATTGTAAGCCCCAACTCTTTAGCTTGAGCTACAAAGTATTCGTAAAGCTCGTTAGCTTGGCTTGGCGTTGCCGCAGATGAAAAACTAGGGCGCATACCCTTTTTAGTATCAGCCGCTAGCGTAAATTGCGAAACAACAAGTAACTCACCTTTAATATCTTTAAGGCTTAGGTTCATTTTGTCGTTTTCGTCAGTAAAAATACGATAATTACTTACCTTGTGTAAAAGCTTATCGGCCGTTTGTTTGTCGTCGTGTTTTTCAACGCCCAGCAACAACAATATACCTTGGCTAATTTCGCCTACCACTTGGTTGTTAATTTCTACTTTGGCATGCTTTACACGTTGTATTAAACCTTGCATTTAAACTGTGTCCTTTACTGCTGGTTCATCATCTTCTAGTTCAAGCTCTGGTGTTTCTGGAATATCATTTGGGCTAATGCACGCAGTAAATTCAGCGCCAAGCAAAACAACGACCCACGACAAATACACCCATACAAATAAAATAGGAATGGTTGCTACTGCGCCATAAATAACTTCGTACGACGGAAAATGACTAATATAAAGTGCAAACCCTTTTTTGGTCAGCTCAAATAAAAGTGCCGCAAAAAAAGCGCCAGGTATTGCCGCTCTAAACGACACCCGTGTATTAGGCACTAAGGTGTAGAGCATAATAAAGCCCACCATCGAAATTCCATACGGCAATAGCTTTAACAAAAACCCGCTAAACCCCGGAATTCCCTGATCAGCAAACGACACCAAAGATACAATATAAGAGGTAACACCAATACTGGCACCGAGCAACATAGGCCCTAAGCTCAAAACCATCCAGTACACAGCAAATGAGATCATCATTGGGCGCTTTTTCTTTATGCGCCAAATTCGGTTCAATGTGGCATCTACATTACGTATTAACAGCAAGGCTATTGCAGCTAGAAAGCCAATACCTACCGCCGTCATTTGGTTGGCATTGCCCGCAAAGGAGCTAATATGCTCTCTAATAACATCGGTAGAGGTAGGGACAAAGTTGGTAAACAAAAAGCTCTCAATTTCCATGCGAGTAGATTCAAAGCCCGGAAAGGCTGAAAATATAGCAACACCCACCGCAATTAATGGCACTAAAGAAAGAAGTGTCACGTAAGCAAGGTAACCTGCATTAACCGTTATTTGATCGTCTATACAACGATTAAAATACTGCATCCACCAACCAGGTTGCTGGCGTATAAAGGACTTAACTTGCTGTTTGTAATGTGAGAGCTTATCATTCATACAATTGACTTGTGCTTATATAGTTTTGATTATAATAACAATCAGCGCCATAATTTACAGCACTAACGCTCGTAAACAGGAATTCAAATGAAAAAACAAACATTACTCAGTGTTTCAATGCTTGTAGTAACACTTACTTTAACTGGCTGCCAATCAGCTTATTATTCTGCGATGGAAAAAGTGGGTGTTCACAAACGCGATATTCTAATTGACCGCGTAGAAGAAACCAAAGACTCGCAACAAGAGTCACAAGAAGAATTTAAATCGGCACTAGAGCGCTTAACTACTCTAATCGATTTTAATGGTGGCGAACTACAAGACACTTACAATCAACTAAACGATGATTACGAGTCGAGCTTAAATGCCGCTAACGAAGTGTCAACTAACATCAATAAAGTAGAAGACGTGGCAGAAGCGCTATTTGATGAGTGGGGCGATGAGCTAGAGCAATACAAAAGCGCATCACTTAAGCGTGAAAGCAGCAAAAAGCTAGCCGCGACTAAGCGTCAATTTGATCAGCTATTACGCTCAATGCGCAGCGCAGAGAGTAAAATGGAGCCAGTATTAACCTCGCTTCATGATAACGTTTTATACCTAAAGCATAACTTAAATGCACAAGCGGTATCGGCTATTAAAGGTGAATTCACTAACCTTAAGCGCGATATTCAATTGTTGATGAACGACATGAACAAATCGATTGCCGATTCAAACAAATTTATTGAACAAATGAATAGCGCTGGCTAATTATTTGTTACTTTAACAAGCCTGCTTAATTGCAGGCTTTTTTATGTTAAAGGCATGCTAAAAGGGATTTACAATGAAACGCTTTTTAACCGCAACAATGCTCTTATGTATACTAACTGCCTGCGGTGCACCTAATAATATTAATCGTATTACCAGCTCTGACTCAGTTGTTGTTATTAATGATAAGAACGGTCGTTATAAAAATTTATACACAGGTGAAAAAACATATCCCACTACCTGCACTGAAAACTGCTACCCAGCCCACCCAGACTTACTATGCAAAACCGGCAGCGAAAACTGCCAGTACCAAGGCCAGCAAACTAAACCACAACTTAGCACCGGTTATACCGTACGCTGGCTTGGCCACGCTAGTTTTGTAATTAACACTCCAAATGGGCAAAGTGTGCTGTTTGATCCGGTAAAAAATCAGTTTGATTCTCCAGTCGCACTTGGCTTTAAACTCGGCGGTGGTATTTATCGTAAAGCAGGCGCTTGGCCTAGTGAGCAAGAACTGGAAAATATTGATGCGGTAATGTATTCACATATTCATTACGATCACTTTAATAAGACCGACATACAAAGCATTGGCAGTAAACCTCGCTATTTAACACCACTCGGTATGGCCGACAACTTCCCTACCGGCGGTTTTAATATTACCGAAATGCCGTGGTACTCAACAACCAACATTGACGACTTAGTTATTAATGCCGTGCCAGCTCATCATTTTAGCGCTCGTGTATTGGTGCCCCTTATTTACGAAGATAACAATAAAGACTTATGGAATGGCTGGCTGCTTGAACAAAACGGCAGTACCTTATTTTTTGCAGGCGATACGGGCTACTCAAAACACTTTAAAGACATACAGCAAAAATATGGCGATATAGATGTGTGCTTAATACCAATCGCATCTTACTACAGTAAAGAAAGTGGTAAATTTTATCGCTACGTTCACACCACACCAGAGGATGCGCTCAACGCAGCACAAGAACTTAACTGCAAAGTAATGATTCCTTGGGGATACGGTAACTCTAGCTGGAAAATGGGCGACCATACTAGCCACTCTGCTTTGCTACGTTTATTACACATGGTTAAAAAAATGGATGCTAAAACACCGCTGTATATTTTAAACGAAGGCGAAAGTATTTCACTGTAACTATTTACTTAGCTGTTTTAAGATTGTTATTACATTAAGACAAGCACACAATAAAATTGAGAAATTAATGAAAAAATTAGCACTCGCCTTAAGCTTTTTATTAAGCACGCCAGCAATGGCTATTGATGTTGAACATACATCAACCCCAATTACTGTCGATGGCGTATCAGAAAGCGCATGGGATAAAGCCGCTTGGCACGATATGCCTTATTTAATGGATGGCACACTGCCATCAAGCGATGCCGACTTTAAAGGGCGTTATCGTTTACTGTGGGATCAAAACTATTTATATCTACAAGCCGATATTGTGGATGACGTTTTAATTGATACACACGCCGATCCAACCTATAAATATTGGGATGACGATGCGCTAGAAGTGTTTATAGACAGCGATGCATCGGGCGGAAACCACCAATTTAATCACACCGCTTTGGCGTACCACATTGGCCTTGATAACCAAGCTGCCGATTACGGCCCTGATAAAAAAGCCCATTTGTACACCGACCACCTAGTCAGTAACTGGAAGCGCAACACCGCTGCACCTTTTAACATCACGTGGGAAGTAGCGATAAAGCTCTACCCTAACGACTACAAAGAAGGCGCTGTAAATACACCAATTACACTGAGCGAAAAACAAGTCATTGGCTTTATGTTAGCGTATTGCGATAACGACGGCAGCAAAGTGCGCGAACACTTTATGGGTTCACACGAAGTACAGCCAGTAAATGGTGACAGAAACCGTGGATTTATAGACGCAGATGTATTTGGCAAAATCACCCTACTCCCTAAAAAGTAAGTAACTACCAATAAAATAATTGAAGTCGGTTGGGTTGAGCGAAGCGAAACCCAACGCAAAAACATCCCACCAACAAACATTGATACTTCGCATTATCGGCTGTTTCAGTTCTCCCTCTTTCACTTCTCATTCCCTTCTCCTTGTGCAAAAAATCTTTAAGTAAATTATTCACAAAGAGGCGCTGCGCTTTTAGAGATATTCCTATATTACTATTGAAGAAGTCGATAACTTTAAACGAAAAAAAGTTCTCATAGTAAAGCTATTATTGCTCTAACCATAAGTCGCTCTCTTTATAATTAAGGAAAGGGCTAGTCCCTTTAGAGTTGTACTCAATACATATACTTTCGAGACTATTCTTAGCAATTTTCACAAAAAAGCCAATTGGGTAGAC
Source organism: Pseudoalteromonas sp. SWXJZ10B (assembly GCF_015864475.1). Taxonomy (NCBI): domain Bacteria; kingdom Pseudomonadati; phylum Pseudomonadota; class Gammaproteobacteria; order Alteromonadales; family Pseudoalteromonadaceae; genus Pseudoalteromonas; species Pseudoalteromonas sp. SWXJZ10B. Next base: position 111,411 of record NZ_JADYXD010000009.1, read on the forward strand.
TAGTCTCCATGTCTTTGTGGATACTAATCCACCCATAGAGCTCAAATCGGTTACAGTTGATACTTCTTGATAATAAGGTTTAAATTCAACTCTGAAAGGCGATTCAGCACCATTGCCTAGCAATCTAAACTCGTGTGCAAGTTTATTCCGATACATGTAGAGCAAATTCTTATGAGTGAACCTCTCTGGAGATAATCTATCGAGTGTTTCTGGGTGCTTATTTTTTTGCTTCGGCCATTTATCTAAAAGTTCCTCAAAAGTTGGATCTAACTCTAGCCCTTTGTTAATTGATAGCAGGCTATTTGAATTAGAAAACCGTTTCTTTTTCTCTGATTTAGCCCAAGAATTAAGGGTCAAGAATGAACTTGGTAATTGAGGGTGGCTTTCTAAAACACTACAGAGCTGTAATAAGCTAACTCTATTATTATGTTCCCAACCAGAATGCTCTGATATCGTTTTTCGATATCGATGACCTACTTTATTTTCATTCGGAAAAGCAGCAATCGAGAGAGAATCAAAGACTGAGCATAATAATAGCTTAGCTGGAATACCTTGATGCCGGCGATTTGGTTTTGAAAAAGCAGCTGCAATCATAGTCCTATTATATGTTCTGAATCTAGTAACTTTTTCCTCAATCGTTTCCATTCGCGCGCTCTCTCATAGCAAACTGAATATAATTTTCTAACTTTGAAGTATCCTACTTTTACTAGCAATATTATCATCTATATCTAAAAATTAATTTTAATATTATAAATTTACCAATCCTATAGCCTTAGTGATTGATCACCCAGTAGTAGAACTCTTAACGTTGACATTTGGATTGACTTTCCAAACACAAAAAAGCCGCTGTATTTTGCAATACAGCGGCTTTTAAAATCATAATTCTAAATTAATAGATTATGCTTTTGGTCCACGACCTGCACGTTTACGTTCGTTTTCTGTAAGGTAACGCTTACGAATACGAATGTTTAGTGGAGTTACTTCAACTAGCTCGTCATCATCGATGAACTCAAGCGCTTGCTCAAGTGAGTAGTTAAGGTGTGGAGAAAGCGTTTGCGCTTCATCAGTACCAGATGCACGTACGTTAGTTAACTGCTTGCCTTTAAGGGCGTTAACTGTAAGGTCGTTATCACGGTTATGAATACCGATAACCATACCTTCGTATACTTCAACACCGTGACCGATGAATAAACGGCCGCGTTCTTGTAAGTTGAATAATGCGTTAGTAAGTGCTTTACCCGTTGCGTTTGCAATCATTACGCCGTTCTTACGAACACCGATGTCGCCACCTTTGTGAGGACCGTAATGATCGAACGTATGGTACATAAGACCAGAACCCGAAGTAAGCGTCATGAAATCAGTTTGGAAACCAATTAAACCACGGCTAGGGATCATGAAATCTAAACGCATACGGCCTTTGCCATCTGGAGTCATGTTAGTAAGTTCACCTTTACGTAGGCCAACTTGTTCCATAACAGAACCCTGATGCTCGTCTTGACAGTCAATAGTAACTGTTTCAAACGGTTCTTCTAGAACGCCATCTACAGTACGTAAGATAACTTCTGGACGAGAAACTGAAAGCTCGTAACCTTCACGACGCATGTTCTCGATTAAGATACCTAGGTGTAATTCACCACGACCAGAAACACGGAAGCTATCTGGGCTACCAGTATCTTCAACGCGAAGTGCTACGTTGTGTACTAATTCTTTGTCTAAACGTTCACGGATATTACGTGACGTTACAAACTTACCTTCTTTACCACAGAAAGGTGAGTTATTTACAGAGAATGTCATTGTTACAGTTGGCTCATCAACACTTAATGGTGGTAATGCTTCAACGTTTCCTGGGAAACAAACTGTATCAGAAATCTTAAGCTCACCAATACCTGTTACAGTTACGATGTTACCAGCGTAAGCTCTATCAGTTTCGATACGTTCAAGACCTAGGTAGCTTTGTACTGCGCCAATTTTACCATTACGTGTAGTGCCATCAGCACTGATAATAGTAACTTGTTGGTTAGGAGCAACAGAACCACGTTTAATACGACCAATACCAACTACACCAACATAAGAGTTGTAATCTAGTTGAGAAATTTGCATTTGGAAGTCACCTTCAGGATCTGCATCCGGTGGTGATACTTCGTCAACGATCATCTTGAACATAGGTTCCATGTTGTCTGATGGCTCGTCTAAATCTAGTGTTGCCCAGCCGTTGATAGCTGAAGCGTAGATTACTTTAAAGTCTAACTGTTCGTCAGTTGCGCCAAGGTTGTCGAATAAATCAAAGATTTGATCCATAACCCAATCAGGACGTGAACCTGGCTTATCAATTTTATTGATAACTACGATTGGCTTTAAGCCTTGCGCGAATGCCTTTTGCGTAACGAAACGCGTTTGTGGCATTGGACCTTCTTGAGCATCAACAAGTAATAATACTGAGTCAGCCATCGAAAGTACGCGTTCAACTTCACCACCGAAATCGGCGTGTCCCGGAGTATCTACGATATTGATATGGTAGTCGTTCCAAGAGATGGCTGTGTTTTTAGCCAAAATGGTAATACCACGTTCTTTCTCAATGTCGTTTGAGTCCATCACGCGCTCTTCGTTACCGCCGCGTGTTTCTAATGTACCTGATTGCTCAAGTAGTTTGTCAACCAGAGTTGTTTTACCGTGGTCAACGTGCGCGATAATCGCTATATTTCTTAACTTTTCGATGCTCATATATTTACTCAGAGAAATTAAATTCTCAATGATCCTGCAAGATCTACGCACTCATCCACGCTTTCGCGAGATGTCCCAGCATAGGATTTAAAAGGGCGCATATTATCCCTCATTAATGACATGGATGAAAGTTTATCCAATACATATTTTAAAACTTTCTCAATACTTTTACTAAGTATCTGTTTTATATATGACAATTATATGAATTAAATTTCAATATTTTTTTGAAAAACAGTCTTTTTGGCTATTTTTCCGATCTTTTTGTTACTCTTTTACATTTAGGTTATGCTAATTTCAGCTGATTAAATTAACAACAAATTACGCTCTGTAAATTTTGCACCGAAATGGAATATTTACGCACCAATATGGTGCGTTTATATATTCCATTTTGATGCAATGATATTTTTTTAATTTATAAACAGCCAGTTACAATAATGGCACAAAATCAGCTTAGTAAATACCAAAGCAATTATGCAGCAATAACAAAACCCAATAGTTGGAGGACACATGTCACAATCGGTTTTAGATTTTATTAAAGAAAATGACGTCAAGTTCATTGATTTACGCTTTACTGACACTAAGGGTAAAGAGCAACATGTATCGATTCCTCATCACCAAGTTGATGAAGATTTTTTCGAAGACGGTAAAATGTTCGACGGTTCTTCAATTGCAGGCTGGAAAGGCATAAACGAATCAGACATGGTATTAATGCCAGTTCCTGAGTCAATCAAACTAGACCCTTTCACTGAAGAAGCGACATTAATTTTACGTTGTGACGTAGTAGAGCCTTCTACACTACAAGGCTATGAGCGCGACCCGCGTTCTGTTGCTAAGCGTGCTGAAGATTACATGCGTTCTACAGGCATTGCAGACACTGTTTTATTTGGCCCTGAGCCAGAATTTTTCGTATTTGACGATGTTAAATACAAATCAGATATGTCTGGTTCTATGTACAAAATTGATTCTAAGCAAGCTGCTTGGAACTCAGATAAAGAATATGCAGATGGCAACACTGGTCACCGTCCAGGTGTTAAAGGCGGTTACTTCCCTGTTGCTCCAGTTGATGACTTCCAAGATTGGCGTTCAGCTACGTGTCTAGTTCTAGAAGAAATGGGCCAAGTAGTAGAAGCACATCACCACGAAGTAGCAACAGCAGGTCAAAACGAAATCGCTACTCGCTTTAATACAATGGTATTAAAAGCGGATGAAATTCAAGAAATGAAATATGTTATCCATAACATGGCTCACTTATACGGTAAAACAGCAACGTTTATGCCTAAGCCAGTTGTTGGTGATAACGGTTCTGGTATGCATTGTCACCAGTCTTTAGCTAAAGACGGTGTTAACCTTTTTGCTGGCGATAAGTACGGCGGCCTTTCTGAAGATGCGCTTTACTACATTGGCGGCATCATCAAGCATGCTAAAGCAATTAACGCTTTCGCAAATGCGTCTACTAACTCGTACAAACGTTTAGTACCAGGTTTTGAAGCACCAGTTATGCTTGCATACTCTGCACGTAACCGTTCTGCATCAATCCGTATCCCAGTGGTTCCATCTGAAAAAGGTCGTCGTATTGAAGTACGCTTCCCGGATCCAACTGCTAACCCATACCTTGCTTTCTCAGCAATGCTTATGGCTGGCCTTGATGGTATCAAAAACAAGATCCATCCTGGCGATGCTATGGATAAAGATTTATACGACTTACCAGCTGAAGAAGCAGCAGAAATTCCAACTGTTGCAGCATCACTTGACGAAGCACTATCTGCACTTAGCGCAGACCGTGAATTCTTAACTCAAGGTGGCGTATTCACTGATGACTTAATCGATGCTTACATCTCACTTAAGTCTCAAGAAGTTGAAAAGCTTAACATGACAACTCACCCAGTTGAGTTTGAAATGTACTACAGCTGTTAATTAAGCTGTAAAAAATATGTGTGTTCTCAAGCCCGCTTTGCGGGCTTTTTTAATGGTAAAATTAAACAAACTCCACTAAAGTTAAGCTACCGATAAAAATGCAGGGCTGCAGAGTGAATAACAAGATTTTATTACTATTAATTACTTTAGGATTAAGTAATTATGGTTATGCCGGTGAAACAAAAATATACGCTTGGAAAGATAAAAATGGCGTATTAGTGTTCTCAGACACCCCTCATAAAGGGGCCCAAGAGGTAAAGCTCACCAGCCAAGATCTTAATATGCCTGCAACAAATACTGACATTTTTGACGAGCAACCTCAGCCTCAACAAGCGGCCTTTAGTATTGCTATTTCCTCACCTGATCATAACCAGACTATTCGTGAAAATACCGGCACTGTTTATGTAACTAGCCGAATAAAACCACGCTTTGAAACTGGTTTTACTATACAACTTTTTATTGATGGTAAAGCACACGGCCCAGCCAGTGACAGCTCAACCTTTGCAATTAGAGATGTAGAACGTGGTCAGCACACACTACAATTAAAGCTTTTTAATAGTAAAAACCAAGTTATTGCTACAAGCGAACCCTGCATATTTTTTATGCACCGAAAAGGGCTAAACCTAGGTAACTAAATTGGGGCATTACTAAACGTGCAGCAGTGTATTTAACCATATAACTTGCTTGCAAACATCCACGCACTAAAATGGTGCAGCTATGATTAATAATAAAAACTTTAGCCCTGAGCTACTCGATGCCATTTGGCAAAATCAAACAACCGCTATCATGTTACTTGATAAAAACTTCACCGTTGTATATGCCAATACCAGTACCAGCGAGCTGCTTGGCCTTGGTAATAAGCGCCTATTAGATCAACCGTTTGATAGCCTTTTTAACTACCATTCAATCGATTTACAGCGTATAGAACAATACTCACTAGTTGAAGGCGTAGATTGCCAGCAGCATAGAGCTGACGTGGTTTTTAGCGATTCTCGCCATGCAAAAGTAGCCGTAAGTACACGACAAATTAAGTTTAATGGCTCGCTTTATATTTTATTTGAGTGGCGCCAAACCGATGACGAAATTAAGCACGACCAAGCGTCTAATCAAATGCATCAATATCAAGCTGCCCGAAACCTAATTAGAGGGTTAGCTCACGAAATTAAAAATCCTTTAGGTGGAATTCGCGGAGCGGCGCAGTTATTGCAGTATGAGGTTGATCAACAAGAAAGAGATCAATGTGCTGAGCTCATCATTGAGCAAGCCGACCGATTACGCGAGCTAGTAGATAGGCTTTTGGGGCCCAATCAACTTCCTCAAAAATCGTATGGCAATATACATCAATCACTTGAATCAGTTGCAAGGCTAAGTACGTTAGATAATTGTTCTAACATTAGCTTAGTTAAAGATTACGACCCGAGTATTCCTGATGTATACATTGATCAAGGCAAAATTCAGCAAGTGGTATTAAACATTGTTCGAAATGCCCAACAGGCGCTTGTAGATGGCGGTGAAATAACAATAAAAACCCGCATAAATCATCAGCATCGTCGCCCGGGTAAAGCACCTAAAAAAGCCTTGTTGATCCAAATATCTGATAACGGACCAGGTATTGATCCCAGTGTACGCGAAACACTGTTCTACCCTATGATCACCAATAAAGAAGGTGGCTCTGGGTTGGGCCTTTCAATAGCGCAAACACTGATTGATCAACATGATGGCTATATAGAATGTGATAGCTGGCCTGGACATACTGAATTTAATATCTATCTGCCCTTTGCAGATTAATGTTTGGAGTTTGCATGAAAACAGTTTGGCTTGTAGATGATGATGCTTCTATTCGATTTGTACTCGAAAAAGCACTAACCCGTGCAGGGTTTAACGCAGAAAGCTTTTCTAACGCGCAAGATGTATTAAGCGCATTGAAGTTTAGCCAACCTACTGTTTTAGTTTCGGACGTACGAATGCCAGGTATGGATGGTATGGCGTTGCTTGAACTTATTGCAGAGCAAAACCCTGGATTGCCCGTTATTATAATGACCGCGCATTCAGATTTAGACTCTGCCGTTAATGCATTTCAAAAAGGTGCTTTTGAATACCTCGCTAAGCCGTTTGATTTAAACGAAGCGGTAGCACTAGTCGAAAGCGCATGCAGAGCAAATTCCACTAAAAAAACTAAGCGTAAGCAAGCTCCACCAAAAAGTGCGCATATAATTGGTGAAGCACCCGCCATGCAAGAAGTATTTAGAGCGATAGGTAAGCTATCGGCCTCTAGCATGAGCGTATTAATAAATGGCGAATCTGGAACAGGTAAAGAACTTGTCGCCAGTGCGCTGCACAATCATAGCCCACGTAAAGAAAATCAATTTATTGCACTTAACATGGCAGCCATTCCAAAAGAGCTTGTTGAGTCAGAGTTATTTGGCCACGAAAAAGGCGCATTTACGGGCGCCGACAGCGTGCGTAAAGGCCGCTTTGAGCAAGCCAATGGCGGCACACTATTTTTAGATGAAATTGGTGATATGCCACTTGATGTACAAACACGTTTATTACGCGTTCTTGCCGATGGTGAGTTTTATCGCGTTGGTGGCCATCAAAGTATAAAAGTAGATGTGCGTATTATTGCGGCTACGCACCAAAACCTTGAAGATTTAGTTAAACAGGGCAAGTTTAGGGATGATTTATTCCATCGTCTTAATGTTGTGCGCCTACGTTTACCTGCTCTTCGAGAGCGTACTGAAGATATAGAAAGCTTATCGCAACACTTTTTACATAAAAGCGCTAAAGAGCTACAAGTAGAAAGCAAAGTGCTGAGCCCTAAAGCGACTGAGCAGTTACGTTTATTTAATTGGCCAGGCAATGTACGCCAATTAGAAAACACCTGTCGCTGGCTTACTGTAATGGCACCGGGTGAGCTTGTGAGCGAGCAAGACTTACCGCCTGAAATTCTTGATGCAACACCAACTCAAGAAGAAGGTGATTGGTTAGATGCGTTTCAGCAATGGCTTAATCAAGAACTTAAACAAGGCAAAGAAAATATTTGGCCTGACATTCAAGCTCAGCTAGAAACCCGCTTAATAAAAACGGCACTGGCTAATTGCTCTGGCCATAAGCAAGATGCCGCTATAAAAATTGGTTGGGGACGCAACACGTTGACCCGAAAATTAAAAGAGCGCAATATTAGCTAATTAAACGTTTTTAACACATTTGGTTATTGATGAAGCTAATCGAACATATTCCATTATTCAAACAAATGGAAATTATAAACAGGCTGCACTTTTTTAAAGAATTTACGCTCAGCGAGCGCCAAGTCTTATTGGAGTCGTTCGGCCTGTTATATTTAGTAAGCCAGCATCAGTTTTTATTTAAGCAATACGATAACGACAAGCGCTTATATATTGTACTTAGCGGTGCGTTGTTAGTATTTAAACATAATCATTTGCTAGAACTTGGAACGATAGTACCTGGTGAATTTATAGGTGAAGGCGCTTTTATAAATAACCGAGAGCGTAGCACTAGCGCACGCGCTAAAACCGACAGTATCGTCCTTGCCATTACCCCTGAAGCACTCACCCGTTTACCTAACGTTATCCGTGAAAAAATTAAAGACCGAATTATAGAAGGTATGAGTCTGCGTATTGCAAAACTTAGCGAGCATATAGAAACCCACGGTTAACTCTATCACTCAGTCCATATAAACAATTTGTAGTGAGCAATCAAGCCAGCTGGGGTTATTAACATGAGCTGTAAACCTGTAAGTATCGGATGGCTTGGCGCCAAAGGGAGTATTTACAAGCGGCTGTGAGTGGCTATATGTCTGGGAATAGATTTTATAATAAATAACAACATACCCATACAAATACTCCCAATTAAGCCTCACAACCGCACCACTTGGTAAGGTAAAGTCGGCATATTTATCTGTAAATGTGACGAGTAAATCATTGTACTTGTCTTCGCTGCATTGAGTTGTTCGTAACTTTTTAGGCATAACAAAGGTTGTACCCGCCACTGCATTTTTTAGATAAAAGCCTATATTGCCATCACCATAAAAATGATTTGAACGCGTTGTATAGCTAACTTGTGGCTCGTAACCTAGCCCCTGCATAATAGTAGCTAACTGCTCAGTCTCTTTTGGGTAAATTTTGTCACTTGATAAGAGTAATGTAGCCTCACCAAACTCTGATGGGATTGCCAGCGGTACATATTCATAAGGGAGCGATTGTGCTTTTAGCGCAGCATCGAGCTGATCGCGCTGTTCATCTTGCAAGTTTTCACTAAATACATACACGGTAGGTTGTTGGCACGCAGCTAATAGTAATGCCAACACATATATTAAAATTCCATTTTTCATAGTTACCCCTTTTGATTACGCTTGTAGTCTATTAAAGGTAACTATTTATAGCAATTTAATTTGTTTGGCTATTTAACCACGCATCAACACTTTTACGAGTGTATAAAACTTCTTTAAATAAACGATGACGTTGAAATTCAAGTACCGATTTTTTTTTCATATCGCCACTCACTAAGCGGCTATGGTGATCGTTAAATTTTGAAATCACAGAAAAACCACGTTCAGCATTTTCCTTTTGCTCTTTTACTTGATTAGTAAGATGTGACCTAACATCATCTGCGGTCAACATATCTGAATTATCTAAGCCCATTAGCTCTTTTTTCATTGCTAATCTTACGCCCATTTTCTACTCCGTTTATATGTATTCATTACACATTGATTAATCCGCCAGAGTTTTAGCAATTAGCGAGCCATACGTAAAAAAGATTGCAACGAAGCTTAACTTTTAATTGCTTCAGTTTTTTTAAAGACAGATAAAATACCTAAAAACTTTCATAACTAATTGTGTATTACCACTATCTAAAGTTACTTGCTTTGGTGCAAAAGTCGCTGTAAGCCTTTATACTAAAGCCTGTGCGTTACCCCACCGAGAGCAAATATGAACGAAGAATATATAGAAATAGAGTTAGAAGAAGAGCCGATTGAGCTTTGTAAATTATTAAAAGTATTAAACTTAGTTGAAGGTGGCGGCCAAGCTAAAAACCTAATTACCGAAGGCTATGTGGGTGTTAACCATGAAATTTGTACAATAAAGCGGAAAAAATTATACAGTGGCGATGTATTAGAATTTGATGGTGAATTTTTTAAACTTGCGCTAAGTGAAGATGCAACCCCTGCAGAAAAACCTGCGGTACAAACTCAAGCAGAGTCAAAGCAAGCTGCACCACAACCAACAAATCAGCCAGCTAAAAGTAAGCGTAAGCGAACTAAAAAACCAAAAGTAGATGATAAAACAGGTCGTCGACCTATTTCATTTGGTTAAGCATTTAAAAGCCCTCTTTTTATATAAAAAGGTCAACTTGTATAGTTGGCCTTTTTACTCTTTAATAACCTAGTTAATAATAATAAAAACAAGGTTATAAAATGTCTGTTAAAACACCTAAAAATTGGTTTAAGCCCGTTGTATGGGCGGCACTCGTATGGAACTTACTTGGCGTTATTGCATTTGCTATGCACATAATGATGACACCCGAAATGATAGATAAACTTCCGCTAGATCAACAAGCTGCCTACTCTAACGCTCCTATTTGGTCAACCATTGCATTTGCTATAGCTGTATTTGGAAGCACTTTTGGTTGTCTGTTTTTACTTGCTAAAAACGCGCTGGCAACACCTACTTTTGCGCTATCGCTCGGCGCTATTTTAATTCAGCAATATTATAATTTTGTGGTCATAAAGAGTATTGAGCTACTTGGCGCAAGTGCTGTATTTATGCCTATTTTTGTAATCATTATTGCCATTGCTTTACTTTGTTTGAGTATTAAAGGTAAGCAGCAGGGCTGGTTACGGTAATTATACCAATTGCATTAAATTAGTGATCTATTATAGCGCTAAGAAAATAGCGTAATAACAAGGCGAAAATTACGACATATAGTTGTTCTATATGAATAATTTTTAACGCAGTGAGTGCGCTATTTAATACGATAAAATGATCATGTTTTTAATAAAATTGGTATTAATAAGGGTCGAAATAACTTTTGACCCTACCTCTTTCAAATCATCTCTTGAAATTAAACTTTTCAGCATCATCTCTACTATATTAACTGTATAAAACTCGTTCTCTAAACACGATTTTTTACACTGGTATGCACTTTGCAACTCAAGCACTACAGAGGTCACTCTTCAAAATATTTTTCTAATTCATAAAGGGGCAAATAATGAATAATAGTTTCGATACCCAACATCAGCTCACAATAAATGGTGAGCAATATCATATTCATTCTCTAAAAGGACTTGGCGACAAAGCGAAACGATTGCCCTTCTCCTTAAAAGTATTACTTGAAAACCTTCTTCGTAACGAAGACGGCGCAAATATTAAAGAACAAGACATTCAAGCCCTCCTTAATTGGGACCCTCAAGCGAAACCTGCATCTGAAGTTGCCTTTACCCCCGCTCGCGTAGTTATGCAAGACTTTACCGGCGTACCCGCTATTGTTGATTTAGCCGCGATGCGTGACGCAATGGAAAAACTAGGTGGAGATCCCGCAAAAATAAACCCGTTATCGCCTGCTGAACTTGTTATTGACCATTCGGTACAAGTAGATGGTTACGGCAATGATGGTGCATTTGATTTAAATGCAAAACTTGAATATGACCGAAATAAAGAACGTTACGAATTTTTGCGTTGGGGACAAACCGCTTTTGATAATTTAAAAGTAGTGCCACCAGCAACCGGCATTGTTCACCAAGTAAATTTAGAATACCTAGCACGCGTTGTTTTTAATGAAGAGTGCGACGGCAAAAAATACGCTTACCCAGATACGCTTGTAGGGACTGACTCTCACACCACCATGATTAATGGCTTAGGTGTGCTTGGTTGGGGCGTAGGCGGCATTGAAGCCGAAGCAGCTATGCTCGGACAGCCAATTAGCTTACTCATTCCACAAGTAGTAGGTATGAAGCTAAGCGGCAGATTACCTGAAGGTACAACCGCGACTGACTTAGTACTAACGGTAACCGAAATACTGCGTAACCACGGCGTAGTAGGTAAATTTGTAGAGTTTTATGGTGACGGCCTTGCCGACTTACCACTTGCAGACAGAGCTACCATAGCGAATATGGCACCAGAGTACGGTGCTACATGTGGTATTTTCCCGATTGATGATGAAACCATTAACTACCTTCGCTTAACAAACCGCGACGAAAAGCAGCTAAAAGTAATTGAAGATTATGCTAAGCATCAAGGCTTATGGCGTAACGATGGCGACGAAGCTAGCTACACCGATACACTTGAACTTAAATTAGATGATGTTGTACCGAGCCTTGCAGGCCCTAAACGTCCACAAGATAGAATTGCCCTAAACGAAGCTGGCAAAGTTATTGGCGATCATTTAAAAGGCTTCCAAGACGAGCGTATGGCTCGTCGCGATAAAAGCGATGAAGAACAAGCTCGTATTGAAAGTGAAGGCCCAGCAACAAACCCAGACGAACCAGTTAACGAAGCGCAGTTTATGGGTGCCGCTAAGGTTAAATTTAAAGGCCAAGAGTTTGAGCTAAACGATGGCGCTTGTGTTATTGCCGCGATTACCAGCTGTACTAATACTTCTAACCCAAGTGTTATTTTAGCCGCAGGCTTAGTCGCTAAAAAAGCAAAACAGCTTGGTATTAATGTAAAACCTTGGGTTAAAACATCACTTGCGCCAGGCTCTAAGGTAGTTACCGACTACCTGGAAAAAGCAGGCCTAATGGATGACTTAGAAAGCTTAGGCTTTAACCTTGTTGGCTACGGTTGTACAACTTGTATTGGTAACTCAGGCCCACTTCCAACTGAAATATCTGATGCCATTCAAAAGCACAAATTAGTGGTTAGTTCTATTTTATCGGGTAACCGTAACTTTGAAGGACGCATTCACCAAGATGTTAAAATGAACTTTTTAGCGTCTCCTCCGCTTGTTGTAGCTTACGCTATTGCCGGTAGAACAGATATTGACGTATACAACGAACCCCTTGCCCAAGATGCTAACGGTAACGATATTTACCTTAAAAACATTTGGCCAAGTGTTAAAGAAGTTAGTGACCTAGTTAAAGAAACAGTAACTAAAGAAATGTTCGAAAAAAGCTACGCTAACGTTTACGAAGGCGATAGCCGTTGGCAGCAAATTAAAATACCAGATGGCAAACTTTACGATTGGGATGACGCATCTACCTACATTAAAAAAGCACCCTTTTTTGACGGTATGAAAGTAGAACCACCAGGTATTCCTACTATTGAGGGTGCACGTTGTTTAGCTAAACTTGGGGATTCAGTAACCACTGACCATATTTCTCCAGCAGGAGCTATTAAAGCCGATTCGCCAGCAGGTTTGTACTTGCAAGAAAAAGGTGTAGAAAAATCGCAGTTTAACTCGTATGGCTCACGCCGTGGCAACCACGAAGTGATGATGCGTGGCACGTTTGCCAATGTTCGCCTTAAAAACTTACTTGCCCCAGGTACTGAAGGCGGCGTAACACGTACTCAGCCTGGCGATACGCTAGAAAGCATTTATGATGCTGCTATGGAGTATCAAAAAAATAATACACCACTTATTATTTTAGCGGGTAAAGAGTACGGTACAGGTTCATCTCGTGACTGGGCGGCTAAAGGCTCACTGTTACTTGGTGTAAAAGCCGTTGTAGCACAAAGCTATGAGCGTATTCACCGCTCTAACTTAATTGGCATGGGTGTATTACCGCTGCAATTTAAAGAAGGTGAAAGCTACGAGTCGCACGGGTTAACTGGGCAAGAACAATTTGATATTGATGGCTTGTTCGACAAAACAGATGAAGTCACTGTTATTGCAACCAATGCCGAAGGTAAAAAAGTAACCTTGAGTGCTGATGTACGTATTGATACCCCTAAAGAGTGGGATTACTACAAACACGGCGGCATTTTACAATATGTATTGCGTAATATGCTCGATTAATACGCGCTGTAATTAGTGCATTTAAAAGCCCAGTTTAGTAATAAGCTGGGCTTTTTTATGTGTGCCGTTTATTGTTTCAAATCAATGCCGAATATTTAAAGCCGGCCTACACTAGGGTTACTCTTAGTGAGGTGACTATGTCGCAAATAATGATTATTCGACTGCTTAAAACATCAATAGTGTTTGGATTATGCCTTATTGTGACTGGCCACTCTTTAATTGTGTCGAGTTATTTCACTGTTAATCATGGTATTAAAGGAATAATTACAGCGGCAGCATTTATCGCTATAGGGGTGCTATTATCACTTCCCACTAAAATATATTTAACCATACTGTTAATGGAAGCCGAAAAACGTTATTTAAAAAACCATAAAAGCCCTAACTCAGAATAGCTAAAGTGCGCTTAAATTATTAATTTCTTTATTACGTTTTTCTAGTTTGTCTTTTACATTTTCGGCGTCATTAAATAGCTTTTTAACAGAGTCTGGGTTCAAAATACTGATCCCCTCTTGTGCAGCCGACATTGTATTTGTACTTGGAGAGGTATTTAAAATAGACGTGTCTTCTGCAGCAATAACAGTAATATCTTTAGGATCGAGTTTTACTTCAATACTTTTTGCATGCGGGTTAGGTGTATCAGAAAAGTGCCATTGACCGGTTTCGTCTTGCCACTTAAAAATTTTACTACTTGAGTTAGTACTTGCAGGCATTGGTTCATCAGAAATACTGCTCGCAATTTTATCGCCCGCTTGCTTAACGCCCTGCACAGCTTGATCTAGAGTATTGCTTGAAAGCGCGACCATTTTTTCTTTAATTTGCTGAGATTCATTACTAATAGATGATGCAGAAAGCCATGTTTGACCATCGGGCTTTTTTAAATAAAACAAAGAGATGACTGCAATAGCCATGATTGATATAGCTAAGTAGGTAAAGTATTTCATAGCGTTCCTGCTTTAATTAATCCTTTATTTCCTTGAGTTTAATAAAAAATACTTAATTAGGCAATTTTTGTACCCTAATTAAAGAAAATAAAAACGCAGCCTAAGCTGCGTTGTTGTTATTGATTTAACTACAACTTAGTAACGTTAAATACCGTCACCATCCATGTGTAGTCCGCATTCTCGGTTTAAACCAAAAAAGCGAGTTTCTTCTTCTGTCATTCCAGGTTCTAACTTACGCGTTGTATGCACGTCGCCCATCGACACATAACCTTGCTCCCATAATGGGTGATAAGGTAAATCGTGCTTAGTTAGGTACTGATACACGTCGCGGTTAGACCATTCAATAATTGGGTACACTTTAACCGTGCCACGGCTAATTTCTACAAACTGTTTATCAGCACGCGATGATGATTGATCGCGGCGCAGGCCACTAAACCAAGTACCGGCTTCAATCTCTTTTAGCGCGCGGGTCATCGGCTCTACTTTATTAAGCTGATTATATTGCTTAATGCCGTCCTCCCCTTTCTCCCATAGTTTACCAAATTTAGCCTCTTGCCATGCTGGGCTAAGCGGCGCTCTATACACCTTTAAGTTAAGCGATAAACGCTCACTCATTTGTTCAATAAACTGATACGTTTCAGGAAATAAATAACCAGTATCGGTTAATACAACAGGAATATCTGGGCGTTGTGAGGTCATTAAATGCAGCATCACTGCTGCTTGAATACCAAAGCTAGATGATAAAAATGCCGTATTAGGCAAGTTATCAAGCGCCCATGCAACGCGCTGCTCAGCGCTCATACCCGCTAGTAAACCATTAGCATCAGCTAACATTGCCGTTTGGCTTTGTTTATCTAGCTGTAAAATATTTTTAAATTCACTCATGGAAAATTCCAAGCCTCACCAGCGCTAAGCGCTGGTATTAAATTATGCGTGAAAATCGGTTACTGATACTTTTACTTCAGCAACAATGCCTTTGCGTATAACAAAGTCACCAAAACACTCACCTTCGTTACGCTCTTTAGCCCACTGGCCAATTAGCTTATCGAATGCTTCTAGGTAAACGTCTTCGCCTACGTTCTCAAGGTACAATTTAGGAATACGTGTACCTTCTAAATTACCACCTAAGTAAACGTTGTATTTACCTGGGCCTTTACCCACTAAACCAGCTTCTGCAAGCATTGCGCGGCCACAGCCGTTAGGGCAACCTACAACGCGCATAATAATGCTGTCATCGGGTATACCGTGCTTAGCAAGTAATGCTTCAGTTTTTTCTACTAGGCTTGGTAAGTAACGCTCTGCTTCGGCCATTGCAAGTGGGCACGTTGGCAGTGAAACACACGCCATAGAATTTTTACGCTGCTGCGAATCTGTGTCGTCAATCAGGCCATGGCTACGTGCAATCTCTTCAATCACGGCTTTTTGATCTGCAGGTACGCCAGCAATAATTAAGTTTTGGTTTGCCGTCATACGCATGTCACCTTGGTGAACTTCTGCGATTTTACGACAACCTGTTTTAAGCGGCTTGCCTGGGTAGTCTAAAATACGACCACTTTGAATAAATAGCGTTAAGTGGTGCTTACCATCAATGCCTTCAACCCAACCAATGCGGTCGCCACGATGAGTAAACTCAAACGGACGGCTTGGTGCAAACGTAACGCCTGAGCGCTTTTCAACTTCTGCTTTAAATACATCAACGCCTACACGGTCTAATGTGTATTTAGTTTTTGCATTTTTACGGTTTGAACGATTACCCCAATCGCGCTGCACAGATACAACATGCTCTGCAATTTTTAAGGTATCTTCTAACGTAATAAAGCCAAAGTCATCTGCTTTACGCGGATAAGTTGCTGTATCGCCGTGCGTCATGGCAAGGCCACCGCCCACTAATACGTTAAAACCAACAAGTTTGCCGTTATCAGCAATTGCCACAAAGTTTAAATCGTTAGCGTGCACATCAACTTCGTTGTTAGGTGGAATAGTCACCGTGGTTTTAAACTTACGCGGTAAGTAGTTAGATCCTAAAATTGGCTCTTCTGTGGTTTCTGCTTTTTCGCCATTTAACCAAATTTCGGCATACGCTTTCGTTTTTGGTAATAAATGTTCAGAAATTTTTGCAGCCCAGTCGTAAGCTTCTTGGTGTAACTCAGACTCAACGGGATTAGTGGTACAAAGTACATTACGGTTAACGTCACCCGCTGTAGCAATAGAGTCTATACCTACGCTATCAAGCATTTGGTGCATGCCTTTAATATTAGGCTTTAACACTCCATGAAACTGAAACGTTTGACGCGTTGTTAAACGAATGCTGCCGTAGCTTGTTTTGTCATCTGCAAACTTGTCGATTGCTAACCACTGCTCTGGCTTAATAATACCGCCAGGCATACGTGCACGTAACATCACATTATGTAGCGGCTCTAGCTTTTGCTTAGCGCGCTCTCCACGTATATCGCGGTCATCTTGTTGATACATGCCATGAAAACGAATTAGCTGAAAGTTATCGGCTGTAAAGCCACCGGTAATTTCGTCTGTTAAATCTTTTTCTATGGTGCCACGTAAAAAGTTACTTTCTCTTTTCAAACGTTCGTTATCAGAAAGTTTTACGTTTTTATCTTGTTCGCTCATTTTAAATCCTAAATTTGTTACAGTGACGGCTGTTAGCTGTTAAATAAAATAAGAAACGTGATTAATACACGTCTTTCTGATAGCGGTTTGCGCTACGCAAATCTTTTAAATATTGCTCTGCGTCTTCATTGCTCTTGCCTGTGTTTTCTTTAACAATATCAAGCAAGGCGTTGTGTACATCTTTTGCCATGCGATTTGCATCGCC
The DNA here is from genome assembly GCF_015864475.1 of Pseudoalteromonas sp. SWXJZ10B. NCBI lineage: Bacteria > Pseudomonadati > Pseudomonadota > Gammaproteobacteria > Alteromonadales > Pseudoalteromonadaceae > Pseudoalteromonas > Pseudoalteromonas sp. SWXJZ10B. Next base: position 128,790 of record NZ_JADYXD010000009.1, read on the forward strand.
ACAAATATAAAAGTGAGCACCGGCTTCTAACCATTCAAACACGTCTTTACTGTTACTGCGTAACTTATCTTGCACATATACTTTTTCGGCTTGATCACGGCTAAATGCAACATCTACTTTGTTAAGTAAACCCGATTTTAAATAACCCTGTATTTCTACTTGGTATAAAAAGTCTTGAGTGAAATGTGGGTTACCAAAAAACAACCAGTTTTTGCCTTGCGCTTCACGCGAATCACGTTCTTGTAAAAATGCACGGAACGGCGCAATACCCGTACCAGGGCCAACCATAATCACAGGTGTATCATCGTTAGTTGGTAAGCGGAAGTTGTCGTTATGTTCGCTAAATACTTTAACTTTACAGCCTTCTTCTGCACGACGAGTTAAGTAACCCGTACAACCACCTAAATGCTCGCTATCAAATGTATCAAACTGCACTAGACCTAGTGTTAAATGCACTTCGTCTTCAACCTCAGCTTGGCTAGATGCAATTGAGTACAAACGAGCTTGTAGTTTACGTAGGCAATCTACTAATGTTTGCGCATCAATGTTTGCAGGGTTTTGGCGAATCACATCAAATATTTGACGAGGTTCAATATACGCACGCATTGCAGCTTTATCTTCTACAAGCTTTAATAATTCAGGCGTACCAGTTGCTATTGCGTATTTTTCTACAAAACCTGGGTATGACTGAGTCAGCTCTAGTTTTTCAATAAGTGCATCACGTACGCTTAGCTCTTCATCACCTACTTTTACAATGCTTGTTGCATCTATTTGAGTAAGTGTAAGTACTTCATCAACTAATACATCATCATTTAAAAAGTACACACCTAACGAATCACCTGGTGTGTAAGTAATGTCTGACCCTTCAAGCGAAATTTCAACGTGGCGTACATCTTTAGTTGAGTCGCGACCGGTAATTTTTTGAACTGTTAATAGCTCTGCTTCAAATGGATTTTGCTTTGTGTATTGGCTTGAAGCGGTCGTTGGTGCGCCAAATGGCATTGATACAACTTGACCACCAGCGGCTTCTTGCTGCGCTTTTAAATCAGGTTCGAATGCATCAACTGCACCGGCAATCCATGTTGCAGCTTCATCTTCGTAATCTACATCTAAATCAGCACGTTGATATATGGTTTGCGCACCGAGTTTATTTAAACGCTCTTCAAAATCTTTTGCTGTTTGGCAGAAAAACTCATAGCTAGAATCACCTAAGCCAATAACCGCTATTTTTACATCGTCTAGTTTTGGCGCTTTTTTAGTGGCTAAAAATTCGTGAAGTGTTTCTGCGTCTTCAGGTGGCTCACCTTCGCCGTAAGTAGATACAACGATAGTTAAAAACTTTTCTTTTTTCAGGGCTGTTGGTTTGTAATCTGACATGCTAACAAGCTTAACTGCTAAGCCTCGCGACTCAGCCTGCTCTTTCATTTTGGTAGCTACACCTTTTGCGTTACCTGTTTGCGAACCATATAAAATAGTTAGCGCTGCTGCATCACCCGCAGCCGGTACGCCTGCCGTAGGTGCACCTAACGCAGCCGAATTAGCATTTGCAGCTAAGTAACCACTCACCCACGCTTGTTGAATTGGATTAAGTTCAGCCACTAAACCTTGCAGCTTTTGTACTTGATCTTGCGATAGCGGGCTTGCCGCAGCATTTAGTTGACCTAACAACATGAATCGATTCCCCATAACCCTGAAAATTAAACACAACACACTTTGTGTATTGTTAAAAATGAGTTTTACCTCATCCAGAGCGTATCTGTTGAGGTTTTCTAAGTATGTAGGATAACGGGCTCTGCATAGATAAAAAAAGAATAGAATCTGCTTTGATATTCCATTTAGTTATTAATTTATAAAAACACCTTCAAAAACAGATTAAAGGGCGATTATTGCCTTTTACAGTGCTTTAAATTAACAATTTTGTAACCTAACTAATGTAGGGTATATTCCTCATTCAAAATAAAAATAGGAACAACTATGTTACACGGGAAATATAAAAATAAACTACTTAGTACCGCATTGTTACTTGGCTCATTACCTGTAATGGCCAATGTAGCTAATGGCGGATTTGAACAATGGTCAGGTAATACACCTGATGCATGGACTACGATAGATAGCGGAATTGCTTTATCTCGCTCAACCAGTACAGTTAAAAGTGGTAGTAGCTCTGCTGCTGTCAATGTAACAACAGGATCGCAAAGTAACACTGATTTACTACAACAAGTTGCTGTAAAAGCAGGTAAAACCTATAACTTTTCGGCTGATGTTTACCACACCGAAGGTAAAATTAAAGCTCGCTTGTATGTAGATGGTTATCAAGGCTATTCAAATCAAGCACAAACTAACCAATGGCAAACAGTTAGCCATAGCTATACAGCAAGCAGTAATAAAACAATTAGTGTTGGCCTTAGGTTTTACGATGTAAGTGGATTTGATGGCAGCGAAACCGTATACGTAGATAACTTTTTACCAAACGCTGATGGCAGCGCATCAACAAGCTGTACTGACAATAGCCTCATCTTAACGCTTAGTACCGATAATTACGGTAGCGAAACTAGCTGGGCCGTTAATAACAATCAAGGTAGTGCTGTTGCTAACGGCAGTGGTTACGCATCAAACACTCAGTATGATGAGCAAATATGCCTAACTGATGGAACTTACACACTTGTTATTAACGACAGCTACGGCGATGGCATGTGTTGTTCAACAGGTAATGGCAGTTATGCACTTAAGCAAGGCTCTACCACATTTGCTAGCGGTGCAAGTTTTAATAATACAGACAGCACAGCATTTACTTTAGGTAGTGGCTCTGGTGATGGCGGCGGGACCAACCCAACACCCACTGGCTACTATGTTACTGCTCAAGGGTTATCGGGTTATGCACTAAAAACTGAGCTTTATAATATTATTAAAGATCATAATGCACAGGGTTACTCGGCTATTTGGAATTTTTACGACTCATCAGCACGTGATACATACTTTGAAAACGATAACAGCATTTTAGATATGTATAGCGAAAAACCAAACGGCTCTGACAGCTACAATTATGCTGCGGTGAGCGATCAATGTGGTAACTATAGTGGAGAAGGCGGCTGTTACAACCGTGAGCATTCATTCCCTAAAAGCTGGTTTGGCGGCACTATTGAGCCAATGAACTCAGATGTGCATCATATTTACGCAACCGACGGTTATGTAAACTCAAAACGTAGTAACTTCCCATTTGGTGAAGTAGCAAGCGCTTCATTTACATCAACTAACGGAAGTAAATTAGGTTCTGCCGCAAGTTCATTAAATTACTCAGGTACTGTATTTGAGCCAATTGACGAATTTAAAGGTGACTTTGCTCGCGCTTATTTTTACATGGCAACGCGCTACGAAAATATAATTGGTTCTTGGCAAACTAAAACAACTTCAAGTAATGCGGTACTTAATGGCTCAAGCAATAAAGTATTTGAAAGCTGGGTTGTAGCAATGCTGCTTAACTGGCATAACAGTGACCCTGTGAGTCAAATGGAATTAGACCGTAACCAAGCCGCATTTGAGTTTCAAGGTAATCGTAATCCGTATATCGACCACCCTGAATTTGTAGAAATGATTTGGTAAAAAATTGATAAATACAGGCCTCAGTATTTATTGAGGCCTTAACTAGTTTTGCAAAAACAAGCTATATACTCCTAATTAATAGCCTACCCACTATATAAAAAGGAAGAGTAAATACTTAATAATTGACAAATAACTGTCTACAAAGTTACATACTAATAACTTAGCTATACTTGGGTAAATGCTAGTACCGAACCATGAACTAAATATTAGCTTTGTAAAGAAACAACATAAAGCTAATAAAAATTTCAGTAGATTATTAATACTTAGGCTCCAATGAGAATTCTCTTGTTTAGTTTTTTGCTTACTCTGCTGGGTATTAATTGTGATGATAGTGCAGTCAATATAAGTATTATTCTTGTTGTTTTCCATTATCTGGTTCCTTATTTTGTTATAAGCACAACTAAACCCACATTAAGGTTAAACTTAATGTGTATTATTTATTTTAGTTTGAAGGTAGCTGTGCTTGTAGGTGGTTAGCTCAAAATCGAATGGGTTTATCTGCGTTACTTTTAGTATGCACCTCCTTTGTTAATAAAGTTATATGGAATCTATTGATTAAGATAAAACTATCTGTTTATAGTTACTATTATATAGATTAAACTCACTCGTTGCAAATAACACACAAACATGCAAACTGTCAACTTTAAATTGATATTAAAATCAATTGCTTGAATTAAATTTAATGTACCAGCTATAGAGGCGCACTTTATCGTGGAATAAATTTTATATCTACCGGATCAAAACTTTATCCCATAGAGCTATATATCACTCAACCTGAACCAATCCTATAAAAGCTGCTTTTACAACCACTAAGACTAAAGGATAATAACCTTGCATTAACACTATTCCCCGCTATAAACAGTGATCAAACTCCTTAAAATAAAAAACAAGCCATTGATTTATAGTAACTTTAAATTATTTTGTATAGTTTTATAATTTTTAACGTAAAGCAGTTTTTTAAATTAACTGTATTAAAAACAACCATGCACGACCTTTTGCCTATACATCCCAGCCTAAAAGCTGATTTACCCTGCATGTTCAATATTCATTTGCTTTAACAAAAGCCGTATTTATTTGACTAAGCAACAATGTTGCAGGAGAACGCATGCAAACTACACCGCCCGGTGATGTACCATCAAACACGCACAAGGATGCTCAAAGCTACGAGCAGCTTCATAAACCGAGCTCAGAGTTTAATACTCGCGACGAGTATCTCGAACATGAATTACAAATTATGCAGCCTAAACGTTGGCGCCCTAATTTACCGTTTAGAGATTACCGATTTGAATTTGAAGACACCATTCCAGCAATGGCCGGTACTATTGGTAAAGTGGTTATGGTGGGTGCTATTGCAGCAACTTTCGCGGCACCTCTTGGTTTAGGCGATGCGTTTGTTTTAGAAAATGTGCGTTACGAATTACTCATTGTTTCTATTTTTATCATTTTGTTTTCAGGCTTTATTTTACCAACAGCCAACTTAGCCGGCACTCACGGCCCACTTATTCCATTAATTCCTATTGTAGTTGCAGCTGGCGGCCATCCTATGGCGTTTGGCTTACTCATTGGTGCCTTTGGTTTTATTTTAGCCATAACCAAGGGAGGAAGTATGCTCGCGCGCCTAACCAGTAAAGGAGTGTGTGGCGGACTACTTATTTATTTGGGCTTTATTGGCACTATTTCGCAAGTTAAAAAGCTGTTTGCTTGGGCTGAAGCCATTGATATGGCACACATTGCATTTATTGTTATTTTAGCCACCATTTTATTGTATGCACTTTTAGAGCACTTTAAAAAGCGCTGGTTAGCGGTGCCATTGAGCTGCCTTATTGGTGGTGTGGTTGCCTTTGCTTTAGGTGCACCGTTTGAGTTTCATACTGCACCGGGTTTACCAAATATGAACCCAGCATACTGGTGGGGCGAAAACACAGGTTGGATGCTTGGCCTACCAACGCTTGAAAGCTTTGTTGTTGTACTCCCATTTGCAGTGCTCGCCGTTGCTATGTGGTCACCTGATTTTTTAGGCCATCAAGTATTTCAAAAAATAAGCTATCCACAACGCACCGAAAAAGTGCAAATGAATATCGACGACACCATGCTAAGTGCATCGGTTAGACAAACGTTTGGCTCACTTGCCGGTGGTGCTAACTTTGCCTCGTCTTGGGGTACTTATATTGTGCCTGCCGCTATTGCTAAGCGCCCTATTCCTGCTGGCGCTATTTTAACTGCATTATTTTGTATTATTGCTGGTTTATGGGGTTACCCTATGGATTTAGCAATTTGGCAGCCTGTGCTTTGTGTTGCGCTTATTGTGGGCGTGTTTATCCCGCTACTTGAGGCTGGCATGGAAATGACACGCGAAGGTAAAACAACGCAATCAGCCGCTATTGTGGTATTTGCTTCAACCTTGGTTAATCCGGCTTTTGGTTGGTCGCTTACTATGTTACTTGATAACTTAGGGCTAATTGGTTGTAAAGAGCGCAGCGCAGAATTAACTAAAATGAGCCGCTGGGTGATTCCACTTATTATGTTTGTGTTACTTACCACCGTAATGGCAATTGTAGGCATGTTACCTGGCATACCGGCGTTAATGGCTGACTTTAGGCATTAACCTTTAGCTACCACATCTAATATTTACCCATAAAAAAGCACGGCAATTGCCGTGCTTTTTAATACGTGATTCTTAATTACAGGTTAAGAAATTACTGCCAAGAACGCTCAGTCGCTAGTTGTTTTTCAAACGCATCAATTTGTGGGTTTAGCGTTTCGGTTACACCGATAAAATCTAAGCCACTTAATAAGCGCTCTTTTACTTCTTTACTAATATCAAAGTTAATTGGCGCAAATTTACTGCTTGTTAGTGTTTGATTTTCAAGATCGATTTCAATGTTTATATCGTCATGCTGTTCGCTAAGTACAAACAACTGCTCAAGCGTATCGGCAGGTAACGCTATGGCTAACATTTGGTTGTTACCACAGTTATTAAAGAAAATATCTGCAAAGCTTTCAGCTAAAATCACTTCAAAACCGTATTGCTTAAGTGCCCATGGTGCATGCTCACGAGATGAGCCACAGCCAAAGTTATCGCGCGTTAATAATATTTGCGCGCCTTGGTAACACGGGCGATTTAAAATAAAGTCAGGGTTTGGCTCGTCGTTATCTAGGTAACGCCAATCATAAAACAATGCTGCATCAAAACCTTCGCGGCTAGTTGATGTTAAAAACTGCTTAGGAATAATTTGGTCAGTATCTACATTGTTTTTATCAAGTGGGGCCATTAAGCCACTAAAAAATACGCTCATTAGGCTTCTCCTCTAATATCAACAAAGTGACCATGTATTGCAGCGGCTGCAGCCATTGCGGGGCTAACTAAATGGGTACGCCCACCACGACCTTGGCGACCTTCAAAGTTACGGTTGGAAGTAGATGCACAACGCTTGCCTGCTCCTAGGCGGTCATCGTTCATCGCTAAACACATAGAACAACCCGGTTCGCGCCATTCAAAGCCAGCGGCTTTAAAAATATCAGCTAAGCCTTCGTCTTCGGCTTGTTTTTTAACTAAGCCAGAGCCCGGTACAATTAACGCTTCAATGCCGGCTACCACATGTTTGCCTTCAACAATTTTTGCAGCTGCGCGTAAATCTTCAATGCGGCTATTTGTACATGAGCCAATAAATACCGTGTCTACTTTTGCGCTTGATAATTTATCGCCCGCTTTTAAGTCCATGTATTTAAGTGCGCTGCGAATAGCATCGGCTTTAATTAAATCTGGTTCTTGGTCTGGATCGGGTATGCACTCATCAACACCAATTACTTGCTCTGGGCTTGTGCCCCAGGTAATTTGTGGCTGAATGTCGTCGGCATTTAGCTCAACAACTAAATCAAAGTGTGCGCCTTCATCCGTTTTTAATGTTTCCCAATATTTAACGGCTGCATCAAAATCTGCGCCTTTTGGTGCAAACGGACGACCTTTTAAGTAATCATAAGTAATTTGGTCAGATGCAATTAAACCCGCTTTTGCACCCATTTCTATGCTCATATTACATAGCGTCATACGGGCTTCCATTGAAAGCGCTTCAATGCCTTCACCACAAAACTCTGCTACATAACCTGTGCCACCAGCGGTACCTAACTTGCCAATTACCGCCATAATTAAATCTTTAGCCGTAACCGTTGGACGCAATACACCGTTAATTTGAATTTTTAACGATTTCGCCTTTTTTTGCTGTAGCGTTTGCGTTGCTAATACGTGCTCAACCTCAGACGTACCAATACCATGCGCTAATGCGCCAAACGCACCATGCGTAGAGGTATGGCTATCGCCACATACAATGGTTGTGCCAGGCAAAGTAATACCTTGCTCTGGGCCCATTACGTGCACAATACCTTGATTAATTGAGTTTAAATCGTAAAGCACAATACCAAACTCTTTACAGTTTTTATCAAGCGCCATTAATTGGTTTTTAGATACTTCGCTTGCCGCATCGAGCGAGCGGCTTTTAGTCGATACGTTGTGATCCATCGTTGCAAAGGTTTTTTCTGGGCAACGTACAGTACGGTTTTTTTCACGTAGACCTGCAAAGGCCTGCGGAGAAGTAACTTCATGCACTAAATGGCGGTCAATATAAAGTAAGTCGGTTTGCTCGTTTATGCTGGCAACGGTATGTGATTGCCAAATTTTTTCGTATAACGTTTGGGCCACTTGCTAATTCCCTAATCTGTTTGAGTTGCAGCATAACGGTGCTGCAACTTTAATATGTTATTAAATGCGTGAAACGATGGCTGCTGCCACATCGCTTGTGCTGTAACCTGCATTTGGATATATATCTGGTGTGCCAACGCCTGCTTCTACGGCTTCTGCTACTGCTTTTTCAATGGTGCGTGCAGCTTCGTCTTGCCCTAGCGAGTAACGTAGCATTAATGCGGCACTTAAAATTTGTGCTATTGGGTTTGCAACGCCTTTACCTGCAATATCTGGTGCTGAACCGCCTGCTGGCTCGTACAATCCAAAACCCGATTGATTCAAGCTTGCCGATGGTAATAAGCCCATTGAGCCTGTGATCATGGCGCACTCATCTGACAAAATATCGCCAAATAAGTTATCGCAAAGTAATACATCAAATTGGCTAGGCTGCTTAACTAACTGCATAGCGGCGTTATCTACGTAAATGTAATCTAAGCTTACTTCTGGGTAGTCTTTGCTTACTTCGGTTACTACTTCGCGCCATAATACGCTTGATGCAAGTACGTTTGCTTTATCAACCGAGGTAACATGGTTACTACGTAGTTTTGCAGCTTCAAAAGCAAAGCGTGCAATACGTTCAATTTCTTTTCGTGAGTATGTTTGCGTATCAAATGCAAACTCTTCTGCGCCTTCACCACTGCGGCCTTTTTCACCAAAGTAAATGCCACCGGTTAGCTCGCGCACACATAGAATATCAAAACCTTTTTCGCTGATATCAGCGCGAAGTGGCGACGCTGCACTTAATGCAGGTAATAACTGTGCAGGGCGTAAATTACAAAACAAACCAAAGTGCTTACGAAGCGGCAATAACGATGCGCGCTCAGGCTGCTCGTTTGGTGGTAAGTTTTCCCATTTAGGACCGCCTACCGAACCAAATAAAATAGCGTCTGAGTTTTCACACGCAGTAAGTGTACTCTCTGGTAATGCTTTACCAAATTCGTCAATGGCTGCGCCGCCAATTGCATAATGCTCGCGGTTTAGGGTAAAACCAAACTTATTGCTCACAGCATCAAGTACTTGCTCTGCTGCTGCCATTACTTCTGGACCAATACCGTCGCCAGCTAATACCGCAACGCTGTAGTTTGTTTTACTCATCCTGCTTTCCTTTGTTGTTTTAAATCAGACACTTTTTGTGCACGATAAATTAAGTTATAAACACGGATCATGGCGCGTACCGACGCTTCAACCACATCCGCTGCAATGCCCGCACCGTGGTAAGGTCGGCCATCGTATTTAGCTATAATATTTACTTGGCCTAATGAGCTTGCACCTTGGCCTGTCGCTTCTAAGTTATATTCAATCATTTCAACGCTCATACCGGTTAAGCGCTCAATAGCTGCAAACGAAGCTTCAACTGGGCCATTACCTGTCGCGGCTTCTTGTTTAGCTTCGCCATCAATGCGCATTCCAATGGTAGAGCTTGCTACCGATTGCGAGTTAGAGGCTGAGTTAACAAATTCTAATTGGTATTTTTCGTCTTTGTCGTTAATTTGATTAAAGTAAATCATCGCCTCAAGGTCGTAATCGTATACTGTGCCTTTTTGGTCAGCCAACTCGATAAAGCTTTTATATAAGCCATCCATATCGTAATCAGATTTTTGATAGCCTAATTCTTCTAGGCGATGCTCAATAACATGGCGACCCGAACGCGAAGTCATATTTAATTGGTTACTTGGCACACCAACGCTTTCTGGCGACATAATCTCATAAGTATTTTGCGCTTTTAATACACCGTCTTGGTGAATGCCTGAGCTGTGTGCAAAGGCGTTTTCGCCAACAATCGCTTTATTTGGTTGTACTGGCATATTACAAATTTTAGCCACTTGACGAGAGGCGCGATAAATTTCTTCACTTTTAATATCTGTGTATACTTTTAAGTGGTCGTGGCGCATTTTCATGATCATCGCCACTTCTTCAAGCGAGCAGTTACCAGCACGCTCACCAATGCCATTAATAGTACACTCAATTTGACGTGCTCCGGCTTGCACTGCAGCCACCGAGTTTGCTACGGCTAAACCTAAATCGTTATGGCAATGCACACTTAAGCGCGCTTTATCAATATTTGGCACGTTATTCATTAAATGGCGGATCATAGCGGCGTATTCGTCTGGCGTTACAAAACCAACGGTGTCTGGCAAGTTAATAGTTGAAGCGCCGGCATTAATTGCCTGCTCAACAATTTTACATAAATCCCAATGCGGCGTACGACCGGCATCTTCACACGAAAACTCAACATCATCAGTATAGTTACGTGCCAATTTAATTGATTTAACAGCCATTGCTGTTGCATCGTCTAAGCTCATACGTAATTTATGTTCAAGGTGCAAAGGGCTAGTTGCAATAAAAGTATGAATACGGCTTTGTTGTGCTGTGCGAAGTGCTTCGCCACAGGCTTCAATGTCTTTAGCAACTGAGCGCGCTAAACCACAAATAATCGGGCCTTTTACTTCGGTTGCAATACGTTGCACCGAGCGAAAATCAGCAGGGCTCGAAACCGGAAAACCCACTTCCATCACATCCACATTCAAGCGGCTAATTGTATGTGCTAATTGAATTTTATCATCTTCAGTAAGGCTTGCTTTAAGTGCCTGTTCGCCATCACGTAAGGTGGTATCAAAAATCCATACTTTATCTTGCTCTTGCATAACTGCCCCTCATTCCTATGTTACCCAAATTTCAATTAATCCCAGCCGCGAGATAAAAAAAACCCCGCAATTGCGGGGTTTTTAGTGTTCAACTCGATGCAAACACACTAATCCCCGCTTACTTGCCATAGCAGTAAGAGGTTAAGTTTTAGTGTAATTAAACGAATAATATGCATCTTGTTTTCTTGTGTGTGTGTTCAGTGAAGCCTATTTTTAACATTACAAAGCGACGGAAGCAAGCATAAAAATTCCACAAAACACCTTTAAAACACAACCATAAAGAAAATAAAAACCAATAAACCTCAAATAACAAGATTAAAAATACCAAACACGCTTCTTGTCACCATAATCAAATCGGCTTTAAAGTGATCCCCGATTAGATAAGTTTTATTATTTTTATCTGGGCTTATAAAGTAATCCCATGTTTAATAATTAAAAAGCCCATCTTAATGAGCTTTATTTACTTTTAGCCAAAAATTAGTTGTATAAGTCAGCTACAAAGCAATTTACAACAATATCGAGCTATCAGCCTTGCTAATAAAATTAGCAACTTATTTTAATCACTTTTAAAAGCACTCAGAGGCCTAACTTTAGTATTTTTGGCATCTTCAACAAACCACTGCTTCACCTCTTCTTCCGTTAACCCTTTTTGCAATAGTCGCTGATATGTATTCTTTTGTGATGGAGTTGCCTGCTCACCATTTAATTTAGCGGCGAGCTCTTTTAAATCTGCCTCGGGTAGCGTTTTACTCCAAGGTAAATATTCCCTTGTTGGATTAGGTAACGGTAATTTTAGCTGCAAACCATTATTACTTGTTTTATCTGTAATTGAGCCAATATCATTAAAGTTAAAACCAGAATTGCCAGCAGAGTTAAAGTTAGCAACACCCAACTCCATTGTATATTGCCTGTCTTCTTTGTCAGTAAACATATCACTAAATTGGCTTGTAAATATGTCTCCAAAAGGCCTTAAACCTTTAATAAAAACTCGCTTTGGCGATTCATAATCTAAGCTGAAATTAGCGGCAAAAACAAAAACCTGTTCTTCACCGGCAAATGCTTTAGCATCTTGCCAATTGAGAAGCGCCCTACCTTGCATGCCTTTTTCGTTATTTGAGCCCGCTTTATTGAGTAAATCTACAAATTCTCGGTACTCCCTAAATTTAGCACCGGTTGAATCATTAAATTGATAGTTATCATCTTCCCATCTATTTAACACTTGGTTATAACCTTTACTTGCATTACGGGTCGCTTTGCCTAAATAATAAAGTTTTGACTTGTAAGTAGGCCCCTCATCATTAATGCCTATTGTTTGCTGAAGTTTTAATTCGCATGGCACGCTGCGCCAATTTAAACCAATTAGTTTTTTTGTATAGTTTTCTGACTCTAACTCAGTGCAGGTCGCGATCACCATTAGGTCAACCTGGGTACTCCAGTCAAATTCATCAAAAATGATGTCATCACCATGCTGACGTACTTTAAAGCCTAAATTTTGTGCTACGCTAAATTCACTACTAAATAAACGTATAGCTGTCCCTTGCCTTTCCATCTTGCTCGTCATTAAGTAAGGTTTGCCTTCACCACCAAAGCGCACCAAAATTCGAATGCTTTTATTTCCTGCAAACAGCTCAGGACGAACAAAACTAGAACTTTTACTCGTTAAAAAATCTTTTATTAGTAATGACTCTTCATTACCACCATCGCGATCTGTGTTTAAATCCACATGATAATCAGTAGCTATATATTTGTTTTTTACACCTAAGCCATTGATTAGATTTAAATAACCTGAATCAAACATCATTTCATCGCTATTGTCTTTACGCTCCCCCATTAATGGCAATACAACCTTACTGCTACTACCTACTTGTGCACTAATGTAATAACGCATGTCTACAAAGTTATTACATTGGTAATACTCATAAGCGGTATCGTACATAAATGGTAAAAAATTATTGTCGTGCACCATAGGCTTAGTACCTAAATACGTTTTTGGCCCTAACTGAAAAAATGGTGTAAATACACAACCAAACTTTCCTGCAAAGTGCTTTTCGCTCTCTAATAGCTCAGACTCAACAAGCGGCCTTACGAGCTCTTTATAAGCAAGTTCGTTATTTACGCCATCACAGCGCGTTACTTTAAACGTAATAGGTGCAATACCGGTCATCGTGTCGTTAAACACAACCAACACACGAATGGGTGTAAAAGGGGATAGTCGCCTTGTTTTATTCGATACAATAGGCAACCACTCCTTGGAGGCTTGGTCTTGATAATATATGGCACTGTGATGATAACTTGCCTCACCATATTCAGAAAATACCGGCTCAAAGGTGTTTGCAAAGCTTTCGAGGTATTTACTGCCTTCTTTTTCTTGCGTAGAAAATGTGTGAATGGGGAAGTAATTTTGAAATTCAGCCGTAATATAATTATGCTCACGCGCGAGAGTTGGCACCGTCATCATATAAAAGCCATACGGATTAAATTGCGATTGCAAATAAAGCGTGTTTTCAGGATCTGTAACTACGGCTTTACGTGCCGCTTTATCTAGCAAGCTGTAGTTGTCACTAAAGCCGTAAAGTGCTTTTTTATCACCGCTTTTTTTTTGCTTTTGATTGGTAATGCTATCAATTAAAAACACCCAAAAGGTATCCATCCTAATTGATGCACCAGGTAAATTAGGCAGTGCCCAGCTATCACCTAATAAAAAGTTTTCTATGTATTCTTTTACTTTATAGCGCTCTAAGTTTGAATAATACTGGCTTTTATCACCTTCACGCTGAGCCCTTAGTAGTAATCCCATAAGGCCCGATATTGCCTCTGAACGTAGTCTAAACTGGGCAGCCCATTGTGTGCTTTGCTGCGCTTTTCCGTCTTTATTATATTCACTTAATAGCTCATGCATCATACCTTGATTAGCTGCACACTCTTGGCCTAGGCGTTTATCTCGCTGAATTTCTGCATAATAATGTTTACAGGCGTTATCGAGGAGTACTTCATCCATTAAATTCGCAGCTGACGTGGCGATAGCGCCGCCCGCTTTTATAACAGCTACTGCCGCAGCAATGGGAGCTGTTGCCGGAATAAATGCCATAACACCCAAAGCAATGTTAATCATTTGCCACGCCATAGCGTCGCCTGTTTCATCTACTTTTATATCATTGGCTACGGTTAAATTACGAAAACGCTCTAAACTGTCCATACCTTCACGAGATGGGCAAACATTTATTTGGCTAATAGCATATGCGGTAATGTGTACACGGCGGTTTTGTGCTCGGCTTGCCTCATCTTTATTATTTATAAGTGGTTGAGCATAACCCAGCCCTAGTACTTCAATACGCGCCTCATCAATGCCTGCTTGGGTCACTAAAATGTGCTTAACAGCCTCTGCTCGTCGCTCAGATAATGCTATATTATAATCGTAATTACCTATATCGCAGGTGTGGCCTGCCACGGTCACTTTAAGGCTCTCATTTTGCTTAAGCGCTTTTATAACAGCCTCGCTTTGCTGCAAAATGGTATTGCGGTAATCATCGGTTACTTGCTCGCTATTAAGCGAAAACGTCCCTTCAATTACTACATCTTTTACAATTTCTTTAGCACTTAAATGCTCAAAGTAATCCTGGGCAACGGTTTTATAATGCTGTTTAGCTTGCGCTAGATTAGGGATGTTTGTACCAATTTGTTGTACTGTCGTTTGCCCAAGAGCAGCAATGTTAGTAGCTAAGTCAGCTATATTGAGCGCATTGCCTGTTGCATCCATTGCCGATTTAGGAATGCCAATACGTCCAGCTATACTGCTATTATACTGTGCCATTTGTTCTGGTGTAGAAGTAGGTAAGCGCCAAAGGTTTTTTGCGAGTGCATCTTTCCAGTTATCAGTTGTTAAAGCTGCGCGAGCTTCACGTAGTTTTTTCCAAGCATCCTGCCCATCTTGCATAGCAAACACGGCATCTAGCGTTGCTTGAATGGTTTTATCTTCTGTTTCATTTAAATGAGTATGTATTGCTTTAGCAATTTTACTCCCTAAAACAAACTTACCATTAGTGGTAAAATTACCGTTACTGGCGCTAGCGGTTATATCGGTATTTATTAATCCTGCGGCTAATTGTGCGCGACCTTTTGCTACAGACCAGCCATGGCAAAAACTCTCAAAGCCACTGGCTATTTTTATAGGTTCATCACTAACTTTGGCGCGACCAATTTCTTTACCGTTTTCATCTTTAACACTAATATTTTTAGGATCATACGTGGCATGCTCGGTTTTTAAATCTTTTGCATAACTTATTAAGTGGCTATAAAAGCGAGGAAATTGTTTTATTATTGCCTCTTCAACCGAAAGCGGGTCGCAGTTAATTACATCAAACTCACCCGCTTCATTTTTTATATCAAAACGCACCATTTCGGCTAATTCATAGTAATAATAAGTACCATCAAATTGAATAGATTTATTGCACCAGCGCTTAGTCTGCTCTTCAAATAACTCTGTATTTAACCTTACTTTAGTGCGGTACAACCCTTTAGGTAACTTCTTGTCAGTACCTGATATAACAGCTAACTTTGTTTCAGGATCGAAAGTAGCAAATATGTCCTCCCCCACTGGTGGTGACAAAACAATATTTTCATCTGGAGAATAGAGAGGTATATTTGGGTTAATGCTTAAGACTATTGCCCGTGTTTTAGCCAACACATACGCTTGAATACTTTTAACATTTTTTTGAGTAATTTCTTTTGCGTACCACTTATTGTACGTGTCGTCTTCGCTATTTTCTGCAGGCTGTTTTAAATTTGTAACAGGGACTGTTTGTAACTCTAATAACGGCGTATTTGAGCTACTGTAATTTTTTAAATTATCAACAAACTCTTGAGCCCATCCATTAGGGTTATTATTGGCAATAAGCCCAATAGACTCCATTGGCGGAATAATAATAGGTCGTTCATTAATGGCAGTGTATGAATGAAATGGCTGCCGGACATCTAATGAACCACTGTTTATCGTGGATAAAATACCGGCCTTATTTGTTTTTAATACAATAGGCTTTTTTGCATCATATGTGGCTAGCTTTGGCTGCTCAGCCACCACGATTCGATTTGCTACCGGGGTTAACTTACCCACCGGTTTGTTGTTTTCAACATAACCAGTTAGTAAATAAACCAATGGGCTTGCAGATCCTTTGCTCATTTCATGCATTTTATTTTCCTTCTGCTGCTAAATTTGTAACAGCTATTGGACCTAATGTATCCAGACCCCAAATTCTCTTTTCTTTTACTAGCGCCTCAGCTTGCTCACCGGTCACTATATTTTTTGTTCTTATTATACGCCTTGAAGGATATAAGCCGTTTTCACCACGCTCTTTTGAAAACGTTGTTACATACTGCAATTGGTAATCTTCCTCTGGAGAAAAAATAACGCCATTACCTTCCCCTATTTCTGAATGTTTTATTTCAGGGTTAGCAATATTAACCCAATGAAAATGTGCTTTTGGCCTTAAATGAGTCATAAACGCTAAATATTTACCATCCGGTGAAATACGGTGGTTTTTCATCTCCCACGCTTTCGGAAAACCAAAATTAACTTTGCGTACTATTTCACCATTAAACTTATGTATCCAAAAGCCATCGTGCTTTATGGCTAAAAATTCTTTATCTCCCGGGAGTAAAAAAGCAGCGCCGCTGTGGTGAATTTGAGGTCGAGGGGTTAGATCCCCTGTTGGTACATGGTAATTAAAGTTTTTGCCATCTGAGTAAAAAATGACGTTTTCACTGTCTGAGGTCCAGTTAAACCACGGGTAACCACCCCCGCCAGACATGGTAATGAGTTTTTTTTCTTTGGTGTCGTATAACTGGCGAGTCGCTCGGTCATTTATATAACCCGAAATAGCTATATAACGGTTATCTGGTGAGCGTGCTGGTGGATGCAATCCCGCAGGCTCCATTTGAGTAAATATTTTCTCAGGAATAATACGGCGCCTATCTGAGCCATCAAGGCGTGATGACCACAGCGTGCGTACTTCGCTGTATTTGTATTTATTCCAGAACATTAACCGCGGGGTTGAAAATGTATCGGCATCGCCATACACCTCTTCACGTATGTCTAGTGGCCACTCTGGATGGTTTTTATGCTCTTTAGCCCATGGGTATTTAGCAACATCAACCTCTACTTGTGGTGAACTTTGCGATGAGGGCTCTGAGCAACCGCTTAGCAATAAGCTAAAACAAACGCTGAGGGCGCAAAGCATTCTGTGATTTTTTAAAAACGTCATTAAAACTATCCTTTTACTACATGCACTTATTTACGAGGTAATATAAATAAGCGCACTCATTAAAACTTGTGTTATTGAGTCAAAGTGCTCGTACTTACTCTTCTACTATTTCTGCCATTAAAACGGTTTCTGGCGTTTGCTTGTAAAGCTTACTGAATGGGACATTGTCGAAAATATAATAAGCTGGTTGACCATCATTTGGGTCTTGCATTAAATCAAAGTTGCCACTTTGAGGGATATTAGTAAATTTTATTTTTACCCACGTGGAATCAAGCCTTACACTGGCTATAGATTGTACTTGTTGCCAGCTATGTTGTTTATTTATAAGTATAAGCTGCTCTTTGTCATACTTTGGCGTATTTGGATCAACCTGATACATAAATACAAAAGCAGGCTTAACCATAGTTAACGGGTTTATGTTATTTACTACCATTGCCATACTGTGCGGGGTACTCATACTAACTCCCAAATACTTGTTGTAGTTTTGCTTTGGTTTTAGGGCCTGGTATGCCGTCTATGTCGAGAGCGTGCTCGTACTGAAATTCTTTTACACCAATGCGAGTTTTTTTACCCATAACACCATCAACCGTACCACAATCAAACCCAAGCATATTGCACCGGCCTTGCACACCTGAAAGCGTGTCGATTGGGTCTAGATTGCCTATTTGTACGTTAAAGCTTTTAGTTGGCGTCGTGTCGCCTTTATTTAAGTATAAATCGACGGTGCCGGTTAGGGCGTCGTTATCATTAAGCTCTACTTCGATAAGCCCATCACTTTGCAAGACGATATCTATTGTTTGGCTACCAATGTTGAGTACTACCCGTTTACCGGCTACGTTATCGCCGTCGTCGTACGATACTTGCAGGCGAAAATACTCTTTTTCGTTTTGTACAACAAAGCTATTAATGCTGTTGGTGCGCAGCGGTATAAACTTTTCTTTTTTTGGCGGAATAGTAATTTTATCGCCCGGGTAAATTAAGTTTGGGTCTGGGCGTAAGGCTTTAAACTCTGCGTTGCTTGGGTGGTTGTAAAGCGCTTTAGATGTTTGGTAGCCGTATTGCTTTGCTATGCGCAATAGCGTTTCACCTTGAGCTACAGTGTGTTGTTGGGTCATTGTGTATCCTTAAACTTTGCCTACAGACCAATCTTCGCTGTCGAGTTCAAAAAAGCTGACTTTAGCGTTTTCAAAGTCGGGGCCTGATACGTTGGTATAACCGTTTTGATCTAGCTGCCCGGTAATAATGTGGCCGTTGCGTAGGCGTATTTTGTAGCCCATGTTGGCTTGTGGTTCGCCAGCTTCGTCGAGTAGTTCTATTTCGTAGGCTAAAGTGGGTTGTTCAACAGTAAATGTGGTGGTGTCGGTTGCGCCACTGGCCGTTACCGTAACATTATAAAGACCCGGTTTTACCTCAGCGTAGTGCTGCCAAAACGAGACTTCGTCTGGGCGTTTTTTTTCTAGTTGTAGTGTTATTTGACCACTTGTTGGCCCTTGCCATTGAATAACTACACTGCGACTGTTACTGCATGAGCCTTCTATATTGAGTTTCCAACCACTGGGTACTGTTAAGCTTGTGCCTGCTTTAGCAGGTTTGCGCTCGCTATAACCTAGGTTGTAATCGTAAATTAAATTGGCATTTTTATAGCCGGTATATTGCTGTGCTAATTGCTCTACGGTTTCGGCGGCGCTAAGTACGTGGGTTGTAAAATTTTGCCTAACAGTGTGCGATGCTTTTAGTAGCATTGTGCTGTTTAGCTCTGGCTTATAAATACGTACAGCGGGCGCATGCTGTTGTACAGGTTGCGCTGCTTTTTTAGGTTTTTGATTATAACTTTGCTGATTTATAAATTGCGGACTATTTTGCGCAGCTGATTGGCTGTTTATAAATGCAGAAGTGCTTGGCGTCATTACTGTGTTATTTATAAAAGTATTGTTTTGCAACGCTGTTTGCGATGATGTAACTGAACCATTATTAACCGCGCCCGAGTACTTTGTTGGTGCTTGAGTTTGTTTTGGGTAAACAGCTAGGCGTGTACTAGCTTGCTTAAACAGAGAATATGGTACCTTTTTCCACTCTTTGTCTTTAGCCCAATATTGGCACCGAGTGTCGTCGCGTAATCGCGCAGCTTGGTGTTTATCTAGCGCACCAAACAGGTTGTCTTGCAGTTGCCTTTGCAACACTTTAGGAAGTTTGCAAAGCTGAGCACGACTTAAATAAGAGAATGTAACCACAGGCTCTGAATTTTCAGGCTCATTATGTGGTTGTTCAAATAGTGGGGGGTAATTTAAGTTCACCGGATCCTTGGTGAGCATTTGCATCCTCGCTTTCTCTTAATAAGAGACTTATTTATTATTTAGTTACGGCTAAAAGGTATGCCGTTATTATAGTGCGTTAATATAAAGAAATAGGCACAAAAAATCTACAATGAATTTTTAAATTTGCTAACTTTGTTCAGTGTTTTCTCTTACGTAATGTCCGGCTCCACGAGTAATATAACGCAGCTGCCAAATAACGCGCTCAATTAATTCGTCGCGTTGCAATCCTTCTATATCGAGCGCTTCTGCACCCGCATTAAATACGAGCGTTACCATAGATTCCGCCTGAATATAGGCATGCATAGCATTACATTTAGTTTCGCTTTCTAAATAATGAGCCAGCTCTAAAATAAAATGTTTTACCTCGCGCGCTACAGCGGCTCTAAATGCTTTAGAAGTCCCTGAGCGTTCTCGCAGCAACAACCTAAATTGGTTACTTGAGTTATCAATAAACTCCATAAAAGTAACCACTGAGGTATTTATAACACTGCCGCCATCGTTTGCTATTCGTCTGCGTGCTTGACGCATTAGTTGACGAAGGGTTAAACCGGCTTCGTCTACCATGGTTAAACCTAGCTCATCCATGTCTTTAAAATGACGATAAAAAGAAGTTGGGGCAATACCAGCTTCTCGTGCTACTTCGCGTAAACTTAAATTCGAAAAACTATGATCAGCACTCAGCTGATTAAATGCCGCTTGAATTAACGCCTGTCGTGTTTTTTGTTTCTGTTGCGCTCTAACACCCGACATCAACAGCTCCCTGAATTATTTTATATGAATATTTAGTGATATTAGCTCAATTGTACAGTCTAATACTTGACGACGAGAGTTTGAAATACTATTTTAGCTTACAGTTGTACGCTGAGATTGAGAATTATGAATAAACCACCGATTATTTGGACAAACGTCCTATTTTTTAGCCTAACCTTTTTGGCGGCTGCCACACTTGTACCTTGGTACGCCATTAGCTACGGATTTACCAGCGCGCATTGGATTGCTTTTGTTGGCTGCATGTTTTATGCAGGCTTATCAATTACTGCTGGCTACCATCGATTATGGGCACATAAAACCTATAACGCACACCCTGCTGTTGAATTTATTTTTGCGCTTGGCGGTGCTTTTGCACTACAAAACAGTGCTTTGCATTGGAGTAGCGATCACCGTATACATCACGGTCAAGTTGACGACCCAATAAAAGACCCTTACGCGGCTACCAATGGTTTTTGGTATAGCCATATCGGCTGGATGTTACGTGACTACCAAGGCGATAGCTACAACGACTATAGTAATTGTCGTGATTTACAACGAAATAAAGTCGTTATGTGGCAACATAAGCACTACTTAAAACTAGCTATTGCTATGAATGTAGGTTTGCCTCTTGCACTTGGTTTATTAGTTGGTGATGTGTGGGGTATGTTAATTCTTGCAGGTTTACTACGCTTAGTACTAAGCCAACACTTTACCTTTTTTATAAATTCGGTTGCACATATTTGGGGCTCTCGCCCATACACCGAAAAAAATACGGCACGCGATAACGGCTTTTTAGCGTTATTTACATACGGTGAGGGGTATCACAACTTCCACCATATTTTTGCAAGCGACTACCGTAACGGTATTAAATGGTTTCATTACGATCCAACAAAATGGATGATCCGCTCTTTAGCAGCTGTTGGTTTAGCTAATAAATTAAAGCGTACGCCAGTTGAACGTATCGAAAAAGCAAAGGCCGAAACGCTAATGAGCAAAACGCAAACGCGTCTTGCAAAATTGCCTTTAGCACAAGATAAGATTACATTATTACAACAAGAGTACGATTTACTGCTGAAAAAACTGCAAAATTATTGTTCACTACAAAAACAAGTGTTAGAAGTTAAAAAAAATAACATGGCAAAGCAGTGTGAACGCTCAGCATTAATGGCACAATACCATGAGTTGGAAGCCGCCTGGGAAAATCAAAAACAGGCATGGCTAGCACTTAATGCGAGGTTATTAAAAGCCTCTTTTAATTAATTTAGGAGTGGCTGTGGCCAAACAACCAGAACAAAAAAAAGTACCCGTGACATACCAATATGATGCAATAATTATTGGCACGGGTCCTGGCGGTGAAGGTACCGCCATGAACCTTTCAAAAAATGACAAAAAAGTAGCGGTTATTGAACGCCAAGAATCAGTTGGTGGCGGTTGTGTGCATTGGGGAACAATTCCTTCAAAAGCGCTTCGCCACTCTGTTAGCCGCTATATTGAATACAAAGCAAATCCGTTATTTAATGTTGGTGAGCGCCCTAGCCGCTTAACATTTCCTGATATTTTACGTCACGCAAGTTCTGTTATTTCTAAGCAATCTAATTTACGTAGTAGCTTTTACGATCGTAACCGCATTCATATGTTTCAAGGTGATGCGAGCTTTGTAGATAAGCACACAATTGAAGTAAAAAGAAATGATGGTTCAACTGAGCGACTGACTGCTAAAACGATTGTTATAGCAACCGGCTCACGCCCTTATCGCCCACCTGAAGTCGATTTTACGCATTCTCGTATTTATGAGAGCGACACTATTTTAGGTCTTAAACACGACCCTCACCGCGTACTTATATACGGCGCTGGTGTAATTGGTTGTGAGTACGCTTCTATATTTAAAGGTTTAGGCGCTAAAGTTGATTTAGTTAATACACGCGACCGATTACTTGCTTTTATGGATGCTGAAATATCTGACGCGCTTAGCTATCACTTTTGGAACAGCGGTATTGTTATTCGTCATAACGAAGAGTTTGACCGAATAGAGACCCGTGACGACTGCGTTATTATGCATTTAAAATCAGGCAAACGCGTAAAAGCTGACTGTATTTTATTTGCTAATGGCCGTACTGGTAACACTGATACATTAAACCTTGAAGCCATTGGTTTAAAAGCCGATAGCCGTGGCCAATTAAAAGTTAACGAAACATATCAAACAGAAATTGATAACGTTTACGCTGTAGGTGATGTAATTGGCTATCCAAGCCTTGCAAGTGCTGCGTTTGACCAAGGTCGCATAGCTGCTGATGCAATTGCGTGTGGTAACTGTGACGACCGCCTGATTGTTGATATTCCAGCTGGTATTTATACCATTCCAGAAATGAGCTCAGTAGGTAAAACAGAGCAAGAACTTACAGCCGCTAAAGTACCGTATGAAGTTGGCCGTGCACAGTTTAAGCATTTGGCTCGCGCGCAAATTGCTGGTACTGAAGTAGGTAGTTTAAAAATATTATTCCACACTGAAACCAAAGAAGTACTTGGCGTACATTGTTTTGGCGAACGTGCCTCTGAAATTGTTCACATTGGCCAAGCCATTATGGAGCAAAAAAATGGTGGCAATAATATCGACTACTTTGTAAATACCACATTTAACTACCCAACCATGGCTGAAGCCTACCGTGTTGCGGCATTAAATGGTTTAAATCGCTTATTTAAATAACTGCTTAACTAAGAAGTTTTAAAAGCCTTTATAAATAGGTAACAAAAAACCCGCAACTTAGCGGGTTTTTTACTTTTAAACAGTTTTAAAGTTTATTTAAGTAGCTATTACTTATGGTACTTAGCACTTAGCTCATGTACTGCATTAATGAATACACCAGCATTTTCAGGGTCTACATCTGGTGTAATACCGTGGCCTAAGTTAAACACGTGGCCATTGCCTGTACCGAAGTCTTCTAAAATAGTGCCTACTTCTTGGCGAATACGCTCTGGTGTACCGTGTAACATAGATGGGTCCATATTACCTTGTAGAGCTACTTTATCACCCACACGGCGTTTAGCGTCGCTAATATTAATAGTCCAATCAAGACCAATTGCATCACAACCTGTTGCTGCAATAGCTTCAATCCATTGACCACCATTTTTAGTGAACAAAGTAACCGGTACTTTACGACCATCGTATTCACGAATTAAGCCATCTACAATTTTATGCATATATTGCAGTGAAAATTCGTTGTAATCGCGCGGGCTTAATACACCACCCCATGAGTCAAATACCATTAGCGATTGCGCGCCAGCTTTAATTTGAGCATTTAAATAATCAATAACTGAGTCAGCTAACTTATCGAGTAATAAATGAAGTGTTTGCGGCTCTGCAAACGCCATTTTTTTGATTTTACCAAATACTTTGCTGCTACCGCCTTCAACCATATAAGTTGCTAGCGTCCAAGGTGAACCAGAAAAACCAATAAGCGGTACTTCACCTTTAAGTTCACGACGAATAGTGCTTACTGCGTTCATTACGTAGCCAAGCTCGTCTGTAGGGTCTAACTTTGGAATTTTTTTAACATCAGCAAGTGATGAAATAGGACGTTCAAACTTAGGGCCTTCGCCAGTTTCAAAGTAAAGACCTAAACCCATCGCATCTGGAATCGTTAAAATATCACTAAATAATATAGCGGCATCTAACGGGTAGCGACGTAGTGGCTGCAGTGTTACTTCACATGCAAGTTCAGCATTACGGCACAGGCTCATAAAATCGCCCGCTTGTGCACGTGTAGCGCGATACTCTGGTAAATAGCGTCCTGCTTGGCGCATCATCCATACCGGAGTTACATCAACAGGTTGTTTTGCAAGTGCACGTAAATAACGGTCGTTTTTTAATTCGCTCATGGCGTAAATGATCCTAAGACTTGTATAAATTGTGCAAGATTGTACCACCATATTCTCCGACCCTCTATTGCTTAGGGACGAAAACAGCTTTACCTAGAGGCAGATCAATATAATGGCGTGCTTTAATCCATTTTGACTATAAAACAAGCAAAAAAGAATAACATTTAAAACTTTTTATTAATATGTTTGCAACATCACAAAAACCTTGTTATTGTTTGTCCCGCGTTAACAAAAACAATAATAAAAATCTTAAAACAATAAAAATAAATGTTTTAAAATAATAACAATAAAAATCATCTCATAAAAATAAGAAAGCTTGTTATAACAAGTCAATGAAAGAAATTAGACCACCGTAACTGGTGGTTTTTTCTTGCCTAAAATAAAATCCCTCGCCTTAGATTATATAAAAAGGTACACCCCTCAAAGTAGCTCAACTTTACTTGTTGATATACTCGCAAATTAAATATATCTTGATGTACATAAACTTATTATATTCTAATTGAAAGACCAACCCAGCTAGGAGAACAGTTATGCTGACGCGTGTAGAAAAAGCTCAACAAAAATGGGGTGGTAGCCACACAGTAATTGATAAATGGCTAAACGAACGCCAAGACCTTATTGTACTTTATTGCAAAATTGCAGGTTTTACGCCGTACGAAAAACAAGATCAAGCATTGCCAGAGCCAAAACTAATTGAATCATTTTGCCAACTTTTAATGGATTACCTATCTGCGGGCCATTTTGAAGTGTATGACGATATAGCAAAAGCATGTGAAAAAAAGGGCTTACAGAGCCAAGAGCTTGCAAACTCTATTTACCCGCGTATTTCCAGTACAACCGACATAGCGTTAGATTTTAATGATAAGTACGCTGAAGTAGACAAAGAAGACTTGTTAAAGGGTTTTGATGATGACTTGTCTGTTATTGGTGAGGCATTAGAAGCACGCTTTGCACTTGAAGATGAGCTTATTGATAACTTGTTTTCTAATCACGCAAACTAATATGTTATTTACGCATATTAAAAAAGGGACCTAAGGTCCCTTTTTGCATTTACACAATAAACTTATTATTGTGCTGGTGCTTCTTCATTTTGAATTTCAAGTAATTCAACTTGAAATACAAGTGTTGAATTAGCTGGAATCTTACCTAAGTCACGGTCGCCGTAAGCAAGTTCTGAAGGAATAGTGAACTTGTACTTAGAACCCACTGACATAAGTTGTAAACCTTCAGTCCAACCAGCAATTACGCGGTTAAGAGGGAAAGTTGTAGGTTCGTTACGTGCATATGAGCTATCAAACTCAGTACCGTCTAATAAAGTACCTTTGTAGTGTACTTTAACTACGTCTGTTGCTACTGGCTTTTCGCCATCGCCTTCGCTAAGTACTTCATACTGCAGGCCAGACTCAGTTACTGTAACGCCTTCTTTTTTAGCGTTGTCAGCTAGGTATTTAACACCCGCTTCTTTGCTTTTTTCAGACTCTACTTTTGCTTTTTCTTCTTGCTTAGTACGTACTGATGTATCTAGTTCAGTTAATACTTCGCGAATTTTTTCTTCGTCAATTTTTGCATTACCAGCAAGTGCATCTTCAAAACCACGGATTAGAAGTGCTTGGTCTAGCTCAATACCAATTTCTGTTTTGTCTGCTAGGTCTTTATTTAAAAAGTTACCTACAGATGCACCAATACCGTATGCTTGTTGCTGTTCTACAGTGTCTAATTTAACTTCAGCTTGTTCTTTTTTTGCTTCTTGATTACAAGCTGTAAGCGCTAAAACTGACGCTGCAATCAATGACAATCTAATCGTCTTTTTCATTTTAAATCTCCGACACACTTTGCAGTTGTCATTTTAATGTATTATTACTAGTTAAAGATTAACGGCCCACATGATAGGCTGCTTGTTTAATGACTAAATTCCACATTGTTAGCTAAACTAAAAACATATCCAGTGATTAGACAAACAACCTAGGCATTTAACGCGTCCTAGTCTAACCTCTCAGTCACTAAGAGTTAAGGGGAAATACCTGTAATATGTCGATATTTCGTACTTTTTTAATCGTATTTAGCTGTTTTTTAGCCATCGCCTGTACCGATAAAAAACAACACGCTGTAGCAAGTTACGAACATGCTGCACAAGGTGCGTTTTCATCAACACTTTCAAACGATGGTAAATACAGTTTGATCTCCTCTATCAACCATGGGGTCGCCCTGTGGGATAATCAACAGCAGGTACTAAAATACCAATGGTTTCAGCAGCAAGATCAAGACAGTTTGGTATACGCCGTTGCTATTGCTTTTGATAACAGCGTGGCTGTTACCGCCGAAAAAAACACGTTTGCTGTGTGGGATATAGCCACAGGCAAAAATAAAGGTTATTACAAAATACAAAAAGCCAGTATTCGCGATATTGCTATTAGCAATCAAGGCCGTAGTGTTTTATACGGCCGTAGCGACGGCGTTGTCGTATTTGTAAACCTAGAAACCGGACGTCGTATTGAGTTTTTAGGTCATCAAGATAAAGTTAACACCGTTGACCTATCACCTAACGGACGCTACGCCTTAAGTGGCTCTAACGATTATGTTGCTTACTTTTGGGATACACGTACAGGGCAAGTAATTCATCGTTTTAATCACCCAACGCGTGTTACCCAAGTGACGCTCGATCCACAGGGTCGCTATGCGTTTACGGCCGACAGTATGGCACAAGCAAATGTATGGAAGCTGACTACAGGTGATCTTGTGAGTAAACTGAAGTATATTGCGCGTCAGAAAATTTTTACTGCTGTGCGTTTTAACGAACAAGGCACTTTGCTTGCAACCGGCTCGCCAAATAAGCGCGTAGATTTGTGGCAAATACCAAGCGGTGAAAAGATTCAAACTTGGCAGGTTACCCCGCGCGAAGGCAGTAAGCCTAAATCGGCGGTGGTGCTAGATGTGACATTTACAGATAACGGTAAGTCGTTGTTAACCGAAAGCTCCAGCGGTATCGCAGAGCGATTTATTATACGAGAGAATAATGAACACAATTGAACATCGCTTAATGGAACTTGAAGCCAAAGTGGCTTTTCAAGACGAAACGATTGAAGTCTTAAATGATGAAATAAAAGTGCACCAGCAACTGTTAGCAAAAATGAAACGCCAAACTGAGCTGCTAGCAGAGAAGATTAAAGAGTCGCAGTCATCATCGTCTATGATGTCTGAAGCACCTGAGCCGCCTCCACCGCATTACTAAAACCGGTAAAAATTAGGCAATAAAAAACCGGGTTAGTCGCCCGGTTTAAATACACCAATTACTTGTTCAAATTGGCGAGTAGACGCCTGAACAGCGTTATCGGGTTGCGCCATTTTATGACCACACTCAACACACTCTACTTTTTCAACATCATGTTCTCTGTATAGCATCATAGTATCCATGGCTTTGCAGTCAGGGCACGATGCACCAGCAATAAATCGCTTCTTTTGTCTCACAACATTTTTCCTGTGGTTTGAACTGCCGCTATTTTATCGTATAACTTCACTTGTTGATACGCTTGATAAGAGCATTAAGTTCTATGTTATGATAGCGCCAACTTAACAAGGGCACAGCAAAGTAACGCATTCATGATCCAAATCTCAGAAATAGAACTACTTCGTGGCGGTAAAGCCTTATTAAAAAACGCATCAGCTACGTTATTCCCAGAGCACAAAGTAGGCCTTGTTGGCGCTAATGGCTGCGGAAAATCAACGTTATTTGGTTTACTAAAATCAGAACTGCAATTAGATGCCGGTAACTGCAGCATTCCAAAAGATTGGTCTATTGCCTCTGTTAAGCAAGAGACACCTGCACTTGAAATAAGCGCGATTGATTATGTACTTCAAGGCCACCCAGAATACTACGCAATGCGCATA
Source organism: Pseudoalteromonas sp. SWXJZ10B (assembly GCF_015864475.1). Classification (NCBI taxonomy): domain Bacteria; kingdom Pseudomonadati; phylum Pseudomonadota; class Gammaproteobacteria; order Alteromonadales; family Pseudoalteromonadaceae; genus Pseudoalteromonas; species Pseudoalteromonas sp. SWXJZ10B. The sequence continues at coordinate 156,856 of NZ_JADYXD010000009.1, forward strand.
GCACTGCGTGAGGCCGAGAAAAACAACGATGGCGACACACAAGCCAAAGTACATATTCAGCTTGAAAACATTAAAGGCTACAGCATTGAATCAACCGCCGGTGAGCTATTACACGGCTTAGGCTTTGCCAATAACCTTATAGAAAACCCTGTCAGCTCATTTTCGGGTGGTTGGCGTATGCGTTTAAACCTTGCCCAAGCATTAATACGCGACGCCGATTTACTACTTCTTGATGAGCCAACAAATCACCTTGATTTAGATGCCGTTTATTGGCTTGAGCGTTTTTTACGTGCTTATACCGGCACCCTTGTACTTATATCACATGACCGTGAGTTTTTAGATGCGGTGGTTGATCAAATTTGGCACGTAGATAAGCAGCTTATCAACGTGTACAAAGGTAACTACTCGCAGTTTGAACGCCAAAAAGCAGAGCGCTTGCTACAACAACAAGCGATGTTTGATAAGCAACAAGATCAAATTGCGCACCTTGAGCAGTTTATAACGCGCTTTAAAGCAAAAGCCAGTAAAGCTAAACAAGCACAAAGCCGTGTAAAAGCACTTGAACGCATGGAAAAACTAGCGCCAGCACATGCCGACTCGCCATTTAACTTTGAGTTTGCAGAGCCAAAAGCATTACCAAACCCACTAATGACAATAGATAAAGCCAAAGCGGGTTATGGTGACGTCACTATTTTAAATAATATAGAGCTAAACCTTGTACCAGGTAGCCGAATTGCTTTACTTGGTCGAAATGGCGCGGGTAAATCAACGTTAATTAAACTGCTTTCTGGTGATTTAGAGCCGCAAGCAGGTAAAGTTATTCAACATCACGGATTAAATATTGGTTACTTTGCGCAGCATCAGCTTGAATCGCTTGATTTAAAAGCCAGTGCAATAACGCACATACAACGACTAGACCCAAAAGCCACTGAACAATCACTACGTGACTTTTTAGGCGGCTTTGCCTTCATTGGCGATAAAGCGCTTGAGCCTGTAGCCCCGTTTTCGGGCGGCGAAAAAGCACGTTTAGTACTTGCCATGTTGGTATATCAAAAACCAAACTTATTACTACTCGATGAGCCAACTAACCACCTTGATTTAGAAATGCGCCATGCACTTGTTATGGCACTACAAGGTTTTGAAGGCGCTATGGTTACCGTATCGCACGATCGCCATATGCTTAAAAATACCGCCGATGAGTTTTACTTAGTAGATGACGGCAAAGTAACCCAGTTTGGTTACGACCTAGATGCATATTACCAATGGCTACTTAATGCGAATAAAGAAGCGGTTAAAGCGCAGCAAACCGACGAGCCTAAAGCAAACCCAGGTGTTAATCGTAAGGAGCAAAAGCGCTTAGAGGCTGAGTTTAGAAAAGCCATTCAGCCACTTAAAAAGCAAATTGAAAAGCTTGAAAAGCAACTCGATAAATTCACCGCCGAATTAAGTGAAGTTGAAGTGACCTTAGGTGATAACGAACTGTACAACGACGACAACAAAGCCAAGCTTAAAGAGTTATTAGCCAAGCAAGCAACGCTTACACCTAAACTTAACGACGTTGAAGAAGAGTTACTTATGGCACTTGAAGAAATGGAAGAAAAAGAGCAGGCGTTCGCCGATGAACTTGCTCAATAGCGACCATTTTTGGCAGTTTGCGTGCACTTTGTACGCAAAGCCTGAGCAACAAACAACCTTGCTGGCACTACAAAACCAGCAAGGAAAAAATGTTAATTTATGCTTATTGCTACTTTATTTAGACTCATTAAATTTAAGTATTAATACCCAACAGCTAAATGAGTTAACGCAAGTAGTTAGTGAATTTGATACTTATGCATTACAGCCTCTGCGCGCTGCTCGTAGCTATTTAAAAGCTAATCAGAATACGATAAGTGATTACGCCACAATACGCGCAGAGTTACTAAGCGCTGAGCTAAAGCTTGAAAAACAACAGCAACATATGTTGATTGAAGCAGTAAATGAGTTTGAATTAATCGAGCATGCAGAACCAAACAATATTGAGCTGTATATGAAAGCCACTTAGGCTGCGACTTTTTATACCCTCCTCCACTGCTCATTCTATTTTCTTTGTGCAAAAAACCTTTAAGTAATTTATTTACAAAGAGGTTAAGAGGCGCTTCGCTTTTAGAGGAAAACAAACTAGATTACTTAGATAAAAATATAAATATTGAGCGGCTGTTTAGCTCAGCATTTTATTACCCTGCCCCCATTTACTTCTCTTTTTCTTCTTTTTGCGCAAAGACCTTTAAGTAATTTATTCACAAAGAAGTTAAGAGGCGCTTCGCTTTTAGAGGAAAACAAACTAGATTACTTAGATATAAATATTGAGCAGTTTGTTGCTCTACCCTCATTTACTTCTCATTCTTTTCTCTTTGTGCAAAAAATCTTTAAGTGGTTTACTCAAAAAAGTTTAAAGCGCTACGCTTTTAGGTAAAGTGAAAAACTCTCTTAGCTCTCAGTGGTAATAACTTAGTAGCCTTTAAAGCATGATCTAAATCAACTTAGCTTCACCCCTATATCTGCTTATGTAAATAACTTGATCTCGATCACGTTGCGACCTGCAAACACCGCCTATGATTAACCCATCAACAACGAGGGGAACAACTCATGAACGTATTCTTTAGAGATTTTTTTACAGATCCAGTTTTATTTATGTCTTTTGGGTTTTTAACCATCGTTGTTTCTTTGTGTATATTTTTTGCTTTTTTCTTTTTGAAAAAAATACATGATGCAGAAATTCCCGAACAAAATTAAGCACGACGCACTAAAGCGCCTTATTAGTTTACTAGTTAGGCGCTTTTTATTTTCTGAAGCGAAAAATTTGGTACACTAGCTTTTCGTTTAATACAAAGTGCGTAGTACAAACATGATCTCTCAGTTCAAACCAGCATGGTGGATGACCAATCGTCACGTTCAAACCATAATGCCGCGTTTTTTCCGCCCATTTCACCACACTCGCTACGAACTTGAGCAACTTGATACACCTGATGGTGACTTTATTGAGCTCGCATGGTCACTTCCACATAACGAAACCGCTCCACTTGCCGTTGTTTTACATGGCCTTGAAGGCAATATAAATAGCTTTTATGCCAAAGGCATGATGAAGGCCTTAAAAAAACAAGGTTACGCAGTTGTGCTTATGCACTTTAGAAACTGCTCAACTGAAGTAAACCGCCTTCCACGTGCTTATCACAGTGGTGATACCGCCGATTTAGCTTTTTTTATTAATCACTTAAAGCTGCAGTTTCCTGAGCGCACTATGGTCGCTGTAGGTTTTTCGTTAGGCGGTAACGTACTGGCCAAATACTTAGGTGAACAATCACAAGCATGCCCACTAAGTGCTGCAGCGGTGGTATCTGCTCCTTATGATTTGTCGTCATCAAGCGATGTTATTCGTAAAAGCTTAGGTAAAATTTACCAAAAATATCTGCTCGATCGCATGAAAAAGTCGATGCAACGTAAATTGCCACAAATTAAGCAGCAAATTCCTATAACTACCGATCAATTAATGAATATTGATGATTTATTAGAGTTTGATAACCAACTTACAGCACCGTTACATGGCTTTGAAAATGCCCACGATTACTATCGTAAAGCCAGTGCTATGCCGTACTTAAAAGATATCGCTATACCCACACTTATTATTCATGCCAAAGACGACCCAATGCTCTCAATTAAGGCCGTACCGAGTAGGCAAGATGTAAGTGAGCATGTTACGCTGCGCATCTCTGACAAAGGCGGACATGTTGGTTTTATTAGCGGTAAAAATCCGTTTAAGCCCATATTTTGGTTAGAGAAAGCCGTGCCATGCTATTTTGGGCAACATGTTTTAGGCAACGCAAACAAAGAGCAATTATGATTATCCCTTTTGAACAACTCGATAAAGATACACTATACAACCTAATAGAAAGCTATGTACTGCGCGAAGGCACCGATTATGGCGAAGTAGAAGCAAGCATTGAATCTAAAGTTAACCAAGTTAAGCTACAGCTTAAAAATGGCGAAGCAATGGTGTTTTTCTCGGAATTACATGAGTCAGTTACTATTATTTCTAAGGGCGAATTTAAAGCGCTGCAAAGTGAAGAGCATCAAGCAGAGGCGTTTGATTAAGGTGTAGTACTTGTAACTTTTGAATTGAACGTACACAATGGCTTTTTACCCAAAGAGCCAAAACATGATAAAACTCAGCACTCTAGTGGTAGCCGTATCACTAGCATTAACTAGTCAAGTCCATGCAGAACAAACAATAACAGCATCCGACAAAGCAATTAAACTCGCTAAAGACACCATTTTAATTGATACCCATATCGACGTACCTTATCGAATTCACGAAAGCTGGGTTGATGTAACTAAAGCGACAACTGATGGCGATTTTGACTACCCTCGCGCTGTAAAAGGCGGTTTAAACGCACCGTTTATGTCGATTTATATTCCTGCGCATTTGGAATTTGAAGGTAAAGGAAAAAGCTACCAACTAGCCAATCAAATGATTGATAGTATGGAAGCTATAGCCCAGCGCGCACCCGATAAGTTTGCTATTGCCAGCTCAAGCACTGATATAGAAGAGCAGTTTAAGCAAGGTAAGCTGTCTATTGCAATGGGTATGGAAAATGGCTCTCCTATCGAAGGAGATATGAAAAACCTTCAGCACTTTTACGACCGCGGTATTCGCTACATCACGCTAGCGCACTCGCAAAGCAACCATATTTCGGATTCGTCTTATGATATTCGCCGCAAATGGAAAGGTTTAAGCCCATTTGGTAAAAAGCTAATTACTGAAATGAATAATATTGGTATGTTAATCGACGTATCACATATTTCTGATGATGCGTTTTATCAGGTTATGGATCTCTCTAAAACACCCGTAATTGCCTCACATTCATCACTTCGTAAATACACGCCAGGCTTTGAGCGTAATATGAATGACGACATGCTATTGGCACTTAAAGAAAATGGCGGTGTTATTCAAATCAACTTTGGCTCAAGTTTTGTTACCGCTAAAGCAGGTAGTTGGGGCAAGCAGTTAAAAAGCACAAAAGAGTCGGTTAAAAAAGACGGGACTAAATTAAGCAAAGATTTTGATGCTGCCTACCGTGCTAAAAACCCTTACCCATTTGCAAGCCTTGAGCAAGTACTTGATCATATTGATCACGTAGTTGAGCTAATTGGTATTGATTATGTAGGTATTGGCTCTGATTATGATGGAGTAGGCGATTCATTACCTATCGGTTTAAAAGATGTATCTAGCTACCCTAACCTTGTTCAAGGTTTAATGGATAGAGATTACAGCGATGCTGATATTAAAAAAATTCTTAGCGGTAATTTATTAAGAGTTTTAAAGCAAGCTGAAGAATATGCGAAGAAAAATTAAAGCTTTTTAGCGTATATTAGTTATTGGCTAAAGTACCAAAAGCTAATTCAATATAAGCGCGGCCTAGCCGTGCTTTTTATTGGTACCAATTTTATTAAAAGCATGATCATTTTAACGTATTAAATAGTCCATTAACTGCGTAGTTATTTTCAGCAATCTTTTTCCTCGGGTTTCGTAAAACTCAATCCAAGCTACGGCAATAAAGTTATAACGAAAAGCCAATCACTTTTCTTCAGGTATTAAAAAAGGCCACCTAAGTGACCTTTTTCTAATAATTAACTTTAAGGTTAATTATTACGCTACGATAATTGCTACAAAGCACCTACGCCTAAGGTAAGAGCGCCACCTTCATATGACACTTTTCTTCAGGCATTAAAAAAGGCCACCTGAGTGACCTTTTTCTAACAATTAACTTTAAAGTTAATTATTACGCTACGATAGTTGCTACAACACCAGCACCTACAGTACGACCACCTTCACGGATAGCAAAACGAAGACCTTCATCCATCGCGATTGGTGCGATTAGAGTTACTGTCATCTTGATGTTATCACCAGGCATTACCATTTCTACGCCATCTGGTAACTGTACGTCACCAGTTACGTCAGTTGTACGGAAGTAGAACTGTGGACGGTAACCTTTGAAGAATGGAGTATGACGACCACCTTCATCTTTCGAAAGTACGTATACTTCTGAAGTGAATGTAGTATGTGGGTTGATTGAACCAGGCTTAGCTAGTACTTGACCACGTTCAACGTCTTCACGCTTAGTACCACGTAGAAGTGCGCCGATGTTTTCGCCAGCACGACCTTCGTCTAGAAGCTTACGGAACATTTCAACACCAGTACAAGTAGAACGAGTTGTATCATTGATACCAACAATTTCTACTTCGTCATTGATGCGGATGATACCAGCTTCAACACGACCAGTTACAACAGTACCACGACCCTGGATTGAGAAAACGTCTTCGATAGGCATGATGAAAGGCTTATCGATGTCACGCTCTGGCTCTGGGATGTAAGTATCAAGTGCGTTTGCAAGTTCAACAATCTTATCTTCCCACTCTTTCTCGCCTTCTAACGCTTTAAGCGCAGAACCAGCAATTAGAGGTAAGTCATCACCTGGGAAATCGTATTCTGAAAGAAGTTCACGAACTTCCATTTCTACTAGTTCAAGTAGCTCTTCGTCATCTACCATGTCACATTTGTTCATGAACACGATGATGTAAGGAACGCCAACTTGACGAGAAAGAAGGATGTGCTCACGCGTTTGTGGCATAGGGCCATCAGTCGCAGCAACTACTAAGATCGCGCCGTCCATTTGAGCAGCACCAGTGATCATGTTTTTAACATAATCGGCGTGACCAGGACAATCTACGTGTGCGTAGTGACGTGAAGGAGTATCGTATTCAACGTGAGACGTTGAAATAGTGATACCACGTTCGCGCTCTTCTGGAGCGTTGTCGATTGATGCGAAATCTTTAGCAACACCGCCGTATACTTTTGCAAGTACGTTAGTGATTGCTGCAGTTAGTGTAGTTTTACCGTGGTCAACGTGGCCGATTGTACCAACGTTTAC
>NZ_JADYXD010000067.1:0-583 GCF_015864475.1 Pseudoalteromonas sp. SWXJZ10B
TTCGCCGCGCACACAACAGAAACAGAAAAGGAAAAGGCCAAAAACACACAAAAGCCGAAAAAAACCCACCAAAAGAACCCATTCCCAAGGGAAGTCCTATTGATCCATGATCACGCATGTAATTTTTGATTTGATAGGAAATAATTTGCAAAGTCAAGTCATGACATATCTATGGTTCGGAATTAGGATGAAACACTTACCTGTGCGAGATTGATACACTTTGAGTGATTTTCTTCTATTTTTGTCGAACCCAGTGTTTCCTCTAAATGGTCATTTGGAAATGAAATGCTAAACATCCAAAATCTCATTTATGGTTATGAGAAAATTTCATCAGCATACTCTCCTTCCCCGATAGACACATTGTTTTTCATCCAAAAGCATATGTTGCTCTGATCAGTTGGAAGTTTTGTCTCTTTACTAAAGCATGTTCGCATTTTAGTGAAGAAAACACCGAGACTATTTTTAGTCTCACAGTTATCAAGAACTACGTAGGTCTGAGTTCCTCATTGGAGGATACGTAGGAGCAAGAGCCTTGCTTTTGTCGACCACCCCACTTTTTGTTACCGTGACCCAAGGGTCTGGT
>NZ_JADYXD010000068.1:0-551 GCF_015864475.1 Pseudoalteromonas sp. SWXJZ10B
GACGCTACATCCTGCCGATAGCGACGCGCTTTATTTTGTGGCAACCGGTAACGGCGGGCATAAATTTACCAACAGCTTGGCTGAGCACAATCAAGCGGTCAAAGACTATTTGAGCGTCATGCTTGAGAAAAAATCTCAAGCAGCAGCGCAGTAACTGTCTATAAAAGCAGCACCTCTACTTTTTCTTAAAAAACCTATCGTTTATTGAGCGCTATAACCTAATTGCTATAATCTCACTATGGCGCTCATCGATGACATAAGGTCATATCATGTCAGTACCCGTGCACACCAACGTATCATCTTCGAATCCAGAACAATCAAATACCTCTCCTATGATTAGCACGCCCAATACAGGGCGTTTTATCAGCTTTGAGGGCACAGAAGGCGTGGGGAAAACCACTGCGATTGAGCAGCTGTGCTTGCGACTAGAGGGCAGTGGTATTCCCTATATTCGTACGCGTGAGCCAGGTGGCAGTCCGTTTGCGGAGCGTTTGCGTGCTATATTATTAGACCCTGCAACGGATATCGAAGATGATACCGAGCTTTTGCTG